>JANODX010000164.1:0-3203 GCA_031412915.1 Vicinamibacteria bacterium | reverse complement strand
GATGATGAAACTGACCAGGTAGCCGTCGTCCTCGGCCTTGGCGTCGATGCGCGGGGCGAACACCGGCTCGCTGCCGAAACGTCCCTTCTCGAGTTTGACCGTCCAGCTCTTCTTCTGGTCGAGGTCGTGCTTGACGAAGGTGTCGAACAGGAACCAGAGGGGAACGGTCATGGTGCTGTAGATGTAGCGATGACGCCGGCCGGCGTACTTCTGATTGATGGTTCCGAACTCGAGAAAACGGTCGTCCAACTGCTCTTCGTGGGTCTTGCCCGTCTTCAGATTGAAGCGCCATCGGTACAGCCGCGGCTTGAAACTGCTCTGGTCCAGGAACGCCATCATCTGCTCGAAACCGGCGGGGGCGTTGGGCAGGGGCGGAGGCGAGGGATCTTCCTGGAAGTAGCCATCGAGCACGATCTCGTCTCCCTCCTCGAAGGCGTTGAGCCAGTGAAGGACGTAGGTCGACTTCGCTTCAAACCAGCGCAGCTCGCCGACTCCCCCGTACCGGGGAATGATCCCGAAACGCGAGGGCAGGTTGCGATCGAGGCGGACCGCGTGGATGTTCTTCTCCAGCAGCTTGGGGTTCCAGAACACCGGGAAGTCGTTGAGGATCGCGTAGTGCTCCGAGAAACACATGTCGTGGGGCAGGCGCGGCCCGGGCAACAGGATGGGAACATAGTGGGCGAGCTTGCCGTGACGATCGACCACGCCATAGTGCATGTAAGGGGCATGGGTCGAATAGTTGAAGAACAGGAGTTCCCCGGTGCGATCGTCCACCTTGGGGTGAGCCGAGATCCCGTCGAGCGGCACCCAGGAAGCGATGCCGAGATCCTCGAGAGTGGCGGGATCGAGGCCATACGCCTCGCCGCACTGGTAGAAAGTTGACAGGGCGATGCCGCGATGGACAATCACGTCGGTGCTCGAGGAATCCTTGAGACCTTCGTGGGCGCCGAAGCCGGGACGCACCGAAGTCCCCGGAGGGTCGGCGAGACCTCCCCACAGCGATCGCCCCGCTTCCTGCTCGGCCTGAAACCCGCGGGTTCTGACGAACCGGTTTCGATACGAGACTTTGCCCCGCTCGAAGTCGATCTGGTGGATCATGCCGTCGCCGTCGAAGGGGTGATAGCGGCCCAGCGGCTCGTGGATCTGGTTCTCGGTGTTGCGAAGATAGATCCCGTCGAGGTCGCTCGGGAGATGCCCTTCAACCACATCGAGATCGAAGGCATCGACCTCCTCGTGCAACGGCGTCCACGCGCCGTTGAGGTACGGATGCTCGGAAGGTTTGAGCGTGGTGCGAATGGGGGGAAGCTTGTTGACTGTCATTGTCCCTTGTCCGTTACCGCCCCGTCTTGATCGAAGTGTTCTTAAGCATACGGGCGAAACGGCGTTCCATCGCCTTGGGATCGAGGGCGACGCCCGCGCGGACTTCGGTGGCCATGGCATCCGTGTCCATTTCGTCGATGCCGTGCTTGACCGCCTTGAGCCCGGCGCGCGCGATGTCTTCGGGAGTTTCTTTCGCGCCGGCGACGTGGGCGGCCATCCGGGTGTCGACCGAGCCCACGATCAGGGCGATGACCTGAGTCCCCTGTTCGCTAAGTTCCGCCCGCACCCCGGTCGAGAGCGAGCGGGCAGCCGACTTGGACGGAGGGTAGCCACCCATGATGGGGAGATTGACGAGGGCCGCGGCCGACAGCACGTTCACGATCGCCCCGCCACCGTTCCGGGCGAGGACGGGCGCGAAGGCCCGGCACATGGCGAGGACCCCGAAGTAGTTGACTTCCATCTCCTCGCGGGCGCCGCTCATGTCGGAAGCGCCAATGAGCAGGCGGTTGGTGAAGGAACCCGCGTTGTTGACCAGCAGGTTCACGTCCGGGCAGCGCGACGCCGCCGCCGTGACTTCCCCCCCATCGGTGACATCCAATTCGACGGCCTCGCACCGCCCGGAAAACTCCGTCACCAGGTGCGCCGCCGCATTGGGGTCACGGGACCCGGCGTACACCTTGCGCGCCCCCGAGGCAAGCAGCACGCGGACGAAGCCTTCGCCGATGCCGCGATTGGCGCCAGTCACGAGGGCGACGCAGTCGTTGATCTCCATGAGCTTCCTGGTCTTCAGGTGTTTCGGGTCATGAGGCGGGAAGAATCGTCGAGGAATCCGGCGGTTCGGCATAGAGGCGTTCGACGTCGGCGCTCCGACGCGTCATGGCCACGCGCTGATTGATGGTGCCCTTGTCCGACACCTCGTGCGCGTCCGCCCTCGGCGGCTCAACGAGGACGGCCAGTCGCTCGATGCGCTCGCTCGTCCCGCGGCCGGCATTGAATGAGGCAAGTCGCTCGGCGAGGCGGGGCGTCAGGCTTTCGCCCATCTCGCGACCCGCGGGACTGGGCCAGGCGAGAACGGCCACGTAGGCATGGGTTTCACCGCACACCAGAACATCGGAAACCAGCGGAGCCAGGGCCTCGAGCAACTGCGGACGCAGCCGCCCCGCCGAAACCCAGGTGCCGCTCGCCAGCTTGAAGTCTTCCGCGAGGCGCCCGGCGAACTTGAGTCCCTTGCCGATATCGGCGGGATCGTGAAACTGCGCGGTGTCGCCGGTCCGGTAGAACCCTTCGTCGTCGAAAAGGTCGCGATTGGCTTCAGGGTTGGCGACGTACCCCGACATCACCATCGGGCCGCGCAGGCGCACTTCGTAGCGGGGGCCCGTGGGCACCAGCTTGACCGAGAGCCCCGGCATGGGCAGGCCGATGCCGACCTCGTCGGTGGGAAAGTAGATGGACATGCAGCCCGACGTCGTTTCCGTGGCGCCGTAACCGGTGGTGAAGAAGATCCGCTCTCCGGTGGTCTCGACCGACATCCTCTGAATCCGGTCGTAGAGCGCCTGGGGCAGGCCCGCGCCTCCATACAGGACCATGCGGAGGTTGGTGAAGACTCGCTGACGCAACTCGGCGTCGCGCTCCAGCGCGTCCGCGAGCATGGCGTAACCGAGAGGCACGTTGACGTAGAACGCTGGCGTGATCTCCTTGAGGTTCTCTATCGACTCCTCGAACCGGCCGGCGACCGGCAGCCCGCCATCGATGTACAGCGTGCCTCCGCTTACGAGCACGCCCATCTGGGTGAAGGCGCCGGAGACATGGTTCCAGGGCAGCCAGTCGAGCATGACGTCGCGCCAGCCCGCGGTCTTCCCCAGCACCTGGCGTCCCTGGGCGAG
>JANODX010000163.1:0-2192 GCA_031412915.1 Vicinamibacteria bacterium | reverse complement strand
CGTGCCGGTTCGGGTCCCAATCTTTACCGCCTCGTCGGGACGGGGCCGATGGCCGCGCGATACTCGACCTGGCCTCACGGCCTTAGGATTGCCCCCCGTGAAAGTGCCGCCCACCATCTATCTGATCGCCGGCGCCAACGGCGTTGGCAAGACGACGTTCGCGAGGGAGTTCCTTCCCAAGGAGGTGAACTGCCTCCGGTTCATGAACGCGGATGAGGTGGCTCGGGGACTCTCCCCATTTGCTCCCGAGGCTGCTTCCATCCGTGCCGGCCGAGTCCTGATCGGGGAGATCCGGGCGGCGCTTCGATCCAAAGACTCGTTCGGGTGGGAGTCGACTCTGTCGGGCCGCAGCCACGCTCCGATCATGGCAAGGGCGCGGGAGCGCGGCTACGAGATCGAGCTGCACTACCTCAGCGTTACGTCGCCCCGGGTGTGCATCGAGCGCGTCGCTCAGCGGGTCCGAGAGGGCGGCCACGATGTGCCGGTGGCGGACATCAGGAGGCGCTTCTATCGGAGTCTTCAGAACCTGGTGAAGTTCTACCTTCCGCTTTCGGACCGTTGGACCGTCTGGGACGCTACGGCCACGAAACCGCGTCCGCTTCTCGACTTCACACGGGCGACCGAAGCGGACGTTCGATCTGTTACTTTTGCCGTGAATCGCACCCTTGTTTTCCCCCAGCCCATGCCCACGAAGGACCTGCCCGAGTATGTCCGTCGGGCGATGAGGGCGTTCGAGCGGGTCCACAAGATGCTGGAGGCGAAGGCGGCCGCAGAGCGAGTCAAGAGGAAGCGACCGGGACAGTAGCAAGCCCCGATCCTGGAGACCGGAGCCCGCAGCGCGCCACTCCGATGGCGGCCGACGCCGACTCTCCCACACCTCGATGGCCTCGTCGCAAGGGCGGAGGGCCTTTCCTCGGATGCGACGAGGCGGAGGGCCGCGTTCGCGGACCAGGTGGGGCTACGCGGCTTCGACCTCTACCACTTCGCTGACAGAGGTCGGCCGGGGCACCTCGCGGCCTTCGCTCTTCAGGTCGCTGATGTGCAGCTCGATCGCCTCGCGGATCAGTTTGAGAGCTTCCGCCTTGGTCTCGCCGGCCGCAACGCAGCCGGGCAAATCGGGCACGTAGGCGCCGTACGATGTCGGGCCTTGTTCGACGACAACGAGGTATCGCATGGCTGTGGCTCCTCGAGCGGTCGCGAGCTTGAGGGGTGAAACGTCCGCCAGATCAACGCGCCGTCGCGCCTGCCAGAGGTCGTAGTTGTGCTGGAGAGAAAGCCAGCTCTCCGGCGACCTGCCGAGGGTCTTCGCCAGGCGCAGGGCCATCTCCGGACTGACTGCGCTCATGCCCAGGAGGATGCGATTCAGAGTGGAAGGGGCAACGTTTAGCTTCGCCGCGAGCTGGCGGCCGCTGATACCGTGGGGCTCGAGGTACATGGCGGCGATGAACTCGCCGGGGTGGGGCGGGTTGTGCGTCGCCTTGGCGGCACGGGCGATCTCGGCGCGACGCGCCGGGGACATCTTGTGCTTCAGGGCGGCAAACGGCAGCGTTTTCATCGGCTTGACTCCTGCGCGGCGCTCAAGCGGCGTGAGGCCGCACTTCCTGCATGACGCGCTTCCCACTCGCTGCGGTGGCAATCTTGAGGTCGTAACCCGACTGCAGGTTCAGCCAGAACTGCGCGCTGGTGCCGAAGAACCGAGCCAGGCGGAGCGCGGTGTCGGGCGAAATGCCCCGTCGCTCCCGGACGATGTCGTTCACGCGTGGCGCGGGCACACGCAGCGCGATGGCGAGGGCGCTGGCGGACAAGCCCATGGGCACCAGGTACTCCTCGCGAAGAATCTCGCCGGGGTGAGTTGCTCTCATTCCATTCATAAGCCTACTGTTCTCTGAGCCGCCAGGCGAAGAGGTTCACGGGTGAACTCGCGTATCTCGGCCACGACTTTGTCGAGAGCGGGCGCGGTCAGGCGGCTCTTGTTGAGGAACGCCTTCCACTGCGCTCGCTTCGCCGCATCCTGCGCGAATTCGTCGCTCAAGCCAACGGCGAGGTCCGGGGGAATCGGAGTGTTCCGTCTCATGAACGTGGCGGCAATCGCGTCGGCGAGCAGTGCGGCGTCAACGTTGCCCTCCCCCGCCAGCGCTCGGAGATCGAAGTAGTCCTTCATGCGGCTGTTGGCCATGCCCAGGCTCACGATT
>JANODX010000162.1:0-3724 GCA_031412915.1 Vicinamibacteria bacterium | reverse complement strand
CTCGGGCCTGATGCCCGCGCTCATCTCGTCGCGCACCGACTCGGCCTCGACCCTCAAGGACTCCGGTCGGGGCAACAGTTCGCGGCATGTCGGCCTCCTGACCCGCGGTCTCGTGGTCTTCCAGATCGCCATCACCTGCATTCTCCTCATCGGCTCGGTTCTCCAGGTGCGCTCGATCGTCAATCAACAGACCATCGACTACGGCTACGACACCGCCTCCATCATGTCCGCGCGCATGGGCCTCATGGACGGCGACTATCCGACCCCCGCGGCTCGCAAGCTCTTCTTCGATCGCCTCCTCACCACCCTGCGCAGTTCTTCGCAGTTCGAGAGTGTCGCCTTGACCAGCCGGTTCCAGATGGTGTTCTCGGGCAACGGCCCGATCGAGATCGAAGGGAAGACTTACAACGCCAAGGGGGATCGCCCGAACGTCAACTTCGAGCAGGTCTCGCCCGGTTTCTTTGGCGTCCTCGGGCAGAAGGTTCTTGAGGGCCGCGACTTCGACGATTCCGACCTCGATTCGAAGGCCCCGGTCGCAGTGGTGAACGAGTTGTTCGCGCGGAAGCATTTCGGAAACGAGAGCGCCATGGGCCGGCGGTTCCGGACGGGCGACGGAAGCACCCCCCAGTTCGGCCCCTGGCGGACCATCGTGGGTGTGGTCACCACGGTGCGCATGTCGGCCCCGTTCAACAACCGCAACGTCGAGGACAGCGGCTTTTACGTCCCCTTCTATTCCGTGCCCTTCGGCCCAGCCGCCACGGAGCCACTCGCCAACCAGTTCGCCACCGTGATCGTTAAGCCGCGCGGCGGTCAGAGTGCCCAGGCGATTCTTCCCGATCTGCGGCGTGAAGTGCGTAAGGTCGATCCGAACCTCCCTCTCTATTTCGCGGCTACCCCGAAGTTCAACCTCGATGGCGCGGTCGCGATCAATCAAATCATCGCGACTCTGTTCTCCGCCCTCGGCCTCGTGGCCATCATCCTCGCCGCGGTGGGAATCTACGGGGTCATGTCGTTCTCGGTCAGCCAGAGGACGGTGGAGTTTGGCGTGCGCATGGCGCTTGGAGCCGGGGCCTCGGGCATCCAGAGCATGGTGCTCAAGCAGGGCGCCCGGCAGGTGGCGCTCGGTCTTTCCCTCGGCCTCGCGATCGCTCTCGCTATTGCCACGGTTGGCCGCGACGGCATCGCCAGCATCCTGTTCGGGGTCAGCGCGCTCGACCCCGTGACCTACGTCGCGGTCTTCGCCCTCGTCACTCTGATCTCGCTCTTCTCCGTGTACGTTCCAGCGGTGCGGGCCACGCGGGTGCGCCCGATGGAGGCGTTGCGGGCCGAGTAGGCTTTCGTCGGCCGCATCCGCCTCTGGGGGCCGGCCTGACCCGCTTTCAAAAATGCGTTCTGCGCCGGCTTCTCTGCCCGCGCGACCCCGCGAAGCCTCACGCCGTCTCTTGCTGGCGCTCGGCTTCGGAGTTCGAAGTGGTCCCGGCCATTTGTGCGACCGATTTTCTTCCCTCGCCCGCCGACCTGGCGTTTCGCGAGGAAGGCGCCAGGGTCACTCTTGCTCTGAGCAAGAAAAGTGTCGACTTCTTCAAATCCGAAGCCGCGAAACACCGCACTCGCGACCAGAGAATGATTCGCAACGCCGATTGGTGAAGCCCTGCCAGCCCCTATGCCAGCACGAGGGCTGGTATCCTTGCCATCACGCAAGCAAGCGCAGTCACCGTGAGAGAGAAGGTCGCCGTCACCGTCCATCTACCGAGCGGCCTGCTTCGGCGCGCTCGAAAGGCCACGGGCGGCGGAGTGACGGAGACGGTCCGACAGGGCTTGCAGATGCTGGCTGCGAGAGAGGCGCAGCGCGAATTGACCGAGTGGCGCGGCAGATATAAATCAAGGCTCAAACTCAGAACCCTGCGGAACGATCGATAACCTCAGATGATCGCGATCGATACCTGCTCACTCATCCACTATCTGGGCGGCAGCCGGGGGGACGATGTCGAGGCCGTCGCTCAGGCCCTTTCATTGGGCACGGCCGTGCTTCCTCCGGTTGTGCTGAGTGAACTCCTCTCCGATGCCGGGCTGCCTGATGCCATAGGGGACCTCGTAACCGCAATCCCGCTGCTGCCGTGGACCGACGACTATTGGCGGCGTGCGGGTCTTCTGCGGAGCATCGTGACGCGCGGCGGTCGCAAGGCCCGGCTCGCCGACTGTCTGGTAGCACAGTCATGCATCGATTCGAACGTCACACTCATCACACGTGACCCGGACTTCGGCGTCTTTGTCGGTCGGGGGCTCCGGTTGGCCATCCGCCCTCGGAAGGTCTGAAACGCGCCGCCCACGAGCGCCTCAGGTTACAGACCAGGGCGCTTCACGATCACCGGGGTGCATCGGTGTCGCGGCGCGGCTAACATCGCCGCTCTTCTACGGGAGGGCAGATGTCCGCACCGGCAGACTCAAGGACGACGCAGCGCTCATCGGATGAGACCGCGGTCAAGCCCGCGGAGGCGCGCGTCGATCGGACGGTGGCCCAAGGCCAGGCTTTCGCGTTCCGCTTCACACCCGGGACGCTGCTCACCGGTCGGTACCGCATCGTCTCCCCGTTGGGCAAGGGCGGGATGGGCGAGGTCTACCGCGCCGATGACATCCGCCTCGGCCAGCCTGTCGCCCTGAAGTTCCTGCCCGCGGCCTTCGCGGCGGACTCCGGTCGGATCGGGCGCCTGGTCGACGAGGTGCGGGTCGGCCGTCAGATTTCGCATCCGAATGTCTGCCGCCTCTATGACATCGCCGAAGCAGAGGGCCATCATTTCCTTGTGATGGAGTACGTCGACGGCGAGGATCTCGCCTCGCTCCTGCGCCGGATTGGACGGCTGCCGGGAGACAAGGCGCTGGATATCGCCCGTGGCATTTGTGCGGGCCTCGCCGCCGCTCACGACAAGGGGATCATCCACCGAGACCTCAAGCCCGCCAACGTGATGATCGATGGCCGCGGCCACGCTCGTATCGCCGACTTCGGCCTCGCGGCTCTCGCGGGTGGAGGTGGCGTCGCCGATATGTCAGGCACACCTCAGTACATGGCGCCGGAGCAGCTGACCGGCCAAGGCGCTTCTCTGCGTTCCGACGTGTATGCCCTTGGCCTCGTCCTGCACGAAATGCTGACGGGGAAGCGTGTGTTCGAGGCGAAGTCGCTCAAGGAACTGCGGGCCCTTCACGCGGAGTCGAAGGCGCCCAGCCTCTCGAGCAGCGCCACGGATGTGGACCCCGCCCTCGATCGTGTGGTCCAGCGCTGCCTTGCGCGCAACCCCAACGATCGGCCGGCGTCGGCTCGCGTCGTGCTGGCCTCCCTTCCCGGGGGCGACGCTCTCGAAGCCGCAGTCCTGGCCGGGGAGACGCCTTCGCCGGAGATGGTCGCGGCCGCCTCGAAGGTGGGCGATCTGCGTCCCGCCCTCGCCTGGACAGGATTCGCCTGTGGTCTTCTCGGGCTCTTTGCTATCACGGCCCTGAACGAACGAGTCTCCCTCTTCCGTCAAGTGCCGATGACGAAATCGCCCGAGGTGCTGGTCGAACGCGCGAAAGGTATCCTCAGCCGGCTCGGGGTGGCGGACCCTCCGGCGGACTCGGCTTTCGGCTTCTCCTACGACGACCAGCTCATCGACTATGTCGAGTCAAAGGATCACTCTTTGCAGCGACGCGAGCATCTCGCGCAAGCCCGGCCCGGTGTGCTGCGTTTCTACTA
>JANODX010000161.1:0-3247 GCA_031412915.1 Vicinamibacteria bacterium | reverse complement strand
CTTCGACGTGCTCATCGCCTGCGCCTTCAACTACGACGGCCACGCCACCGACCTCAACAAGCTCGGCCGCATCCCGCTGCTGAAGGCGCGCATGAACGCCGACCTGCACATGGCCGACGACCTCAAGAACACGGGCAAGGGCAACCTGTTCGTGATCTTCGGCGAACCGGATATCGACCTGCTGCCTTCAGGCGACGAGTGGAAGGTGAAGGTGAACGGCGTCGATGTCTTCGACCCGAGCACCGGAGAAGTCCGAAGCGATGGCGCCGACGGCGTCGCCTGCTGGTTCATCGACACCGAATACAACGGCGAGAGCTTCTTCGTCCGCCACGCGTACTTCCTCGGCCAGAACGATCCCTACAGCGCGCTCAAGACCACGCTGAAGGCGGAGATCAACCAGGAGGCGTGGGACACGCTGCACAGCGACACGTCACGGCCGTTTGCGAAACCCAACAGCGGGCGGATTGCGGTGAAGGTGATCAATCACCTCGGGGACGAGGTGATGAAGGTGTTCAAGGTCGGCAGCTAGCTCGGAATAGGCCTTCACAGCGATGATTTCCGATGACTTCTTGGAACTGACTGGGATCGAGAGTCACTACCCGGTCCTTCTGCACCACTTCATCTGTGATCTTGAGGGCTACTCCTATTCCTATATGCCGGCAGGGGAGTTCACTCAGCTCAATCGTTTAGAGACCCGCCAGAGAACCTACTGGTTCGAAATCCTTGAGCGCGCTCACTGCGCTGCCCTCACGAGTCTGCTCCGCCTTCACCGATGGCTCGAGGCGATGCGTACCGCAGGAGAGGCCGAGAACTATTTGAGTTTTGCCGCGTCCTTTCGTGGCCTGCTGGAGGCCACGGCCGATAGTCGCTATTCGTTCGAGAATGTCCCGAGGATGCTGGCCAACGGCTTTCCCTACATATTCGAGGCTGTCCACGGCAGGGGTCGTGACTTGGTCCTTGCCCCTGAACTCGAGGAGGCGCTTATTCACTTCTCGCATGCGAGGCGAGTCTCCAGGGGCGAAGGGGCTCCAGACGCGCATCTGGCAAAGCGGATGAAGGACTACATCACACGCTTGCAAGGCTCGGATGCTGGCTCGTTTCACGACGCCTATGGGGATCTGTGCAACATCACTCACCCGGCGGCGGATTCAATTCTTTACTTCCTCACCAAGGGCGAAGACCACATCATCCGATTTCAGCCCAAGCCGGATGACGCTGAAATTCGTGAGCTTTGCGAACGAGGCGGCACCGTCGTGAAGTTCTGCGTGGCAGAAACGATGAAGTACGCCGTTGTCACGCTCCGAATCCTCAATCGATTCGAACTTACCGAACTGCAGACTCCGGCCGCGGACGTCGTCTCACTGGACGATCTACCGCTCTGGCACGAGGTTTCTAGCCTGCTGGCTCAATCTCAAGGAGAACAGTAGGGACCTCAGCTGGGGGTCAGGCTCCACTTCAATCGCAACCCTCCCTTCCCCCTCGGCGTCACGGTGCCCGGAGTTTCGGTTTAGGCTCGCACCGTGGTTCAAGACCTGCCGACCGGATTCAAGGCGCCGATCATGGAGGCGGTGTTGGAGATCGAATGCGATATGCCCCAGAACTTCGATGTCCAGAGCGTCGAAGCCGCGGCCCTTGCCGCATTCTCGGAGGGCTATCCAACGCTCCGGAAGCAGATGCACGCAACCTTTCAGGTTTCTGGTCCCGAGCCGCAGGCTTCGATGAGCCGAGGTGTGCAGGCGCTCCAGTTTCTTCAGTTGGACGAGAAGCAGTTGGTGCAAGTCCGCACCGAGGGCTTCGCCTTCAATCGCCTTGCCCCATATTCATCGATGGATGACTACCTGTTGGAAATTCGTCGGACCTTCGCGGCGTTTGTGGAGCTTGCCTCACCTCTTCAGCTTCGGCGAATGAAACTCCGGTACATCAATCGCCTCCCACTGCCGACGATCAACAGGCGGACCGAAGTGGAGGATTACCTCAACGTTGGAAAGCCGTTTCCGGGCGCAGACGAGGACCTTCAATACGCGAATTTTTTCAACCGCTACCAGGCTGTGGATGCCTCCACAGGAAGCACGGTCAACGTCATCATGACCAATCAGGCGTTGGTTGGGGACTTTTTGCCAGTGGTACTGGATATCGAGACGCAAGCTGATCTAGCCGGGGATCCCAAGGATTGGACGCCGGTCGCGGGTCGAATCCAAGATCTCAGGAATTTGGCAAAGAGGGTCTTTACGAGGACAATTACGGAACAATGCTTGCACCTCTTCTCATAGATCATGCGTTCGAGCCGCCGGCGCTCCATGCCTTTGCCGAGTCGGGGAGCAGCTGGTCGGAAGATGCGCGCGCCCTTCGCGAGGCTTTCGCTTCGGCGATCAGCTCAACCGGACGATCTCAGTGGTGGTTCGGTCCGAAGGCCGCTGCTATTGCCCGCCTGGATGACCTAGTGCGAGAGTGCGGGGCGACCGTACCCTCAGGAGATGGCGCAGGAACGGTGTTGCCAGAATCTGCCCGCCTTGCTGAACGAGTCGTGCGGGCGTTACCCGACCGTGCCCCTATGCCGGAGTTTGCTGCTGAGCCCGACGGCTCGGTCTCCCTCGACTGGATAGCGTCGAGAACTCGTATGTTCACGATCAGCGTCGGAGGTGGCGACCGCCTGCCCTACGCTTGGCTCGATGGTGTCGAGCACGGGCATGGAGTCGCCGCGTTCACGGGAGAGATCTTGCCGGCACGTCTCATCGACGGAATTGTCGCGATCATGAAGAATGCCCGATCTTCCGTCCGGGCTATCTGAGGTCGTCGGCGAGGACGAGGATCTCGCCAGGTTCCTTCACTCGTCAGGTGACTATTCCGGAACGGTTGTGAAGCCTGCGGCGTTTCTGCCGTACGCGAAGTACGCCGACAAAGAGACATCAGTCTTCCGACACGGAGCAGAGCCGCGGCCCGACCTTTGGAAGATCGCAAGTGACCACATAGTCCTCGGCCAAGGTCGCCGGATCCACGGAGCCGCCATCTTTAAGGCCCGACACGTCTATCGAGCTCTGCTGACCGTAGTCGCCGACAAGCCACCCAGTCGCCATGCTGGCATTCGAGGCTGGCCCTGGATCCCCGATTGCGTATTCCGGCGATGCCAACCACCCGTTCCGGTTGATGTCGGCCACCGATTCCGGCTGAAGAAGACCACCGTTCCGGTTGAGACCGATCGAAGGTTCGGGAGGGGGTGAGTTTGGGTCTTTGGGGGACCAGGAGTCAA
>JANODX010000160.1:0-5406 GCA_031412915.1 Vicinamibacteria bacterium | reverse complement strand
GGAGGGGAAGCCGGTGGTTCAGCCCGACTGGGTGAAAGCCTCGGTCACCCCGAGCGTCACGGTGTCGGCCGACGGCGTGAAGTACGGCTACAAGTGGTGGCTGCTTCCCTACGCCAAGGACGACCCGCGGCTCGCGTGGTCGGGCTCGGGTTTTGGGGGACAGCGACCGATCATCTTTCCGGATCTCGATCTGATCGTCGTGTTCACCGGATGGAACATTCTCCCGGGCCGGCCCGAACTCTCCCGCCGAGTCGCGGTGGAACGGATCCTCGGCGCGGTGCGCCACTGAGGAACGCGGAACGCGGTTCGACGCGGTCAGGGCGCCCGCTCGTACACCACCCGGCCGCCCAGCACGGTCAGGTCCACCCGGGTCTTGAGAATCTGCTCGGCTGGAACGGTGAGCAGATCGGAGGAGAGCACGATGAGATCCGCCAGCTTGCCCGGTTCGATCGTTCCCTTGCGCCCCTCCTCTCGCGTCACAAAAGCGCCGCCTCGGGTGTAGGCGCGGAGGGCCCGCAGCATGGGCACGCGCTCGTCGGCGCCGTACACCGCGCCACTCTTTCCCTTTCGAGTCACCGCGGCATACAGCCCCACCATGGGGCCGATGGGGAGAATGTCGCTGGAGAAGGCCATGAAGATCCCACGTTCCATCGGCGTGGCCACGGGATTGTTGTGGGCGAGGCGCTCGCCGTCGAGGGTTTGTCCGTACCTCGGTTCGAGGGTGTAGGTGAAGTTCGGCTGCTGGGTCACCAGGATGGAGTCGCGCACCATGGTCGCGAGGGTGGCCTCTGGGGGGAGCATGGAGAAGTGATTGAGATAGTTGCGGTGATCGGCCCTCGGTGACTCACGCAGCACGCGGTCAAGGACATCCACGGCCAGGGCGATGGCCCCGTCCCCGATGGTATGGAGGCCCATCTGCCACCCCAACCCGTGCGCGGCTTTGGCGATCAGATAGAGCTGTTCGGGCGGGCGATTGAGGGTTCCGCGGAAGCCGGGCATTCCTTTGTAGGGTTTCAGGGTGTAAGCACTGGGGCCGGTGAAACCGCCGTCCACGTAGACCTTCAGCGCGCCCACCCGCAGCCACTCGTCGCCGTCGCCGGAGCGCTTCTTGAAGGCCCGGAGCTTCTCTTCACTCTCCCACCGGATCTGGACGGCGGCGCGCGGCAGGGCGCCTCGGTGTTCCCCGTAGACCCGCTCCCATTCCGGGAAATTGTCCGCGGTTTCGTCGGCCATCACGATGCTGGTGATGCCGAGGGACAGCTGGTGGCGGAGCGAGCGAACGAAACTGGGCCGCAGTTCATCCGCGGTGGCGGTGGGCACCAGCCTGTCGACAAGATCCGAGCGCTCGCGGATGACCCCGGTGGGCTCGCCTTTCGCGTCGTGCTCGATCATGCCCGCCGAAGGCTGGGGGGTCTCGCCCGTGATGCCCGCTTTGATCAGCGCGAGCGAATTCGCGACCGAACTGTGGCCGCCCGCGCGGGCGAGGATGACCGGGTTGTTGGGCGCTGCCGCGTCGAGATCGGCGCGCTGGGGCAGCCGCTGCTCGGCGAAATTGTCTTCGGCCCAACCGTACCCGGTGATCCATTCATGGGGGCCGAGTTGCGCGGCCTTGGCCCGCACCTTGTCCTGCAATTCGCGGATGGACGCGACGCCGGCGAGGTCGATGTACCGCTCAGGATCGCCGGAGATGTGGGTGTGGGCATCGTTGAATCCCGGCAGCAGCATGCGTCCGCCCAGGTCGATGATGCGCGTGGCCGAGTAGCGCTCGACCAGGGACTCGTCGCCCACGGCAACGATGCTTCCGTTGCGGATGACCACCGCCGACGCGCGACGGTTTTCATCGTCGAGGGTGACGATGTTCCCGTGATGGAGAACGAGGTCCGCCGGTTCCTTGCTTTGGAGCGCACGGACTGTGCCCGTGGCCGCGAGCAGGGTCGCCATGGTGATGAACAGCAGCGATTTGCGTAGGGTGGGCATAAGCGTCCAGGATGGCGCGACCATAGCTCAGGGGCGGGACAAAACCGCCATCGCCCGAGCAAGGGTACATAATTCTGTTGGCGATGTTGACCGGAAGGCACGGCTCGGAAGGTTCCGAGCGTCCGTGAGAGCGGCCAGACCGTCATAAGCGTATGCGATACATTTCCTTGACTCTTGCCGCCGCTGCCGTCCTTCTTTCGACGTCGCCGAAGCCTCTCGCCGCCGTTGAGGAGGCCCTGACCCCGGCCACACGGTCGGCGGTTCTCGACAGCGTGATCAATCGCCTGAACTCCACCTACGTGGATGTCGAGGCCGCTCCGCTCATCGTGAAGGCCCTGCGCGCGCGCCAGGAGTCCGCCGCGTACGACTCCATCGTCAATCCCGCTCAGTTCGGCGAGATGGTGACGCACGACCTGCGCTCCGTGAACGGTGACCTTCATCTCGGTCTTCGCTACTCGAAGGAACCGCCGCCCCCCGGCCGCGCGGCCAGCCCTTTTGGCGACCCGCGCCTGCTGAATTTCGGCATGGGCCGCGCCGAGATCCTCGATGGCAATGTCGGCTATCTCGAGATCACCGGCTTCACCGGCGGCGAGTACCAGGACGCGGTGGTGGACGCGCTCCGCTTTCTGTCCCGGACCGACGCGGTGATCATCGATGTGCGCCGCAATGGAGGAGGGGCGTCGGACATGAGTCACTTCATCTTCAGTCACTTTCTCGGCAGCCAGCCCGTGCCCACCATCGACGTGCGCTCCCGAAACTCGCCGGAGCCGAGTCACCGCATGAGCCTCGCCGAGGTGCCCGGTCCGCGACGACCGGACGTGCCCCTCTTCGTCCTCACCAGCCAGGCCACGGGCTCGGCCGCGGAGGAATTCTGTTTCGTGCTGAAGAACCGGGGCCGCGCCACGATGGTGGGTAGGCGGACCGCGGGGGCCGGCCACATGGTGGCGCAAATCCCGGCAGGGAACGGCTTCATGGTTTCGGTCTCGATCACACGGGTCTCCGATCCCTTAACGGGGAGCGAGTGGGAGCAGGTGGGGGTTCAACCCGACATCGCGGTGGACCCCGAACAGGCCCTGGTGGCCGCGCAGGCGGCGGCGCTCAAAGCCATCGCCGCTTCGACGACCGACACCGCTCGCGCCCGGACCCTGCGACTCCTGATCGAGACGACGGAGGCCCGCCTGCGCGCGACCGCGGAAGATGCCACTCGCCTCGCCCAATTCACGGGAACCTACGAAGGCCGCACGGTGACGCTGCGCGATGGCCAGCTCTGGTACTTGCGGCGGAGTGGGGGATTGAGCGAGGCGCTCACGCCCCTGGGGGGCGATTCGTTCGCCCTCGCCACCCTGCGGTTGCGCTTCGCCGACTCGAAAGGCTCGATGACCCTGACCGTCGAGCAGGCGGATGGCACTCAGGTCACCTTCGCCCGCGGCCCCACCTCTTCCGCTCCGGCGCGGTGAGCATGGCGGGTTGAGGTCTGAATCGGAAATTCTGCCAACCTCGCCCCCCCGAGACCCGTCCATCAACTGTGTGACCGATGAGGAGCTTGTCCATCGTGCTCGAGACGGCGACCCCACCGCGTTCGATGAAATTGTCGAACGCCACAAGGGAGCCGTTTTCAGGGCCGCGCTGATAGCGCTCCGCAACCGCGAGGACGCCGAGGACGTGACTCAGGAAACCTTCATTACCGCCTTCCGCAAGCTCGATACCTTTCGGGGAGAGTCCCAGCTTCGGACCTGGCTGTCGAGGATTGCCTGGAACCGGTCGATGGATCAACGGCGCAAAGGTCGATTCCGCAGCTTCCTCCATCTTGATGCCCCCGATACGGCGGAACTAGCCTCTCCGGAAGCCGGCCCTGAAAGGGCCACTCTGGCCGGAGCGGTCCATGCGCGGGTCAGGCGGGAGATCGACCGTCTGCCCGAACACCTGCGGGACACCCTGCTGCTCGCAAGCGCCGGAGACCTGGACTATGCGTCGATCGCCGACACGCTCGGGGTGCGGGAAGGCACGGTAAAGAGTCGGGTCTTCGAGGCCCGGGCGATGTTGAGAGCAACTCTGATGGACGCGGCGCGATGACACTCGATCCTGGAAATGATCTCGACCGCGTTATCGATGAGGTGCTGGCCTCGGCCGTGGCCGGAGCGCCGCGCCGGGTAAACGCCAGGTCGGTGCGCCAGGCCCGGAACGAGAGAAGGGCTTCGCGGGATTCCGTGTGGCTCGCGGTCGCGGCCTTGCTGCTGGTGGGTTTCGTGCTGAGCATCCGCCCGCGTGGATCCATCAGCGAGGCGCCCGGGTTGGCGACGAATCGCCCCGCGGCCGGGAAGCTCCCGCCCCTTGCCTCGAGCCCGGCTTCCGCCGGAACGACGAAGACTGCCTCGTCCCCTAGACCCGTCCGAGGGCCTGGTCGATCCGGACGGTTCGACGAGCCCCGGGGAATCTATGAGGGCCTGCCCCGACTCACCATCGCTTCGATTGAGCCTCCCGAGCCTCTCTCCACCATCCGTCTCGAAGCGGTTGCGATTCAGATTCCGCGGATTGAGACTGCGCCCCTTTCCGTCTCCAGCCTTTCCATCGAGCAAGAACACGACCAATGAAGGAGTCTTCCAAAATGAAACCACGCACTATCCTGACCCTCGCCCTGTTGAGCGCGACGCCCTCCCTGGTCCTCGCTCAGACCCATCCCGCACCCTTGGCCGTTGCTCTGATTGCGCCCGCGCCGAAAGCGCCGAGAGCCCCTCGTGCCCCCCTCACTCCGGCGCCTGCCGCGGCGGTCGAGGTTCCGCCAACGCCTCCAGCTCCCGAAGTGCTGCAGGCTCCTCCCGTTCCGAAGGTCGCTCCGGCTCCGGCCGCCCCTGCCGCACCCCCGGCGCCGCCAGCGCCTCCGCGGCCGATGGGCCAGATGATCAACGTGCGGATCGACGTCACCCTGAGCGACAGCTTGGGCACGGCCAAGACGCTCACCATGACCGTGGCCGATGGCGAAAGCGGCATGAATCGCACCACCACCGTGGGACCGACCGACTATTCCTTCAATGCCGATGCGACGCCGGCCGTGGTGGGCAACAAGATCCGCCTCCGCCTTACCGCCGAAGCGGTGGTCCCGCTCGTTGGGGCCGCGGGGGAGAAGGGGGAGAAAGGGGCGCGGCTTGGGCTCCGCCAGAGCCAGACCGTGATCCTCAACGATGGCGACTCCGTGGAAATCGCGCGGGCCGCCGACCCCGTGTCCGACCGCGCCTTCGTCCTGAGCGTGAAGGTCAAGATCCAACGCTGATTTTTGCTATCCTCCGGTGTTCCGTCGCTGGCGTAGCTCAGGGGTAGAGCGGCAGTTTTGTAAACTGCGGGTCGGGGGTTCAATTCCCTCCGCCAGCTCCACCTTTCAGGTTCGGCAGTTGCGGGGCATTGGTGCCGTGATCGTAAAGAGCAAAGTTCTTG
>JANODX010000159.1:0-22609 GCA_031412915.1 Vicinamibacteria bacterium | reverse complement strand
CTGCTGAGGACGCCGCTCGACTTTGCCTCATTTCAGGCGGTTTTCAGAAAGCGGTGGCTGAGCTTGTCGAAGCCACCGATGGTCCCTTCGACAGGCTCAGGGACCGGTTTGGCGTTCTCCCTGAAGTCACGGACGTAGTCCGTGGACCGACTCGCAAGAGACTGGCCGCAGCCTTTGGACCTTTTGGGAGACCGTCCAGGAAATTTCAGCGTCGCCTCCGAAACGCCTCCACCGCGACCCCGAAATGCCCCTTTGATGAGGTCTACTCCAAAGCGACTTCAAGCAGCACTTAAGGCCGCGAGGAGAAACTCCATGACGGAAGGTGATCGCCGTGCGCTGTGACCTGCATGTCCACACGCGCTACTCGGGTCCGGTCGATCTGCCGGGCCTGCGGCATGTGAGCCGCGAGTGCTACTCCGATCCTGCGGAGGTCTACCGCACCGCCAAACGCAGGGGGATGGACCTCGTGACCATCACTGACCACGACACCATCGAAGGCGCTCTCCAGCTGGCCCACCTGCCCGATTTCATCCTCGGCGAGGAGGTCACCTGTGAGATCGCGCCGGGCCGCGAGATTCATCTAGGAGTGTGGGACCTGAACGAGAAAAGGCACCAAGCGATCGCGAGCCGTCGTCGCGACCCAGAGTCTCTCTTCGCCTGGCTCGCCGAGAACCGCATTCCCGCCTGCATCAATCATCCCTTTTCGCCGCTCACGGGCCGCCGAGAGGCATCGGATTTCCATCGAGCGTTCCAGAACCTCGCCCTCATCGAGGCCCACAACGGGATGATGCCGGCGTCGACCAACGAGTTCGCCAGACTGGCCGGCCGGGCCGAAGGTCTAGCGCCCGTGGGAGGGAGCGATGCCCACACCCTCGAAGGCGTCGCTCACGCCTTCACCACCGTGCCTCGCGCGAGTGACCGGCAGGAGTTCCTCGATGGTCTCCGGGCCGGATTCACCGTGCCCTCGGGCGGCGCCGGGAGCTACGTCCGCCTGACCGACGCGGTCTTCCGGGTCTTTGCGGGCGCCCTTCACGAAAGCACCTCGCTCGCCCTGGGTTCGATCGGGAACCTCGGCCGATTCACCGCCGTGGCTTCCGTGCTTCCGCTCCTGGCTCTCATTCCCCTGGCCACGCTCCTCAGCTACGTCCACGAGAGCTGGGGCGGCCGGGTCCATCACGCCTCGTACCTCGCTTCCCGGTCCCTGGCCGCCGCGCGAAAGAGATCCCCCCTCGGGCCCCGACTGGTCTTCGGGAGCGAGTCGTGAACGCGGTTCTCACATACATCGACATCGGCGATCGCCGCTTTTCAGGCCGCCTCGCCGACTGGAGTCCCCCGCGCTGGTTTCGATGGTGGATGGTGACCGCCACCCGCCTGGGCGATGGATGGCTGTGGGCCTTCATCGCCCTGAGCCTGTTCGTAGCCGGAGACTACGGCGCCCTCGCCGCGGCCAGCCTCGCCTGCAGCGGAGCGAACCTCGCGATGATCCTCCTGAAGAGAAAGTTCCGAAGGTCGCGGCCCTGCGCCAACGGCGCCAACCACTTCTTCCAGATAATGGGAGCGGACCTCTCGTCCTTCGACAGTTTCTCGTTCCCCTCCGGCCACGCCATGAATGCGTTCGCCATCGGCACCGTGCTCTCTTCGATGCACCCCGCCCTGTTTCCCGCCATGCTTTTTGTGGCCATGAGCGTCGGGGCTTCACGCCTGGTCCTTCGCCTGCATTTCCTCACCGACGTCCTGGCCGGGGCCCTGCTGGGGGTGACGATTGGGTGCCTCGTCTGTCGCGCGTTCCGCTGAAGTCCCTCGCCCCCGGAGGGATCGACCGCCTACTTGCGACAGCGGTAGACGAACGCCGGAGGAAGGTTCCGCCAGATGTGGGCCGAGGTCTCGACGCTCGAAAAATTCGACTCCAGCATCGCCCTTAACCGGCGACCTGCGGGAAGCCAGGCGGCGTGGCTGTATCCGAAAGTTGTGAAGATCCCGCCGGGCCGAAGCGCTCGCACCGCGGGTTCGAGCAGTCGCTTCTGGTCCTCACCCGAAAGGATGACCCAGGGCAGTCCGCTGATCACGCAGTCCACTTCCGAGTCGGGCCGCCCGAGGTGGCGCGCCAGATTTTCCGCGGAGTCATTCACCACGAGGGCGCGGGGGAACCGTTCCGCCACCGTCCTGGCCAGCACGGGGTTGATCTCGATGCAGATCAGTTGAGCCCGCGCCGCGAGGTCGCGCACGATGAGCCGGGTGAAGACCCCGGTGCCCGGCCCCAACTCCACCACGGTTTCGGCGTGGGCCAGGCCCGCCCGCGCCACCATGGCTTCGGCGAGATGCCCTGAACTCGGCGTGATCGAGGCCGTATGGAACGGCCGCCTCACGAACTCCGCCAGGAAATGCGCGCGATCCCGCAGCATGATCCATACTCGCAGCTATCCTCGACATTCGCGTGTCACGGCCGAATTCACCGCGCCGCCGCATTGTCGCCGCGCCCGCGTCATCGCGGATCGCTACCGTCCGCCCGTGCTCCCCTCCGTCGTGCTGAGAGTCGCCGCGGGCCGAAGGCAGCGGCTCGCCCTGGTGACCGATGCGTGGCATCCCCAGACCAACGGCGTCGTCAACACACTCTCTTGCCTCGTGAAGCATCTCGAAGGGGCGGGCGTGGAGGTTCTGGTGATCTCTCCGGAGGGATACGGCACCGTGCCGTTCCCGTCGTACCCCGAGGTTCGCGTGGTCTGCAATCCCTGGCGGGCCCTGCGGCCGCTTCGCCAGTTTCAGCCTGACGCCGTGCATATCGCGACCGAAGGCCCCCTCGGCCTGTGGGTTCGCGGGTGGATGGGGCGGAAGAACCTGTCTTTCACGACAAGCTTCCACACCCGATTCCCCGAGTACCTGACCGCCCGCGCCCCCGTGCCGCTGGATTGGGGTTACGCGGTCGAGAGGTGGTTTCACGGCAGGGCGGAACACACGCTTGTCGGCACCCAGACCCTGATCGCCGAGCTTCGTGAGAGAAGAGTTGGGAAGCAACTCGTCCATTGGCCGCGTGGCGTCGACACCGAACTGTTCCGTCCCGACCGGCGGCGCGCGGAGACCTACTCCTACCCCGGCCCCATCTGGCTCTATGTAGGCAGAGTGGCGGTGGAGAAGAGCCTCGCGGACTTTCTGCGGCTCCCGCTTCCCGGCACCAAGGTGGTGGTGGGCGACGGTCCGGCCCGTAACGAACTGCAGAGCCGCTTTCCCGATGCCGTCTGGCGTGGCTATCGTTTCGGCGAAGACTTGGCGGCTCACTACGCGAGTGCGGATTGTTTCGTGTTTCCGTCTCGCACCGAGACGTTCGGCAACGTGATTCTCGAAGCCATGGCCTCGGGACTCCCGGTGGCCGCCCTTCCTTCGCCGGGTCCCTCTGATTTGATCCGCGATGGCATGAACGGGGCCCTGGGAGAGGACCTGAAGGAGTCTTGTCTGCGCGCCCTCCGTTGCTCCAGGGACAACGCCCGGGCCGCCGCGCTTGGGTACAGCTGGCAGGTCAGTCACGAGGTGTTTCGGAACCACCTCGTGCCGCTTCTTGGAAAGGACTCGCTGGCTTTCCTGACCGCGCCGCGGGTCGAACACGTCTCCTCCTAGTCATTTGTTTCACGCTGTTCGAGTCTTGTTCAGGTCGCGACGTACCTTCTCGATGATCGTCTCGGCCTTCGCCTCCCAGGCAAATGGTCGAGGGCTGCCGTTGTGCCCGTTGATGTAGTCAGAGATCGCGACGATCGGGTCGGGCACGCTCTTGAACGCTCCGAGATCTCGGAAGAAGCGCTCAACAAGATCGAGCCCTCGGACCTGGCGTGGACCCATCGGCGCGTAGTGAGCGACCCCTGGTCGCGATGTCACGGCGCTGTCATCTGCAGCAGGCAGGCTACAGGCCACAGCCCATGGGTAACCATCTCGTTCTGTTCCTGGGCCGTGCGAACGCGGGGAGGACGTTCATGGCCGAGGCGCTGGTCTCGCGCTCGGGCGCGCCGAGATTCAGGGCCGCGAGCACCGCGGGTCTCGCGCCGGGCACCGAGGTCGATCCCGGCGCCGCCCTCACGCTGCGCGCAGAGCTCAATTCTCTGCCGTCACCGGGGCTCGACGACTTCCTCCTGCGCCAGCGCGCCCAGAACGTCGCTCGCGGTCCTGGCTGGTCGGCGCCAACGAGGATCTGATGCGACAGCCCGCCCTTCTTCTTGCCGCCCTCGCCTTCGGGGCCGCTGCGCGCGTCAACGCCGCACCGCCGCCTCCCCAGCCGACGCCGCCGGTCAAGCTCCTCGTCACCGTCGTCATCGACGGCGTCTCGTGGCCCCGGCTGGAGCAGGCGCGGCCCCTGCTCGCGGGAGGTCTGAAGCGCATGCTCGATGAGGGCCACGTCTTCACCAGGTCCCGCTACCAGCATCTCAACACCGAGACCTCCCCCGGCCATACCGCCCTCTCGACCGGTGCGCCGCCCCGCGTCACCGGTGTGGTCGGGAACCGCTGGTTCGTGCGCGCGCCAGACGGAACCACGAAGGTGGTGAGCTCGATCGAGCAGCCGGGACCCCCTGCGGTGCCGGGACAGCCGCCGCTCTTCTACCACGAGGTCGAGAAGGACGGCCGCCTGCACGTTTTCGCGAACGCGGGCGAACTCGAGCGGTGGCGGCGCTCCGGCGAACTGGGCCGGAGCAAGATCCTGATCGGCGGCGGACCGGGCGGGGCCACCGTCGTCTTCGACGGGGACGACGCGGAGTGGCAGTTCGCCTTCCGCAACGGCAGAGCGGTCCCGGCCCTCCCCCCGGGTCCCACCATCCAGGGGCCGGCCGCGTTGCGCGTCCCGACGCTGGGCGACCTCCTGGCGCAGGCGCGGCCAGAGAGCCGCGTCGTCTCCCTCTCGCCCAAGGACAGGTCCGCGGCCTTCATGGCCGGCCGCGATCCCCGTCACGTCGTCTACTGGTACGACAAGACCTCGGGGCGCCTGGTCACGTCGGCCGCCTACGACACCGTCGGCGTCACCGGATCGATGTCGAAGGCGATCGTCGACCGCTTCAACCGCGAGCGCGGGGGAACTCACTTGCCCGGCCGCTTTGGCCTGCTCTGGAAGCAGCTCGAAGGGGCGAGGGGCCGGCTACCGTCGGCGTTCGATCTCTCGCCCTACCAGATTCCGAGCCTGGGCCTGGGGTTCGATCACCGGCTGGACCAGTTCCCGGGCGGGTACTTCGAAGCGCTCTACGAGAGCGGCCTCGTGGACGAGATCGTCACCGACCTCGTGGTGACGATCATCGCAGACGAGGGGCTGAGTCTCGGCCGGCGGCTTCAGGTGGACGCGCTCAACGTATCGCTCTCCGCCCACGACATCGTGGCTCACTCCTACGGCACCGAGTCCGTCGAAGCGGACGATGCGCTCCGCCGCGTCGACCGCCAGCTCGGCCGCATCCTCGCAGCACTCGACGAGAAGTTCGTACCCGGCGACGTGCTCGTGGCGCTCTCCGCGGACCACGGTTTCTCGCCGATCCCGGAGGCATTGCGCAGGGCCGGCGAAACCCGGACGGGCGGGCGTCTGGTGACGAGCGACCGCGGGCTGCCGACGTTCCAGGAGCGCGTGTCCCGGATGCTCGCGAGCACCTTGTGCCTGGACCCTTCGGGGAGCTACGTCCTGGCCACGGACACATCGTGGAACCTCGCGTGGGCCGGGCCGTTCCCGCAACGCACGGTCGAAGGGTCCTGCGGACCAACGGGTCGCGAGGTCTCGCGGGCCGAGATGGGCCGCGCCGCGAAGCGCCTCCTCTCGATCCACTTCGCGGAGGAGGTCGAAGAGGTCCTGCTCGTCGATGAGCAGGCGAGCTGGCTCGCCTCGAAGGTAGCCGATATGGCGCGCAACGTGCTCGACCCCGAACGCATCGGCGATGCCCTCCTCATCCCCCGGCCGCACGCGCTCGTGCACTGGGATCCGGCACGAGGCTCGGGGCACGGAACCCACCACGATTACGATACGCATGTGCCCCTGATCTTCCTTGGCGCCGGCTTTGCGCGCGGGACCTCGAGCGACCCGGTCACGCCGTATGACCTGGCCCCCACCCTCGCCGCCGCTGTGGGGATCGAGCTTCCGCAGGCCACCGGCCGCAGCCTGCTGTCCTTCCGGCGATGACGGGCGCACGCGAGCACGAGTACCACGCCGTAGCCTTCGTCGAGAACTTCCCGCTCCGCGAGATGTCCGCCGAAATTGTCGGGGGCGCGATGCCGGTCCCGGTCAGCGGACGGCCCCTCCACGACCTGCGGCGGCCGCTCGGCGAAGGCGAGGTCTTCTACTTCTCGTTCGGCGCGATCGTGTTCCGCGACGTGGCACCCGAAGGTCGCGAGGCCGAGATCGCGAGGCTCGGTCGCAACCGCCCTCTGCAGAGTGCGGCGGACGAGACGGTTCGCGTCCGCGTGTCCCCGGAAGCGCCCCTCGGCGTCAACGACGGCTGCCTGACCGTCGACACCCTCACCGAGGGGCGGTCCCGGATCATCGCCCTGACCGTCGCCCAGAGCGCTGCGGCCGAATATTACGAGCGCATCGTCGACGAGATGTTCGGGCGCACCGCGGAATGGGTGGACGGGCTCGAGAAGCGCGGCACGGTCGAGATGTCGGTCCGGCCGCTGCACCGTTTCATCGGGCACGCGGTCGGGATCCGCAGCGAGGTCATCACCGTCCTGCACCTGCTCGACAAGCCCGACGAGACCTGGGACGACCCGTCGATGGACGCCATCTACGACGATCTCCGTGACGAGTTCGACCTCGTGGACCGGCACGACGCCCTGGAGCACAAGCTCAAGAACGTGCAGGAGTCCCTGGAGCTGATCCTCGACGTCGCGCGCGACCGGCGCCTGTTCCTGCTGGAAGCGAGCATCGTCGTCCTCATCGTGATCGAGATCGTCCTGTCGCTCGTGCGTCCGCACTGAGGGACGCGCGCTAACCGAGGAATCCGGAGGATCCCGAGGAGCGCGAAGCCTGGCCTGTACAGTGTTCCCAACTCGCTTTCGGATGTGAGCGCCAAAGCCTGGCACAGCGCCAGAGAGAGCCCCCCAAGGATCTGCGCCGCTTAGGATGCGACCAGGCCGAGCCAGCGCTCGATGAGGTTCGATCTCAGGTGAATGTCCTGAATCCGCGCGTAATTGATGATGGTCTGGCGCCGGAACAGGATGCCCCAGCTCATCGAGAGACCTTCATCCGTGAACTTGTAGCGCAGGGTCTGGAACTTGAAGCGCAGCACCAGGGCGGCGATCGGGAAGAGAAACAGAAAGGCCAGGGAGGAGGTCAGGTAATACGTCCAGAGGTCCTCGTGCGGCCGCGGATCGCACCGGCGGCGGGAACGCTCATACCAGGTTCGACTTCGGCTTCCTGGGGGCCCCGATTGACCCAGGGCCGGCGTTGACCTACGAGGACAGGGTGATCCTCGAGTCGGTTGGCGAGTGGCGGTTCTGGTCGGTGGTCGAGGTTGACGGCGAGCTCGTCGCGTTCGGGGAGCAGACCAAGGGGCTCGTCGGAAAGAAGCGCCCGCCCGACGCCGCAGGACGGATCCGTGCGATCAGGGGCGGACGGCAGGGGTCCCGGGCCGACCCCGGCGGATATGCTAGCCTCCGTCTCCCCGTGGGGCGTCCTTTCTTGAGCGGGGAGGAGGCTCGTCCGGATGTCCGTTGCTCGACAAGCGGCCGCGGGGGTCGCTTGGAACATTGCGGCGGGCCTGTCCGTCCGGGCGCTGGGGCTGGTGGGAACTCTGGTTCTCACCCGCTTCCTGGCACCGGGTGAGTTTGGCGATGTCATGATGGCCGGGGTCGTGGTGGACACCGCGGCGCGGGTCGCCAACTACAACCTGGGCTTGTTCGTCATCACACACCGGAGCGATGCGGGTGAGGCGTTCCAGGCGTTCGTGTACCACGTGGGCGCAATTGCCTCGGCATGCCTCGCGGTCACGTTCTTTCGGTACCCGATCGCGGACGCGCTGGGTTCGCCCGGCATGACCCGGTACATCCCCTGGCTTGCGTTTGCCATGGTGCTGCTGCAGACATCCCGCATCCCCGAATCCACGCTCCATCGGGCGATGCGCTTTCGCGTGCTGGCGACCACACGCGCCCTCGGGGAGATCGCTTACACGGTGGTGTCCGTGGGCCTGGTGCCATTCCTGCGCGCGGGGGCCGTCGTCGCGGGCAACCTGGCCCGTGCGGCCACCTTCACCGCTGTGATCGTCACACGCTCGGATCGATCGGAATGGCTGCGGCCCGTTGCCCTGCGCCTCTCGACCGCCAGGCGGATGCTGCGGTTCGGCTTTCCCCTGTCGACGAGGACGCTGGCGGAGACCTTCTCCGCGTCCTGGGACAACCTCCTTGTCTCTCGCCTTTTCGGAACCGAGGTCATGGGTCAGTACGTCCTCGCCTACAGGCTTGCCGACATCGCCGGAGAAGTGGCCGAATACATCAGCGACGTTCTCTTACCCTCCCTGTCCAAACTCGAAGTCGACCGGCAACGGCTGGCCCTGCCGCGTATTTCCGCAATGATGGCCCTGGTGCTTTTCCCCCTGATCGGGGGCCTCGCGGTGGTAGCTCCGGCCATGGTCAACGCCTTGCTCGATCCCCGTTGGGCGGGTGTCGCTCCCATGCTGGCGATTCTCTGTTTCCGATCGGTTCCTGTTCCCATCAACGCGGTCCTCTGGCCCTATTTCGCCGCGCGCGGGCGCACCGTGTTCCTCATGTACCTCGGGATGGTAAGGCTGGCGTTGGTCTTGGGCTTCATCCTGACCCTTGGCCGACTGGGGCCCCTGTGGGCCTGTTTGGCGGTAGTGCTCGCTTTCCTGCTCTCCTCTCTCATCCAGGTGTTCGTGGGTTCGCGACTCGAGCACTTGAAACCGGGCCCCCTTCTCGCGGCCGTGGTGCGGCCGCTCGTCGCCAGCGGGCTCATGGTGGCCGTGGTGCTCCTGTTTCGCGCGACCATTGAGGCATGGATAGCTATGCCGGCCATGCTGGCCCTCGGTCTCGAGGTCGGGGTGGGGGCCGCCGGGTATGCCGCCGCCGCATTTCTGGTCGTACGCCCCACCACGCTCGAGTTCATCGGGGTCGTTCGCGGCGTGATCGCCCGAAAGAGCCCCGAGTGAACGTGAAATGGGCTGTTGAAATGGCAATGGAGACCCCCGCGGCCGTGGCGAATCACGAAGAGCCTTGCCGCCCTTGGGAGATCTTCTCCCCGGTCCGTCCAAACCTCGAGGCCCGGCCGGGGTTGCCCAACGAGCCGGCTCGTGTCCTGTGCGCGCTCTTCAAACGTACGGAATGTTCCTCGCGGACGGCGGCAACGTGGCGTGGACCGCGCAGGCGGACACCTACACTCAGGCGAAGCGGGCGAGGCTCCTCCCTCGCGGTCAGGAGACTGCGTCCGTGAACCGTGATCCTCGGTCCCGAGGGAGCCATCACTGCCGGGACCGAGCGCCGCCTCGGCCGAGCATCCGCCTGACGAGGATCTTTGTCCAACGGTAACCCTGCAAGAGCCGGCGTGTCACCGATCCGGGCAAGAGGGCGGCGGCGCCGAGCAGGGCGATCCGCGGTTGCCGGGGCTTATGACGCAGACTCTGGTAGAGGTGGGTACGAGCCTCCCCGCGGAGGCCGAGCCTAAGGGCGTCCTCCCCGATCCAGCCATGCGCTTCGGCAAGAACCTCATCGACCATTCGGTCAGGCAAGTTGACCCGGGCGCGGTCGTCAGCGAGCGGTCCGCTAATTGTCTTCAGGAAATTGCGTCCTCTCTGAAGCGAGGTCTGCGGCCTGGTCAGTCGGTCACCAACTTCTGTTTGATACTGAATGGCGGGCGCATCCAGGAAGGCGACCTCGCCCTCGCGGCAGGCGCGCAGATGGAAATCGTAGTCACCACCGGCGCTGACCAGCGATTCGTCGAAGCCCTTGACTTTTTCAAGCCTCGTGCGGCGCAGCATTACCGTGGGGGTGTGGACGAGGTTGCCCATGAGCATCGGCGAGAAGAGGTCGCCCACGTACAACCGCGCGGCCGTATCCTCAAGGTGCGCCTGCGGCAGGATGTCTCTCACGTTGTAGGCAGTTTGAAAGAGGGAATCGCCGCCGAACCACCGGTATGCGCCGTAGTAGTTGCGCAGATGGCGCGGATCCGTGACCCGGCCCGCGCCGTCGATCGCCTCCATCTCGGTCCAGATCATTCCCACGTCCTCAGGCAGGAACTCCATGCAGGCGACCTGGAGTTCGAGCTTCCAGGGCTTCCAGACATCGTCCGAATCTATGAAGGCCACGTACTCGCCGCTGGCGTGGCGCAGGGCAAGATTCCGCGCCACCGACACGCCGCTGTTGTTCTGCGCAAAGTACTTGAATCGCCGCTCGTGGCCGTAGCGCTCGTTGACCATGGCCGCGGTGTCATCGGTTGAGCCGTCGTCCACGATGAGCAGTTCGAAGTTCGTGTAGGTTTGGCACTTCACTGAGTCGAGGGCGCGTTCCACGCAGTATCCGCGGTTGTAGGTGGGTAGTACGATGCTGACGAGCTTCGCAGGCAAGGGGGTCTCCTACTTCAAACCATCGGAGGCGAGGCCGGAGGTCCGGCTTCTGAAAATGCGGGATCGGCTGCCCTGTGTTTGGGGTTGGGTTCGGAATCGATGTCGTAACCGGTCCGAATGGCCTTGAGTTGGCCGGATCGAGCCGCTAAACACGAAGGTCCCCGACGCCGAGGGCAGCCGGGGATTCGACCCGAATCAATTGAGTCACTTGGAGCCGCAAAGAGTGTCGAGCTTACGTACGGCGAGTGCTCCAGACCTATAGCGCTGCCGGCGACGGCACGATCCGAACATCCGGAGACGCCCTCATACCCTGGAGCGGCCTGACGAGGCGCTTGAGTCGTCGCAGCACCGAGATGAGCTGGGTTCTGACCGTCGGGCGGCGCAACACCGTCCACGCAAGCCGCCGCGTGTCGGTCGCGAGCGATTGCTTGTAGCGTGAGCCGGACGCTTGGGAAGCAAGGAAATCGTAGCTGTCGAGCCCCCGGTCAAGGCACGCCTGAATAACCAGGGCGTGGGTCACGTGGCCTGGCTTCAGGCGATTGTCTTCCTCATAGCGGAAGCCCGACTGGTAGAAGTAGACGGTGCCTTGGTGCACGAAATTGTAGAGCACGCCAATCGTCGCTCCGGCGGCGCTCACGCGCGCAAGCTGGACGCCGCCTCTTGGGAAGGCGCGGGTGATCAGCCGCTCGTGGAACGCGCGCCAGCGTCCACTCGCGAAGGCGCCGGCCAGGCCGCGGCCTTCCCAGCGCTGCTGGTGCAGCACGGCCAACTCCTGGAGCCACGCGCGCGCCTCCTCCAGAGTATCGGCGAAGGCCACGGTCGGCTCGCCGCGCTCCCGGTAGAGCTTGACACTCCGCTTGAGCTGGTCACGCGTGTTCCTGGACAGCACAGAGTCGTACCTCACACCCTCGCGGCGGAGCCTCGCGAGATCGACGACATACGTGGGACGCCACTCGGTCTCGGGCGTGACGCCCGGTACGGCGCGAAGCAGGGCTTCGAGCGCCTCTTCGGCAACGCCGTCGAGGACGAACTCGTCCCAGGTTCGCGCCTGCACCAGCGCTCCGAGCGCTGCGTGCACGGCCTCCGAGTGGCCCGGAAGATGGAGAGGAGCCATGTATTCGACGGCTGCGCTGTCCGCTTCGGGCTCGCCCGCGGTGTGAAGATGGATCCGGCGCAAGGGAACGAGGGCCAGGCGCACTTGACCGGTGGTCAACAGCGCGGCGCCGACGGTACCGTCGTCGCCATCGAAGAAAACGGTTTCCGCGTTCAGTTCCGCGCCAAAGGTCTCGATCCACGCCCCGACCCAATCGGCCGACTGAAAGAAGGACCGCGACCCGCTCCCCGCGAATACCGCGGCCCATGTCGGCTCCGCTTCAGACCACGCCGACGCGGAAAACAGTCGTGCGCGCAACGCGCGCGCCCTTGATGTTGTCGTGGCAGTGTGTCTGGCTCGGGTTTGTGACATCGGTGCTCCCCCGAACGCGGTCCACGAGCCCCCAAGGTCTGGACGTTCAATACGAGGGGTCGCCCCAACGACGGCTCTGTTGGCCGCCGCTAGGGATCCCTCCGACCATTGAGAAAGCGCTCTGAACTCGAAACGGCGATCAATGTGTGGATCCATAACCCCATTGTTCCCTGGTCCTGCGACTTCGTTGAGACATTGAGTGTTAAACCTCGTGGAGGGTTGGGAACGTGGAAGGATCGAGGCGGCAGCCCTTGAGGTTGCTTCAGAGCCGAGAGGTCGGCATGGTTTCTCATTCCGGGACGACACGAAGGGCGACTTCCGGCGATCGCAAGATCGACCAGGCCGTTGGGCGCTGATCGAGGCTCTCGTGCGCGAGCGGCGGGCGCAACGCTTAACGCAGCAGCGCCCCGCGCCCGGCTGGGTCCAGCGCTCCCGCACGAGTACAGGCAGGCTTCGCGCTGTGGCCGAGCCCTTCCAGAGCAGACCTCGCCGCCCTGCCCCTACCAGGCGCGCTCGAGAAGCGCGAAGTTCGGGAAATCGCGGGGAGAGAGCGCCTTCCAGACGTCCAGAATCCGTTCCACCACACCCCAGCCGCTCTCCACGATGTCCGCGCGCTAGAAGAGCGTCGCATCCCCGCACATGCAGTCGTAAAGGTGATAGCCACCTCGGTGTGGTGGACGGGCAGGCGTTTTTCGGTGCGGACGTAGAAGGGAACGCCGGCCCATCGCCAGTTGTCGATGGAAGACTTCATGGCCACGAAGCTTTCCGTGGTGGAACGCGGGTCGACCCGCGGCTCGCTTCGATACGCGGCCGAAGGGTGGGCGGGATCGACGCTCCTGTCGTACTGGCCGCGCAGCGCTCCTCGTCGCGCACCGCCTCCGCATGCTCAGGAGCGAAGGTCCGGAGGTCAGCCGAAACTCGTTCGCGGAAGTCTTCGCTGGTCATCTCCGACGTGGCCAGGCCAATCACCGCGAACTCGTCACCGAGGAGCCCGCTTCGGCGCAGATTCAGGAGGGCGGGGAAGAGCTTCCGCTTGGCGAGGTCCCCCCCGAAGCCCCAAAGATCGCGAGCGCGCAGGGCTCCCCTGGCTGGCCCTTCCGGCCATTCGCCCTGACCCGGTTCACGAGATTTCGATGCGGTTCAAGGATTTCTCCGCTCGGTTAGCGGTTGTCGCGATCGTCCTCGCGATCGCAATCGTCATCATGATGATGGTCGCCGAAGCCGCGGGGCTTCACGTAGCCCAGGAGATCTGTCGGCGCTGCCCGGTAGGCGTGGAGCACCCCCGGGATCAGGGTGTAGCCGGCGGGCAAGGGAACCGGCGCGTCGATCACGGTATCGGCGGCCGGCGGATTGACTTCGCACCGCGTCGGGTCATCGAGGATGCACTTCGCGAAGTTGCCCGCGAAGTTGACATACACGTCGAACTGCTCCCCGCTCCCGCTCTGCGTCACCGAGTAGTCGTTGTCGTTGCCGGCCAGGATGAGATGGCTGCCGCCTCGAAGGCGCGGCCCGATGGCGAGCCCCTCCCACTTCTCGGCCTGCTTCCCGTTCGGCAGGATCGTGTCGGCGGTCAGATCGATGAAGACGCCGGACTTCGCCACCGCGGTGACGCCGGGAGGCAGCGTGCTGATAGGCAACGAGACGGACGAGACATCGGTGGCGCCGGTGACGTCGATCTTGAAGACGCGCTTGCTGCCCACAAAACGGACGCCCGCAGGATCGTCGACGCCGAGACCCCGGTTGTCGCGCTCCAGCACCAGGAACTCATGGTCGTTGATCGCGATGATGGCCGAAACCCCGATGTTGCGCCCCTGACGCGGATCGGTGGCCGTTGCGTCGGGGGGATTCCCCGGAAGCACCTGCGCGTTGATCCGCGCCGCCACGTCCGCCTGAGGCTCGAGTTGGTAGGCGTACTGCGCGATACTGCGGCCGTACGTCGAGCTGTGCCGGTCGTTGTCGAAGACAACGATGCGGACGTTGCGCCCGTTGCGCCCGTTGTTCGTCCCCGGCTCGTTGATGAGCGGATCCTGCAGGACCGCAAACAGCCTGTCGCCATCCGGAGTGATGGCCAGGCCCTCGTAGCCCCGGTTGTCCTGGCGCCCCGCGATGGCGCCGCCGTCCCGTGTCGCCACGTAGTTCGTCCCCGCGCTCGTCTGCGGAACGAGGTTGACGGGGGTCTCGAAGACACGCACCAGCCGTCCCTTGCGATTGAACTCGTACAGCGACGGGCCGTACTCGTCCGCCACCAACAGGTGACCCGTGCGAGGATCGATGGCGAGCCCCTCGGGGTCGAAACTGTGACCCAGTTCGCTCGCACCGCCGTTCAGATCCAGGGGATTGAGCCCGTTCAAGTCGGGGCCGCTCCCCGAAAGCAGGCCCTTCGGATCGCTGAACTTGATGGTTTCCTTCGCCTGGAACATCGAGATCCGCCCCGTCCGCGGATCGACGTCCAGCTTGAACCGCTGCACGCGGGTGGAATACGACAAGAGCCCGCCGCCCGGGCCACGGTCCGAAAGCGCCCACCAGTCCTCTCGATTCGGATCGTAGTAGATGTCGGAGAAGAACCCGAACCGCCCTCCGTTCGCCCCTGGTTGGCCGGTGGCGTCCAGCTTTTCACCACGGATGCGGATTCCATTCACGAAGACCGGCTCCGCGCCGAGCGCAGCATCCGAAGCGAGGGCGACGACGAGCAAAGACAGACAGAAGCGGTTCATTGGTTCTCCTAAGTGTTGTGGGCCTGCAGCCTAGGAAACCCGCATGACGCCGGCGTGACCGGCGCGGCAACTCCTGGTGACGGAGTTCGGAGGACCACTCGTTGCCCCTTCAATTCGCGAGCACCGCCCGTCATCGCGCCAACGCCGTCGCTGGCCGCTTCCAGTTCCGCCCGCCCCATCTCGTCGACGCTGGTATCGTGACCCTTAGTGATGGTCCAGCCCTTCGCGACCTTCGGTTCAGCGCCCGCGGGTGGGGATTAGGCGCGCTTTGGCCTTCGAGGTCTCAACCTACGGATCGGACAAGGACGGACTCGTCTGTGCCTATCTGTTCGCGCCTAAAGAGGCGGGGCAAACCATCGACGCCGACCAGGCCGCGGCCTGGCTCAGCGCTCCCCAGTCACCCGGGTCCTTCCTCTGGCTTCACTTCAACGTCTCGAACGCCGCCGCCAACCGCTGGATGCAGCAGCACCTGAGCCTTCCGGAAGCCTTCCATGAGTCGCTGCCCGAGGCCGCGACCTCGACCCGGATCGATCAGTCCGGAGACTGGCTGGTCGTAGTCATCAACGACGTTCTGTTCGACTTCGACTTCGACGCCTCCCAGGCCTCCACGGTGAGCCTGTGCGTCGACCGCCACCTGATGGTGAGCGCGCGCTCCAAACCCCTGCGTTCCATAGACCGGCTGCGCGAGTCGGTGCGCCAGGGTGAGACATTTCGCTCCACCGCCGAACTCCTGGCTCACCTTCTCCGTGACCAGGCCGACGTGATGGTCCAGATTGTGCGCGCCGCCACCGGACGGGTGAACGCGGTAGAGGACGGGATTCTCGCGGATCGTGTGGGGTCGAGCCGCGCGAGACTCGGAGCCCTCCGCCGACTGCTGGTGAGACTTCAGCGGTTGCTCGCTCCCGAGCCAGCCGCCCTCTTCCGGCTGCTCAGCCGGCCGCCTCGGTGGCTCGGCGAGGAGGATCAGCAGGACCTGCGCCAGGCCGCCGAGGAATTCTCTACCGCGGTGGCCGACTCCGCGGCGCTTGGGGAGCGGGTCAAGATCCTGCAGGAGGAACTGACCGCACTCGTCGGCGAACGCAGCAACCGCACCCTCTTCGTGCTGACCGTGGTCACGGTTCTGGCGCTGCCCTTCAACGTCATCGGAGGTCTCTTCGGCATGAACGTCGGCGGCATCCCCTTCGCCGGTCACGAGCTGGGGTTCTGGATCGTCGTCTTTCTGGTGACCATCTTCACGGGGCTCGTGGGCTTGTGGGCCGTCGGCAAACGGCCTCAGTAACCTAGGTGATCCGGAGCAGCGGCTCGCCCATTCGTATCAGCGATCCTTCGGCGAGACCCGCCGCCAGTTCGAAACCCTCCGGGGCGAACACGATGATCGTGGATCCTTGTTCAAACCGGCCCATTTCCTGACCCTTGCTCAGCACGGCGTCGCAGGGGATGACGTTGGGCCCCTGGTACTTGAGGTGGAGGCGCACGTCGAGAAATTCAAAACGCAGACTGGCCACGAGGACGGCCGCGACCGGGACCAGGGTGACCACATGCCCTGACCCGAGCAGGGTGGTGCGGATGACCGCCCGTTCGTTCCTGGCATAAAGCCGCTCGACCCGTTTGAGCGCGATCGGGTTCACGTTCCAGGTGTCGCCGGAAATGTAGGTGACCCGTTCCACCCGGCAGTCGTGCGGCGCGTGAAACCGGTGGTACATGTTCGATTTCAACCGCAAGGTCACGTAGCGCCCGTTCGTGTAGAGGCGCACCAGGTCCGGGTCGTGGAGCAGGTCCCGAAGCGAATAGGGGAAGCCCTTGGCCTGGAGCAGCTCGGTTCCTCTGATCCGGCCGGAAGCGCCCACCAGCGCATCGCAAGGGCTCACCAGCAGCTTCGGGTCCGGGTCGATCGGGCGGGCGCCCTCCTTGAGTTCGCGGATGAAGCAGTCGTGGAGGCTTTCGAAACGGCTCTTCTTCGCCTCCTGCAGACTCAAATCGTCGGCGAAGAGCCGGAAGGCCCAGATCGAAGGCACCCTGACCAGAGGAGTTCGGATGCGGCTGAACCGGCCCATGAACCGGGTCAGGAGCACGCGGGGAATGCGATTGGTGAGCAGGAAGTTCAGATCCTCCTGCTGGAAGACGCGACCAAGGGCATTCTTGAAGGTCACCGAAATGTCTCCTCTCCTCGGCACACTTGGGCTCGCCTATGGTGACAACAGTTGCGCTCTATGCGTTGGGTGGAGCCACGGCTCTTGCCGTGCTCTCCAGAGTGAAGATCCGCCTGGAACTGTCGCGGGCGAAGCACCCCTCCTTGAGGGGTCATGCGCGGATGGCCGCGTGCTTGGCGAAGCTCGTTCCGTTCTACGAGTACGACGAGACCCGTTTCTTCAAAGTGGATGACGCTCCCGACGAAATCGCGGACCGAAGGCGGGAGGCGTTCATGCGACTCTCCGCGAGGCTGCAGGGGTGCCGGCCCGAGACCCTCAGGCTCAGCGCGGAGGTCCTGCAGAGCATTTCCGATCTTCAGTTCACCTCCGCTTATCGAGTTCCGTTTCAGTTCAGCCGCTTCGTCCGGCAGCACCTCAGTACGGGGGCTTTCATTGCCTCGTCCTCGGGCGTCACCGTGACCGACCTCGATGGCAACGCGTCCTATGACCTCACTGGTTCTTACGGCGTGAATGTCTTTGGTTACGATTTCTACAAGGACTGCATGGCGCGCGGTCTGGAGCGCGTGCGTCATCTGGGGCCGGTTCTCGGTTCGTTTCACCCGGTGGTGGCCGAAAACGTCAAGCGGCTTCGCGAGATCTCCGGCCTCGACGAGGTGTCGTTCCACATGTCCGGCACCGAGGCGGTCATGCAGGCGGTGCGCCTGGCCCGGTACCACACCGGTCGTTCGCACCTCGTGCGCTTCTGCGGCGCGTATCACGGCTGGTGGGACGATGTTCAGCCCGGCGTCGGTAATCCGAGCCTCCCTTCCGCGACCTACACCCTCAAGGACGTCGACGAGGATTCGCTCCACGTGCTGCTCACCCGAAACGACGTCGCGTGCGTGCTCGTGAATCCCCTTCAGGGCCTGCATCCGAACGGAGGCGCGCCCAGTGATGCGACTCTCCTGAGCAGCGATCGCACCGCCGGTTTCGACCGGGTCGCTTACACCGCCTGGTTGAAGAGGCTGCGCGAGGTCTGCACCGCGCGCCGCATCATTCTGATCTTCGACGAGGTGTTCGTCGGCTTCCGCCTGGCCAGGGGCGGCGCCCAGGAGTACTTCGGCGTGCGGGCGGATCTCGTGACCTACGGGAAGACGCTCGCGGGCGGCCTGCCCATCGGAGTCGTCTGCGGCCGCAAGGAACTGATGAAGCGGTTTCGCGACGATCGCCCCAGCGACATCTGTTTTGCCCGCGGCACCTTCAATTCTCACCCGTTCGTGATGGCGGCCATGAGCGAATTCCTCGACCGCCTCGAAACCGACGAGATACGGGACATCTATCGAAATCTGGACGAGACCTGGGATTCCCGTGCGGCCAGCCTCAACGAGCGATTTGGCGAAACGGGCCTGCCGGTGCGAGTCGCGAATTTCTCGTCGATCTGGACTGTTCTCTACACCGAGCCTTCCTGCTACAACTGGATCCTCCAGTACTATCTTCGCGCCCAGGGGCTTGCCTTGAGCTGGGTCGGCACGGGCCGATTCATCTTCAGCCTCAACTACACCGGGGCCGACTTCGCCGGGGTTGCCGACAGCTTTGAAGCGGCCGCCCTGAAGATGAAGGCGGACGGCTGGTGGTGGAAACACGCCGGCCTCACCAACAGGTCCATCCATCGCCGGATCCTCCGGGAGATGGTCGCCGCCTGGTTCGCTCCGGCGAAGAAGGGCGCTGCTCCGGAGCGGATCCCCGATGAGCGGACCGGCGCCGCTGCCGATCAGGCGCGAGCCTTGTCGGGGACGATCGGATCGAGCAGCTCGCCCCGCAGCACGTGGAGCGGGGCTTTGTAGTACAGCTTGATGTCGTGGAACGGATCCGTGAGGATCTTCGCGAACCAGGCGAGGCCGCTCTTCACGTCCTTCAGGAAGAAGAGGTGGATGGTGCGGAAGAGCACCGCACCGATTCCGAGCCACAGCCAGAGCAGCGCGACATTGCCCACGAATTTCGCGGGGCCGGTGTGGGCATCGAGCAGCCCGAAGAGGGAGGGATCTGCGACCAGCGCCAGGGGTGAGAGGGCCCAGAGCGTGAGCAATACGACCTTGCGCCGCAGGTTGTATCCGACCTTGATCGCCTCCTTGTACTCGTGGGTCGCCCGGTTCACCTCGTCATAGCCTTTCGGTTCGAAGAAGAAGTGCCCGATCTGGCGCGAGGTCATGGCCACGAGCCAGCCGATCAAAGCCGCCGCCACCGGCGAGGAAAAGAGCAGGGCGTAACCGCACAGAAAGCTGATCGCCGAGAGCAGGTGGAGCGACTGGTTGATCCGGCTATGGTGGTAATAGCGGTGGTCATCCCAGCGCTGTTCTTCAAGGGTTCGTAGGAATTCACTCATTGATCTTTCTCCTGAAGCTCGGTTGAAGGTCGTCACTGCGAGCCCACTCTATTGGGCGCCAAAGACCCGGATGTGACGGCGACCGGACGGATCGGCGACAGTTCATTTCGCGGGCGCAGGTTTGACCGCAGCCCTTGCCGGGGGAGCGCCGAGGGGTCGGGGGACACATCGGGACGAAACATGAACTTGGCGCTCATGTCACATCGTCGTCATGCGGCCTCCCTAGTGGCCAAACACAGAAGTAACGCAACTCCCGCGGTGGGACGCACGGCAGTGATCAACACCCGCCAACGCGGTCGGGACGGCGACCAACCAGGTCCAGCCCAACCAGCCGTTGACCCAGGCCGCCGCGGGGAGCACTTTCGGCCTTCTGCGCTCCACCGTCGGCACCACGGTGGGTCTGGGCACGAACCGCCAGATCCAGGTCGCCGCTCGCCTCAGCTTCTAATCGCCCCGTCTCCTCAACCGGCGCAGGGATCAGGCGCCTTTCGGACCCTCACTCGGACTCTGAAGTCGCGCGGGCAATCTCACCTCGAAAGTCGACCCCTGGCCGGCCACACTCGCCACCCGGACGGAGGCGCCCATGCTGTCGGCCAGGTGCCTCACGATGGAAAGACCGAGCCCCGTTCCCCCAAGCTCGCGACTCCGCGCGGTGTCGACCCGGTAGAAGCGTTCGAACAGGCGGGGCAGATGTTCGGCGCTGATGCCGGGACCGGTGTCTTCCACCTGGATGAGGGCGCCCTCGCCTTCCGGTTCGACCCGCACGGTGACCCGTCCGCCATCCGGCGTGTACTTGAGCGCGTTGTCGACCAGGTGCTCCAGAATCCTTCGTAGCCGGTCCCCATCGCTCACTACCAGCGGAGTCGGCCTCTGAATCGAGTCGAGGGCGATGGTCTTCCGGGCTGCGATCTTGGCGAAAGACGCCACCACGTCCGTCACCACGACTGCGCAATCAAGTGGTTCCAGCGAAGGAGGTTGCGCTCCCGATTCAAGGCGGGACAGCTCGAGCAGATCGTCCACTAGGGACGCCATACGATCGGCATTGGCTCGGACTCGCGCCAGGAACCGCTTCGCGGTCTCCGGCTCTTCGAGACCTCCGTCTTCCAGAGCTTCGACGAACCCGCGAATGGAGGTGAGGGGGGTGCGAAGCTCGTGCGACGCATTGGCCACGAAATCCCGGCGAATCCGATCCACCCGCCTTCGTTCGCTGACGTCGTGGAACGTGATCACCGCGCCGTGGGCCTCGCCGGGTGAAGCGGGGAAGGGGATGCCGACGAGGACGAAAGCCCGGGCGCTGCCGGCTAGATCGATTTCCGCGGTCCGACGTTCTCCCGAGGTCAGCACCGAATCGATCAGGGCGCCGATCTCCGCCTGTCGAAAGACTTCGAGGTAGTGAATTCCCATGGATCCTCCGAGGCCGTGGGAACGTGACAGGGCGTCGTTGGCCAGCAGGACAATCCCGCGATGATCCACGGCCATCAGGCCGTCCTCCATGGCCGAGAGAACTGCAGAGAAGCGCGCACGCTCTCTGGTCGCGGCGGCGAACTGCTCCTGAATTTCGAACGCGGCCTGATTCAAGACCCGCGCGAGCCGGCCGAACTCATCGTCGCGGTCTTCATGGATGCGTTTCCCAAGATCGCCCCGGGCGAGCGCCTGAGCGCCTTCGAGGATTCGCGCCATGGGTTCGGCGAGGGGCCGCGATAGCCACCAGGCCAGACCGCTGGTGAGAGCCAGAACCGCAAGCAGGGCGACTCCCAACGAGAGCTGCAATTGAAGAGTCCGCCTCTCAATCCGGGCCAGCGACAAGGAGGCGCGGGCCACCCCCAGGAGCCTTCCCTCGTGGCGGATCTGCTCCGCCACGTACAGCTGCCTCTCACGGGCGGTGTTCGAAAGGCGCTCGTCCGTCCCTTCGCCGAGAGAGAGCGCATCCCGGACTTCGGGTCGGCCGGCGTGGTTCTCGATCGTCCGCAGGGCTTCTCCGGAGGCCGTCGTATCGCCCACCACCGTTCCGTCGAGCGTCATGACGGTCAGCCGGGTTTCCGTCGAGCGACCCGAGCGATCGACCAGCTCGTCCACCCAGAACCCTGGACCCTGGATGCTCCAGGGAACGGAAAGCGCCTCCGCGAGAATGCGGGCCTCGGCCCGCAGTCGTTCCTGAGTTTCTAGGCGAGTTTCGGAACGGAGAACCCGGCCCTGCACCAGCAGGACGACGAGGAGAGCGACCGCACTGGTGAGGATTCCGGCCAGAGCCAGGCGCCTTCGGAAACTGTTCATGTCTACTCGCTTACTCGCTCTCGCCGGGATCAGCCAGCCGGCAGCCGATGGGTTTTACCGAAACGATCCGCACGGCGCCCGAGGGAAGCTTGTCCCGAAGTCGTCGAATGTGGACATCGATCGTGCGCATCCCTTCGGTATAGCCGTCTTCAACCACGAGGGCCCGCGCCATGGAGTCAATCTACCGCGGGCCGGGGTCCGTTCCGTGGGGGTCTGACCGTTCTTTCCCCGGAGTTAACCGAGGAATCCCTGAGGAGCCGCCGGAGGACCAGGTTCATGGTGTCGACGGTAGGATGCGGCATGGCCGAGATGGACGAACGTGCGGGGGGTCTGCTTTCCTGGCAATGGGCCACCTATCCCTCCGCCCACACCACTCGCATCAACCTTCTCATCCACATCGTCGCGGTGCCGGTCTTTCAAATCGGAACCATCGCTCTCATCGGCGCGCTCGCGATGGGGCCGCTTTGCGCCGTCTTCGGGCTCGCCCTGATGGCGGGGGCCATGGCGGCGCAAGGCCGCGGACATGGGCTCGAACCGCAGGCGCCCGCTCGATTCCGGGGCCCCGGGGACGTGTTCGCGCGCATCATGGCCGAACAGTGGATCGCGTTTCCCCGTTTCGTCCTGAGCGGAGGCTTTGCCCGCGCGTGGCGCGCCCTTCCCTCCGGCGGATCCACGAATAGAGAGGGCACTCGATGACTTCAGAAGAGAGCGACGCCGGCCTCGACACCGAATTCGAACGCGGACTTGGAGCCTTCGATGCGACCATGGTGGTCGTCGGGTCGATGGTCGGTTCGGGAATCTTCCTGGTATCGGCGGAGATGGCGCGAGTGCTGGGCAGCCCGGGCTGGCTGATCGTTTCCTGGCTCGTGACCGCGGCTCTCACCCTCGCGGCCGCCCTCTCCTACGGCGAACTCGCGGCCATGATGCCGCGGGCGGGCGGGCAGTACGTCTATCTTCGCGAGGCGTTCTCGCCGATCTGGGGATTCCTCTACGGCTGGACCCTGTTCCTGGTGATTCAGGCCGGAACCATCGCGGCGGTGAGTGTGGGCTTCTCCCGCTATCTCGGAGTTTGGATTCCCGTCGTGTCGGAGGATCGTTACCTGATCGCGCCCATCCATCTGACC
>JANODX010000158.1:0-105468 GCA_031412915.1 Vicinamibacteria bacterium | reverse complement strand
GTGCGAATAAGATCACGGCCCCGATGCACGATTCCAAAACCCTCGAAGCCCATGGTCTGAAACCCGACGAGTACGAGCGCATCAAGACCCTGCTCGGGCGCGAGCCGAATTTTGTGGAGCTGGGGATGTTTTCGGTCATGTGGTCCGAGCATTGCTCGTACAAATCCACCCGTCTTCATCTGAAGACATTGCCCACCAAGGGGCCGCGGGTGGTCCAGGGCCCGGGTGAGAACGCGGGGGCCCTCGACATCGGCGACGGGCTTCTCGCCGTTTTCAAGATCGAGTCCCACAACCATCCGTCGTTCATCGAGCCCTATCAGGGCGCCGCCACCGGAGTGGGGGGCATTCTCCGGGACATCTTCACCATGGGCGCGCGGCCGATCGCCTTGCTGAATTCGCTTCGTTTCTCGGACGGGTGGGACGAGAAGACACGCCGGATCATCTCCGGCGTGGTCGCGGGTATCGGCGGCTACGGCAACGCCTTCGGCTGTCCGACCGTCGGCGGCGAGGTCGTGTTCGAACCCTGCTACTCCGGCAACCCTTTGGTGAACGCCTTCTGCCTCGGCATCACCACCAGGGATCAACTCTTCCTCGGGCGCGCCGAAGGCATTGGCAACACCGTGTTCTACGTCGGGGCCAAGACCGGCCGCGACGGGATTCACGGGGCGACCATGGCGTCTTCGGAGTTCGGACTGGGCAGCGAAGAGAAGCGGCCGACCGTGCAGGTCGGCGATCCCTTCATGGAGAAGATCCTGCTCGAATCGTGTCTCGAAGCCATGGCCACGGGCGCGGTCGTCGGCATTCAGGACATGGGCGCGGCGGGGCTGACCTGCGCCACTTCGGAGACCGCGGGACGCGCCGGAACCGGAATCGAGTTCGATGTTTCGAGGGTTCCGCAGCGCGAAACCGGCATGACCGCGTACGAAGTCATGCTGTCCGAATCGCAGGAGCGGATGCTGCTGGTGGCGAAGAAGGGCCGCGAGGAGGAAATCCGCGCGGTGTTCGAGAAGTGGGACCTGCATGCCGAAGCCGTGGGTGTGGTCACGGGCGATGGGCGGGTGCGCGTCTTCAAGGACTCGAAACTCGAAGCCGACATTCCCGCGAGTGCTTTGACCGATGAAGCGCCGGTCTACGATCGCCCGTGGCTCGAGCCGAAGAACCCGGCCGAGGACCAGGATCTTTCCCTCATCCCGGTTCCGACCGACCTCTCCAAGGCGTTCCTCACCGTGCTCGGCTCACCCAATATCGCGAGCAAGAAGTGGGTCTACCGGCAGTACGACAGCACGGTCCAGACCGGCACGGTGCAGGGTCCAGGAGTCTCCGATGCCGCGGTTCTTCGCATCCACGGCTCGAAGAAAGGCCTCGCCATTGCTCTCGACGGAAACGGCCGCTACGGCTTCATCAATGCCAAGCAGGGCGCGATGCTCGCGGTGGCCGAAGCGTGCCGGAACGTGGTGGCGACCGGTGCTCTGCCCATCGGCCTCACCAACTGCCTGAACTTCGGCAACCCGGAGAAGCCCGAAGTGATGGGTCAGATCGTGAAGGCGATCGAAGGCATCGGCGAGGCGAGCCGCGCCCTCGACGCCCCGGTGACCGGCGGCAACGTCTCGCTCTACAACGAGACCGACGGCGTTCCCATCTATCCGACTCCCGTGATCGGGGCGGTGGGTCTGCTCGAGGATGTGGCCCTCGCGACCTCGCGCACGTTCGCCGAGGCCGGCGATACCGTTCTGCTTCTTGGCGACAGCGATCCAGCCCTTGGGGGCAGTGAGTACCTGAGAACGGTTCATGGCGCGGTCGCGGGCGCGCTTCCGCGTCTCGATCTCCAAGCGGAACGAGCGGTCTACGAAGTCGTGCTCGATCTCAATCGAAAGAGGAAGCTCGTGTCGGTCCACGATGTCGCCGATGGCGGCCTCGCCATAGCGCTCGCCGAGTGTTGCTTCGACTTTGAGAGCGCCGCTTTGGGCGGAGACTTTGAACTCGGGGATCTCGGGACCGCCGACGACTTCGACGATGCGGAACCGACCCGAACCGACGCGCTTCTCTTCTCCGAGGGTCCGTCCCGGATGATCGTCTCCACCCGCGAACCGGAGGCGGTTAAAGTCCGCGCCGTCCAGGCGGGCGTTCCCTGCCGCCGGCTGGGCGTCGTGGGAGGTTCGCACCTGACCCTGCGTTCCGGGGGCGTTCAGTTGACCCGACACTCCGTGGCCGAACTTCTGACCACCTGGGCTTCCCTCGAAGGCAGGCTTTCGGAATAGAGTTCCCTCGACCATGGCGCTCAGGGAGATCCGGGACGATCACTTCAAAGATCAGTGCGGGGTCTTTGGCGTCTTCGGCCATCCGGAAGCTTCGAACCTGACCTATCTCGGCCTCTACGCCCTTCAGCATCGCGGCCAGGAATCGGCGGGAATCGTTTCCTCGAACGGCGAGACGCTCCGGGCGGTTCGAGGCATGGGGCTGGTCAGCGAAGTCTTCGATCGTGAAGAAACGATTTCCTCTCTGGTCGGCGACTACGCCCTCGGCCACGTCCGCTATTCAACGACGGGGGAAAGCGCCGAGCGGAACGTCCAGCCCATCCTGATCGATTGCCAGCGCGGCGAGATCGCGGTGGCCCACAACGGCAACATGGTGAATGCCGACGTTCTGCGCGGCCAGCTCGAAGCCGCCGGTTCGATATTCCAGTCGAGTTCCGACACCGAGGTCCTCCTCCATCTCTACGCGCGGGCGCGCATTGGTCCGGTGGAGGACGCGATCGCGTCGAGCCTGCTCAAGATCAGGGGCGCCTACTCGCTTCTGTTCCTCACGAAGGACGCCCTCATCGCCGCCCGCGATCCCATGGGCATCAGGCCTCTCGCTCTGGGCAGGCTGGGCGAGGCCTACGTCATCTCCTCGGAAACCTGCGCCTTCGATCTCATCGAAGCGACCTATGTCCGCGATGTGGCCCCCGGCGAAATCCTGGTGATCGACAAAGACGGCCTGCGCTCGTATTTCCCGTTTCCGAAAGACATGGCCCGGCATTGCATCTTCGAACACGTCTACTTCGCCCGTCCCGATTCCAAGGTCTTCGGCCGCAGTGTTCTCGGTTCCCGGCTGGAGATGGGTCGAAGGCTCGCGCGGGAATCGCCCGTCCCCGCTGACGTCGTGGTTCCCGTACCCGACAGCGGCATCGGCGCCGCCCTCGGCTACGCGGAAGAGAGCGCCCTGCCCTATGTCATGGGTCTCGTGCGCAATCACTACATCGGGCGGACATTCATCGAGCCCAAGCAGAAGGTCCGCAGCTTCGGCGTTCGGATCAAGCTGAATCCGGTGCGCGAGGTTCTCGAAGGCAAGCGGGTGATTCTGGTCGACGACTCGATCGTTCGCGGCACCACGTCGAGGAAGATCGTCGACCTGATTCGCTCGGCCGGGGCCCTCGAAGTCCACCTGCGGATTTCCTCTCCTCCCACCACCCATCCCTGTCACTACGGGATCGATACGCCTCGGCAGAGCGAACTCATCGCCTCCTCGCAATCGGTGGAGCAGATCCGCGCGCGGGTCGGTGCGGACAGTCTCTCGTACCTCTCGCCCGCCGGCCTCAGCGCCTCCGTGGGCGACTCCCATGGCACCCGCCACTGCATGGCCTGCTTCACGGGCAAGTACGCGGTGCCGGTTCGGGAGGAGCAGACCATCGAGTTGTTCCCGCTCGCCGTAGGTTCCTAGTTGGGGGGCGGTGAACGGCCCCGCCCCCCAAACCCCCGGTCGCTCCGGCGGGAGTGAATCCCGCCTTCGCTCTTCTTGAACAGAAGACCGCCGTTCGCAGAAGAACTGGCGTGCTCAGTCCCCCACGCCGCCGTCGCTCCGGCCGAGTGAATCGACCTCCGCTTCTCTAGCTCAGTTCGAAGGGGGACCCGTTGGACCAGAGCTCAGGTCAGATAGCGGCCAAGAAATTCGAGCGCCCGGCCCGCCGCCCAGAATCGGCCGGGGGCCTTCGTGGCCGCGGCAAACCCCACGTGGCCGCCGGTGTGGAGAATCTCCCGCGTCACCATCCCCGATTCCGGCAGCGCGAACTTGCGCACGCTCTCCTCCGGGATCATGGGATCGTCCTCGGCGGCGAGGACGAGCGTCGGTCGATCGATCTGTTGGACCCACGGGCCCGAACTGGACCGGGTGTAGTAATCATTGGCGGAGGCGAAACCTCCGTATGGGGCGGTGATTCGCTCGTCGAACTCGCGGACGGTCCGGATGCCCGCCTCTCGGCCCGCCTCGTACCACCCGTCGCTCTTCTCCTGAATTCGCACGTAAGTGGCCTTCAGGCGGTCGAGGAAGTATGAAACGTAGAACCGATTCCACCGCGAGTGCAGCGCGTCGCTGCAGGCGAGCAGGTCCAGCGGCGGCGATACCGCCACCCCGGCTTTCACTTCCATCGGAAGAGCGGCCGGGGATCGTCCAAGCGCCAAAAGAACGTGATTCGCACCGAGGGAGGCCCCGAACAGCGCGATGCGCGCGACTTTCCTCGCCACTCTCTGGCTGACCGCCACGAGGTCGGTCTCGAGGCCCGCGTGATAGAGCCGGGGACAGACTTCGAAAGAACCTCCCGCTCCTCGCATGTTCATGCGGATGACGTGGTAGCCGGCCGCGTGAGCATGAAGGCCGGTGGCGATCATGTAGCCCGAGAGATCCCAGCCGCCCATGCCGTGCAGCAGAATCAAGGCGGGCGAGGCGAAGGGGTCTCCGTCCTGCCAGGTCGCGCGCGCAAGGACTCTGACTCCCGGTTCCGATTCGACGACCAGGTCCTCGGTGGGCAGAGTCCAGGTCAGGCTCCGCCGATGATGGAAGCCGAGAAGAGTCTGGACATGGCCGCCCCGCGCGAGCCAGGGCGGACGGAAAGGCGCGGCGCCGCCGCCTCCGAAAGCGCTCACACGGACAGCACGATCTTCCCGAAGTGCTCGGACGCCTCCATCAATCGATGCGCCTCCGCCGCGCGCTGGAGGGGAAGCACCGCGTGGATGTGCGTCTTCAGCCGACCGGCGAAGAAGTGCGGTGTCGCCGCGAGCAGGTCGGCGCGGCTGCCCATGTACGAGCCCAGCAGGGAAAGGTGCTTGGCGTACACGAAGCGAAGATCGGTGGCGCCTTTGGGGCCCGAGGTGGCCCCGCAGGTGACGAGGCGTCCGCGATAAGCAAGAGACTGAATGGAGCGTTCCCAGGTCTTTTCGCCGGTGTGCTCGACCACCACTTCAGCACCCTTCCGGGAAGTGAACTTCTTGACTTCGGCCACCACATCCTGAGTGTAGTGATCGACCACCGCGTCGGCGCCGAGGCTCCGCGCGAGGTCGAGCTTCCTCGCTCCGCCCGCCGTGGCGATGACCCGCGCGCCCATCAGCTTGGCGATTTGAATCGCGGCCATGCCCACCCCACTGCCCGCGGCCCACACCAGCACGTCTTCGCCGCTCTTCACCTGGGCGCGCGCCACCAGCATGCGCCACGCGGTGAGGAACACCAGGGGGAAAGCCGAAGCGCTCTCGAAGGAGATCGAGTCGGGGATGGGTATGAGACTGGTGAGGGGCACGGCCACGAATTCAGCGTAGCCGCCCGCCCGGCCATGGCCGAGAATCTGATAATGCCGACACGCGAAGTCGTCGCCGGAAAGGCACGCCAGGCAACGCCCGCACGACGTCCCCGGCTGCAACATCACACGTTGTCCGATTGAAAGACCCGTCGTATCGGAGGCTTCGGGCAGAGATTGGATTTCGCCCGCGATATCGTTGCCGAGCACATGGGGAAGAGGAGGGATGTAACCAGCGCGCCCGCTTCTCGTCCACAGGTCGAGATGGTTGAGGGCGCAGGCTCGGACCCGGACCAGGGCCTCGCCGGGGCCAGGGCCTGGAGCATCGAGGTTCGCGAGTTCCAGAACCTCCGGACCGCCTTGGGTTCTGATCAGGGCCGCGCGCATTCAGTCCTCGGGATCACGTCCTATAACCTTCGGGTCTCGGGATCCTCTCGATCGAGGGGCCCACAACCGACGCGCGATGATACAAGCCTTCAGAGTGACGAAACGGTACGACGCGCACGGTGTCGCCCTGCGCGACGTGTCCCTTCACGTCCCTAAAGGCGAGTTCTGTTTTCTGACCGGCCCGTCCGGGGCCGGGAAGACCACGCTTCTGCGCCTGATCCTGCGCGAAGAGCTTCCCACCGAGGGTCAGATTCTCGTCGGGGGACGGAACGTCTCGGTTCTGCCGAAGCACAAGATCCCGGAATTCCGCCGGACCCTCGGCGTAGTCTTCCAGGACTTCAAGCTCTTGAAGCTCAAGACCATTCTCGAAAACGTGGGTTTCGTCCTTCGCGTTCTGGGCGTGCCCGAGGAGGACCGGAGGCGTCGCGCTTTCCTCGCCCTGAAGTCGGTGGGTCTTGAAGACAAACTCGACGCTTTTCCGTTGCAGCTCTCCGGGGGTGAGCAGCAAAGAGTCGCGATCGCGCGCGCCCTCATCAACGAACCGGACCTGGTCCTGGCCGATGAGCCTACGGGGAATCTCGATCCCGATCGGGCGGCCGAAGTCATGGCGCTCTTCGAGGAGATGTGCGCGACCAAGGGGACCACCGTGCTGGTCGCGACTCACGATCGCGAGATGATCGAGCGGATGAAAAAGAGGGTGATCACCCTGGTCAAGGGCGAAGTTGTAGTTTAGGCAGGGGCTGCGCTCGCCGACTCTTCCATCGCTTCGCAAGCGGGCACGAATGCCGCCGCTTGGCTCAGGCCTTGACCGGCTGGAGAGCGGGAATGAGATTCTGGGCCGCGAGCATCGCTTGAACCCGGGCGATCACCGCGTCCAACGCCACGTTGTTCTGGGCTCCCTCCGGGATGATGAGGTCGGCGTAGCGTTTCGAGGGCTCCACGAATTCGAGGTGCATCAGGCGCACGCTTTCGAGGTACTGCTTCTCCACCGAATCGTAGGAACGCCCCCGTTCCTTGAGATCCCGGCGCAGGCGGCGGAGGATCCGGACATCGGCGTCCGTGTCGATGAAGAGTTTGATGTCCATGATGTGACGCAACGATTCCTCGGCCAGGACCAGAATGCCCTCGAGGACGATCACCACTCGGGGCCGCAGAGCGTCGGGCAGGACGATGCGGGCGTGGGTGGCGTAGTCGTACGTCAGATGAGGCACGGGCCGCGACATCTTGAGTTCCCGCAGGTCCTGTTCCAGAAGGCTGGTGTCGAACGCGTGGGGGTGATCGTAGTTCCAGCCTGCGCGCTCCTCCGGAGTGAGCGAAGAATTGTCGCGGTAGTACGAGTCCTGCGGGATCAGGAGACAGTTCTCCTCACCGATGGCCGCGACCAGCTTGCGGGCGAAAGACGTCTTGCCCGATCCGGTTCCCCCCGCTATTCCTATGAGTATTGGCATGACGTTCCGCCCGCTATTATGACCCTCCCATGTCCAAGGCGACGAGGTACGCGTTCGAGGAGGCCTTTTCCGGCCTGGTGCGCCGCCGGGCCCTGACCGTGGTGTCGGTGGCCACGATTGGCGCTTCCCTCGGCGTCTTCGGTCTCTTCTTCTCCATCGCGCGGGCCGGAGCATCCCTGGTGGATTCGCTCGCCAGCAAGGTGCAGGTCGTGGTCTACGTGTCGCCCGGACTCGCGGATGCGGATCGGGCCGCGCTTCTGGCCAGGATCAAAGGTCAATCCGTCGTGAAAGGCGTGGAGGAACGGACTTCGGAGGAGGCCCTCGCCCGATTCAAGGGACTTTTCCCGGATCTGGCGGCCGTTCCGGAAGAGATCGGGGAGACGCCCTTTCCACCCTCCATCGAGGTCTCCTTGAAACCGGAACTCGCCACCGCCCAGGTGGTGTCGAGTCTCATCTTGAGCTGGCGAAGAACCGCGGGCGTCGACGACGTGCACTACGACGCCATTCTGGTGAGCCGGCTGTCCGCCTTCGTCGGTTTGATCAAAGGGCTCGCCTTGGTCCTCGGTCTCGTGCTTGCGGCGGCTTCGGCTTTCACCATCGCCAACGTCATCCGCCTCTCGGTCTATTCAAGGGAGGACGAGATCGAGATCATGCGCCTGGTGGGGGCGTCCAAGGGTTTCATCCGAGGTCCCTTTCTGGTGGAGGGCTCGCTCTCCGGCGCCTTTGGCGGTCTGCTCGCGAGCGGTCTGCTCGCCCTCGTCCTCAGGAAGATCGTCCAGGCCCTGCGAGGCGCCCAGATGGGGACCGGCCTCGCCCCGACCCTGGGGGCGCTGGATGTCTTCGCTCTGGTCGCGATCGGCGCGTTCGTGGGCCTGCTCGGCAGTTTTGTGAGCCTGGGAAAACTGAGGGACTAGTGGCGACCGGCTTGGAGTCGAAACCGGCCCATCAGCCCTATTGGCTGGCTCTGCGAGGCACTCAGCAGATGGACCTCGCCGTTCGGTTCAACCTCGCTGCGCAGGCCCAGGGTTTGAGGCTGCTGGCTCTCAAGGGGATCTCCGTGGCCGAGGAACTCTATGGCGGGATGGAACACCGCCCCATGGCCGATGTCGACTTGCTTGTGGTCGACACTTACCGATTCGAAGAGGTCGGTAGGGTGGCGCGGGCCATGGGCCTGGCCGAAACCGCGGCTTCGGATCACGCCCTGGTGTTCAAGGAACCTGCGAGCGGCGTGGTCCTTGAACTGCATATCTCCCTGACTTCATGTCCAGGGCTCTTCAGCGTCGATACCGAGAGCCTGTGGGCGCGTCGCAAGCCTCTGCTGCGATCCGCGCTGTGCCGGCTGGCCGACGAGGATCTCATCGTGCACCTGGCCATGCATACCGCCTTTCAGCATGGTTTCGCCGCCAATGAGTATCACTACGGTGATTTCGTCCGCGCCCTCGATCGGTTCGGGACCAACGCGGAGCGGATCGCGATCCGCGCGCGGGATTTCGGCGCGACGTCGGCTCTTGGCGCCATGGCCATGGCTCTCTCCCGGCGATCTGCGAAAGAGGGAAGTCTGCCGGGGCAGATCGAATCGCTCCGCGGGCTGTGCCCAACCGCTCTGGCGCGCTGGATCGAGGCGCAGGCGGATTTTCCGCCACCCGCGAATCTGGCGGCCCTCGCTATCGTCCGCTATCGCCTCGCTCCATCCGCCTGGGGCTACATCGTGCGAGCCCTCTTTCCGAAGAAGATTCCGGGGCGGACACTTCCGCGGGCCTCCGTTCTCGGGCGGATCTCGAACCTGGCCCGCGTCGGACTTGTAGAGCGCACTCGGCCGGGGTCCCTGCCCTCATGAGTCTTGCCGAAAGGACAGTCGCGCCGAAATTGGCGATGGCCATGCTTCGTGAGTGTCTGGTTCTCGATCCGCGCGGAGGTGAGTTGACGGTGTCGGGGAAATGCATGGAGCCCGTTCTCCGCGAGGGCGCCATGATCCAGGTCGAAGCGCCGGCGCGGCCGGTGCGGACGGGCGACGTCGTCCTGGTCCAAACGCCGGCGGGCCTTCGCTTGCACCGAATCGTCCTTCACCTCGGCCAAACCCTTAGAACCAAGGGGGACCGCAGCGTCTTCCTGGATCCGGCCGTCGACGTCCGGGATGTTGTGGGGGTGTGGGCGTCCGCAGAATCGAGGGGCGGAAGTCTGCGGAGAGTCGGCGTGAGCCTCGGGCGGTACATTCTGGAGAGAATTCGACGCCTGCCTTCTGGAGGCGCCGAGAGGCCTTTTGAGCGGCCGTGACCCGTCGCGCCACGGGTCTTGTCGCCGACGGCACGCTTGCAGTACCGTCATCGCATATGTTCCGTCCGTAGAATCACTTCTATCCTTCATCCTTGGAGTCCCCATGCCACAACCAGCCCCCTCCCCCTCGCGGCGTCCCTATGAGCCTCCCCAGGTCTTTCGAATTCGCGTGGCCGGCGATGAGCTGGCGGTGGCAGGCTGCAAGACATCCGTCGCGGTGGTTGGCCCCACTTCGGGCTGCGCAAAGTTCGGGACCTGCAAGGTCGTCGGGAGCTAGCGTCTCGCGTTCTTGAATCTATCGAAACCCCAGATGAGCTCCGTGCTTCCCCCGAGTCGAATCAGCGAACGGAACTTCAGCGCGCTCTCGTTCGGCGCGCCCGGGGCGCGGATTCCCATGACCGGCACGGTGGAGACCACGTTCCGGTGCAATCTCCGTTGCGTGCACTGCTACGTGAACGAGGCTCCAGGCGACGCCGAGGAGCAGGCGCGCGAGCTCGATACCAGGCGTCTTCTTGGCCTGGTTGACGAGATCGCCGATCAGGGGTGTCTGTTTCTCCTTTTGACCGGCGGAGAAGTTCTGGTCCGCCCCGATTTTCCGGAGGTCTACCTTCACGCGATCAAGCGGGGACTGCTGGTGACGATCTTCTCGAATGGCACCCTGGTCACGGAGAAAGTGGCGGACTTTCTGGCCGACCATCCGCCGGCGATGGTCGAGATCAGTGTCTACGGCCATACCAAAGCCACCTATGAAGCGGTCACGCGCATCCCCGGCTCTTTCGAGAAATGTCGGGCCGGGATCGCCCGCCTCATGGAGCGGGGTGTCCCGGTCAAGCTCAAGACCATGGCCCTGACCGTCAATCGCCACGAGATCCCCGACATGGAGCGCTTTGCCGCCGAGCTGGGTACGACTTTCAAGTTCGATGGCTTCCTCAACCCTCGCGTCGATTGCGGGGCCAACCGGAACGGCGACCTTCAGCTGTCCGCCGAACAAGTTCTCGCCCTCGACCTTGAGAACCCCGCCCGCATCAGGGAATTCAGAGAGTTCTTCGAGAGGTCGGTCAAACCCCAGGCGGACGAAGCTTTCGAGTTCGTCTACAACTGCGGAGCCGGAGAGAACTCATTCACCGTCGATCCTTACGGCAACCTGCAGATGTGCCAGTTGTCGCGTCGACACTCCTTCAGCCTGAAGGAAGGCGAGTTCACAGAAGGGTGGAACGACTTCTTCCCGAAACTGCGCGCCCGCAAGTGGCAGAACAACGAGGCGTGCAGCCGGTGCAATCTGATGTCGATGTGCGGAAACTGTCCGGGGGCGGCGGAGATGGAGACCGGCGACATCGAAGGCCTGATCCCGCATTTCTGTGAGATCACCCACCTGCGCGCCCATGCCTCCGTCGGAGAAAAGACCGGCCACCGTCGCGATGCGACCTGCTGCCTCGGTCATGGCACGCTCGCTTCCCAGCCGGAGGCCACGGTGGATCTCTCCCACCCGGCCGGCTGCGGCTCGTGCAGTTCCAGCGTCCCCGTGACCGCCCCGGAACCGCTCATTCAGTTGCAGGTGCGAAAACCGCGCAAGGCGTTCGCGTCCCCGTCCCCACCCGCGGTTTGAGCCGACCGCGGTTCGTCAATCGACTCCGCGTCGGCGAGACGTCGCTCGCGGTTCGCGCACTGCGACCATCGTGGATCTCCTGGCCCCGGGGCTTCGATCCGTTTCTGACCTCTCGGGGTGAGGACATCGACATCACGGTGCGACGGGAGAAGGGCCCCCCGCCGGGCGATCTCTTGTTCGAGTCCGAGGGGGTTTGGCGCGCCTATTCCCAGCCCGACGACAAACTTCTCCTGACCTTCCGAGTGGGTCGCACCATCTACAAGTCCGTCCTGCTCGATCGGGGCATCACCCAAGGGGAACTCTTCTTCCCCGTTCCAAAAGGGAGGGGCTCGCGCTCGGCCATGGTGTTTCCTCTCGACGAGTTGCTGTTCCAGAGGCGGTGGGCCAAGGACGGCCTCCTCGAGGTTCACAGTTGCGGGGTGAAGGACCGAAGGGGTGTCCTGCTTTTTGCCGGTCACTCCGGCGCCGGCAAATCGACCACGGCCAAGCTTTGGAACCACTTCCATCCGGATCGCACCATCCTCTCCGACGATCGCGTCCTCCTGGATCCGCGCGGGTTCGGCCCGATCCGGGCGTGGGGCACGCCCTGGCATGGCTTGGGTCGCTTTGCCTCCAACTCGGAAGGGAAACTACGGGCGCTCTTCTTTCTCGAACAGGCCAGGGTCTCGGAAGCGATCCCCATCCATCCCGCGGAAGCCGCGGCCCGCCTCTTCACGCGGACTTTTCCGTCGATTTGGGATCGCGATCAGACCGCAATCGCAATCGCGGCCTGCGCTTCGGTCACCGAGCGCATCCCCGCTTTCGTTCTGCGGTTCCGAAAGGACGAGACGGCCCTCCAGGAGGCGCGTCGCGCAGCCGCGGGCTTCGACTCGTTCGTGCCGCGGACGGGAATGATTTAGGCGCCCAAGGCCTGTCGCCTTATCCTTGGTTGTTGTGATCGATTCTCACCCTGATCCCGCCGTCCTTCTCTCCGCGGTTCCGAGGCAATCGCCCAGGGTCGTCTCCCGGGTGGTGGCCGGGGAGCACATTCTCGTGCCCCTGGCCTCTCGGGGAGCGCAGATCGACTCGGTCTTCAATCTCAACGATTCCGGCACGTTCATCTGGGACCGGATCGATGGGCGAAAGACGGGAGCCGAAATCGCCGCCCTGGTGGCGGCGGACTTCCAGGTGTCCAAGGATCAGGCCGTGGCCGACTGCGGGCAGTTCTTATCCCAACTCCTGGAAGCGCGAGCCATCGAGTTCGTCGAGCCGAACCGGACGGTGCAGGGGTGAGCGCGGCGCCGGCGAAATCTGTGGCCCGCGAGTATCTCGAAATGCTCGTGGGGGCGGTGATCCTTGCCCTGTACGTTCGGGCCTTCATCTTTCAGGCCTTCAAGATCCCGACTGGATCGATGGAGCCGAACCTGCTGATCGGCGACCACCTTCTCGTGGACAAGCTGGTCTTCTCGCCCTCGCTCGGCCGGGTGGAGGATCTCCTCTTCGCCAAGCGTTCGATCAACCGCGGCGATGTCCTGGTGTTCAAGTTCCCCGAGGATCCCACCCGCGACTTCATCAAGCGGGTCATCGGCCTTCCCGGCGAGACCCTCGAAATTCAGGACAAGCAGGTCCTGATCAACGGCAAGGCGCTCGTCGAGTCCTACGCGCATTTTCTCGAGCCTCCGCTCAAGCGGACCGACCCCGACTATGGCCTGGTGGGCGAGGACATCCGCGACAACTTCGGTCCTCAGAAGATCCCCGCCGGCCAGCTCATGATGATGGGGGACAACCGGGACAACAGCCGGGACAGCCGGTTCTGGGGCACCCTGCCCCAGTCTCAAGTCAAGGGCCGCGCCGTGGTGGTCTACTGGTCTTACGAGGCCTCGCGCGAGGAGTACCAGCAAGGCGCCTCGTTTCAGTGGGTCAAGGACACGCTTTCCGCCTTCGGAAGAACGCGATGGTCGCGGACCTTTCACGTGATCAGGTAGTCTTCAGAAGTCTTTGAAAGGATTTGCCATGAAATCAACCCTCCATTCGAGGTCGGGCGAGCGCGGCGAAGGACAGCTCGGCAGCATCGTCATGCTGGTAGTTCTGATTGCCGTCGCCCTGGCCGCCAAGAACATCGGGCCGGTCTATTGGGACAACTACCAGTTCGAGGACAAGCTCACCAGCATTGCGGGAAGGTTCCCTCCAAACAAAGACGGCGACGTTCGCGCCAAACAGGCGATCAAGAAGGCGGTTGAAGAAACCGGACTGATCGCCTACCTGGATCCGGATACCTGCGAAGTGACCTCGGCGGGAGGCATCGGCGGCCTGCGCACGGTGTCCTGCACCTATTCGCGGGAATACAGCCTTTTCGGCGCGAAGAAGTCGGTGACCTTTGAGAACACGATCTCCCGGCCGATGTTCTAAGCCGCTCGCCTATTGACTCGTCGGCGGGTCGTCTCTTTTGCTACCCGCCTCCCCCGCCGCGAAGTCTCAGGACCCAGGAATTTGGACGCCTCTAATCAAAAGGCCGTGACCGTCGGGATCTTCGGGGGATCCGGTTATTCCGGCCGCGAGCTCTCCTTTTGGCTCCGTCGCCACCCGCGGGCCTCGGTTCTGTTTTCGACCGGTTCCGCGAAGCCTCATATTCCTCACGAGGAAGGCCTTTCGCGGGCGGCCGACGTCCATTTTCTTTGCCTGCCCCATGGCACGTCCGCGAGCTACGTCCTTAAGCTGAGGGACTCTCAGCCGGACGCCCTCATCATCGACCTCTCCGGCGACTTCAGACTGCGGACCAAGGAGAGCTACAAACGCTGGTACGAACACGATCACGCCGCCCCGGATCTCCTGCCCCATGCCGTCTTCGGGCTGACCGAGGTGTTCCGATCGGACCTTCGGAACGCCCGCCTGATCTCGAACCCCGGTTGCTACGCGACCTCCGTCATGCTGCCGCTCCTTCCCTTGATCAAGGAGAGGCTGGTGGAAGCGGACGACATCGTCGTGGATGCGAAGAGCGGCGTCTCCGGCGCCGGCCGCGCCCTGCGCGAGGATCTGCTTTTCTGCGAAGTCGAGAGCAACTTTTCCATCTATTCCCAGGGTCGAAGGCACCGTCACCTGGGCGAGATCGAGGAAACCACCGAGCGTGTCACCGGCATCCGACCGACCCTCACCTTTTCACCCCATCTCCTTCCCGTCGAGCGGGGAATACTCGCCGCGATCTACGTGCGGACCCGAAGGCCCGCGGAGGAGTTGCGCTCCGCTCTTTCCTCCTGCTATGCCCGCGCGCCTTTCGTCCGGGTGGTGGATCCGGCGCCGAAGCTCAAGGACGTGAATCGCACGAATCTCTGCCTGATGTCGGTCCACGAGGGCGCCCCGGGACGCGTCATTATCGTTTCGGCCCTGGACAATCTGGTCAAGGGTGCGGCTGGCCAGGCCATTCAGAACATGAACGTGGCGCTTGGTTTCAATGAGACGGAGGGGCTCTTGTGATGTCGCGAGGGAAGCGCGTCTACAAGGTGGGCGGCCCCGCCCTTGAAGACCCCGGGCTCCTCGCTCCCCTCGCGAAGGAGATCGGCGAATTCGAAGGGGAGGTTGCGCTCGTGCACGGCGGGGGACGTCAGGTCGAGCGCATGCTGAAGCAGCTTGGGATCGAATCGAAATTCACCCACGGCCGCCGCGAGACGTCTCCGGCCGCCATGGAGGTCGTGGAGATGGTCCTCACCGGGTCGGTGAACCCCGCCCTCGCCTCCGGCCTCGCGCGCGCCGGCCTCCCCGCCGTGGGAATCTCGGGTCGGGTCCTGAACCTGATTCGCGCCGCGCTCGTCCCCGGCCTCGGTCAGGTGGGCTCTCCCGATCGGGTGGATCCGAAGATCCTCGAAGCGCTTTGGGCCGCGAAGCTCGTCCCCGTGATCTCGCCGGTTTCGAACGACCCTTCGGGCCAGGCGGTGAACGTCAACGCCGACGAGTTCGCGCAGTCGATCGCACGCAAGATCTCAGCCGAGACCCTGGTCTTTCTCTCCGATGTCGATGGTGTGGTCCTCGATGGCGCCCCGGTGACCCGCTTGAATGAAGCGGACATCCAGGCTCGCACCGCCGACGGGTCGATTCACGGCGGCATGGCCATGAAAGTCCGGATGGCCCTCGATGCCGTCCGTTCAGGCATCCCCGCGGTGATCATCGCGGGTCGGGCCCGCATTGAAGGCGGCTTCCCCGGAACTCGAATCTCGCTCTAGTGAAAGGGACGTGATCCCATGAGTCAGGCTCTTCTCTCCCTCTACGATCGCGACCTCATCCTGGTCCGCGGAAAGGGGTCCACGCTTTGGACCAGCGACGATCGCCGGTTCCTCGACTTCTGCGCGGGGATCGCGGTGAATGGCCTGGGGTACGGCGAAAGCACGGTGGTGAAGGCGATTCGTGATCAGGCGGGGAAGCTGATGCATATCAGCAATCTCTATCACTCCGAGCCGACCTCGCGCCTGGCCCAGCGTCTGGTCGCCCTGGCCTTTCCATCGAGGGTCTTCTTCTCCAACTCCGGCAGCGAGGCGAACGAGGCCGCGATCAAGTTCGCCCGACGCGTGGGCAACGAGCAGGGCCGGACGGAACTCTTCGCCTTCGACCGCTCGTTCCATGGACGGACCATGGGGGTCCTTTCCCTGACCTGGACGCCCAAGTACCGGGAGCCTTTCGCCCCCCTTCTCCCCGACACCGGTTTTCTGCCCTGGGGCGATCTCAACGCGATCGCGGAGCGGGTAGGTCCAAGGACGGCGGCGGTCCTGGTCGAGCCGGTCCAGGGGGAGGGCGGTCTGCGTCCCGCCTCCATCGAGTTTCTCCAGGGTCTGCGGCGTATCTGCACCGAGCGCGGCGCGCTTCTCATCATCGATGAGATCCAGTGCGGCTTTGGTCGGACGGGGAAGATGTTCGCGTACGAACACGCGCAGATCACCCCCGACATTCTCACCGTGGCCAAGCCCCTCGGCGGCGGTCTCCCCATGGGGGCGACCCTTCTAGGGGAGGAGCACGTATCGAAGATCCACGTGGGCGACCATGGCTCGACCTTCGGCGGGAATCCGGTGTGCGCGGCCGCGTCTAACGCGATCCTCGATCGGCTGACCACGCCCGGTTTCGTGGAATCGGTGGCGAAGAAGGGCGAGCAGCTTCGGCGCGGCCTCAAGAAGATCGCCCGCAAGCACCCGACTCAGATCGTGGATGTGCGCGGCCTCGGGCTCATGCAGGGCGTCGAGTTCAAGAGCGACGCGTCCGTGGTTGTGAAGGGGCTTCGGGAGAAGGGCATTCTGACCATCAAGGCGGGCGAGAAAGTCCTGCGTCTCCTGCCCCCGCTCGTGATCAAGCCCGCCGAGATCCGGGAATTTCTCGCCGCCCTTGATACGGTGGTTGGAGAACTGCCGGCCTGAAGCGTCCTAAGCTGAAGAGGTTGTCGTCCCCCCCGCCCGCCAAAAGAACGTCCGAGGAGAACAAACACCCATGAGTTCCGTGAAGAAGGTCGTGCTCGCCTATTCGGGCGGTCTGGATACGTCGATCATCATTCCCTGGATCAAGGAGAACTATGGCGGCGCCGAGATCATCGGATACTGCGGCGACGTGGGCCAGGGAGAAGACCTGGAGGCGGTGAAGCGGAAGGCGCTCGCCACCGGCGCCAGTAAGTGCATCGTCGAGGATCTGCGCGAGACCTTCGTGCGCGACTACTGCTTCAAAGCCATGCAGGCGGGTGCTCGGTACGAGGGCCGCTATCTTCTGGGCACGTCGTTGGCCCGGCCGCTCCTCGGTTACGGTCAGGTGATGTGCGCGCTGGCCGAGGGTGCCGACGCGGTGGCTCACGGAGCCACGGGCAAGGGGAACGACCAGGTGCGGTTCGAAGTGGCCTACGCAACCTTCGCGCCGCATCTGCGCGTGATCGCTCCCTGGAAGGAGTGGAACATCCGCTCCCGTGAAGACGCCCTCGAGTACGCGGCCAGTCACAACATCCCGGTCGAGCAGACGAAGAAGGACCTCTTCAGCCGTGACGGAAATCTCTGGCATCTCTCCCACGAGGGCGGAAATCTCGAAGATCCGTGGAGCGCGCCGGTGCCGGAGATGTTCCGGCTCTCCGTCGAGCCGGAGGACGCTCCGGACCAGGCCGAGGAACTGACCATCGGTTTTGAGAAAGGGGTGCCCACATCGGTCGACGGCAAGACGCACCGCCCCGTAGCCCTGGTCGAGTCGCTGAACCGGCGCGCCGCCGCGCACGGCGTGGGCAGACTGGACATCGTGGAAGACCGGCTCGTAGGCATGAAGTCTCGGGGGGTCTACGAGGCCCCCGGGGGTACCGTGCTCTACGAAGCACATCGGGAACTCGAAAGCATGTGCCTCGACCGGCAGACCATCGCGGTCAAGGGTCAACTGGCCATCCGCTACTCGGAGCTCGTCTACGACGGCCTTTGGTTCTCCACCCTGCGCAACGCTCTCGCCGCGTTCGTCGACTTCACCCAGCAGGAAGTGAGCGGGGAGGTCCGTTTGCGGCTCTTCAAGGGCAGTGTGACCGCGGTCGGCCGCCGTTCCCCGCGCAGCCTCTATCGCGAGGACCTCGCGACTTTCGGTGAAGGCATGAAGTACGACCACAAGGACGCCGAGGGCTTCATCCGGCTCTTCTCGCTGCCGGAGCGCGTTCGCGCCATCACGCGCGAGGGGAGGGGAAAGTGAACGAGACCACCGAGGCGATGCTGTGAGTACGGGCGTCACCGCAGCGCGTGGTTTTCGCGCGGCCGCGGTGGAGGCTGGAATCAAGCCGGGGCGCACGGATTTCGCTCTGCTTGTTTCCGACCGGCCTTGCGTGGCCTCGGGAGTCTTCACCACCAACCTCGCCAAGGCGGCGCCGGTCCTCGTCACGGCCGAGCATCTCAGAGGCGGCCGGGCCCGAGCCGTGGTCGTCAATGCAGGCTGTGCAAACGCCGCCACCGGTCCTCGGGGAATGTCGGATTCGCGCGAGACCGCCGCTCTGACCGCTTCGGCCCTTGGTTGCCCGGTGACCGAAGTCCTCGTTTCTTCGACCGGTGTGATCGGCGTCAACCTCCCGATGGACAGGGTTCGGGGCGCCATTCCCAAAGCCATAGCCGCCCTCTCCCGGGAAGGCGGAGGAGCGGCGGCCCGGGCGATCATGACCACCGACACAAAGCCCAAGGAGTCCTCGCGCCGCTTCGACCTCGAGGGAGTCACGGTTACGGTGGGCGGCATGGCGAAAGGCGCCGGGATGATTGCGCCGAACCTCGCCCCCCTTCACGCCACCATGCTGGCGTTTTTCACCACCGATGCGACGATCGACCGGGCGGTGCTGGATACGGCCTTGATCGAGGCGGTGGGCCCCACGTTCAATCGCATCACTGTCGACTCCGACACGTCGACCAACGACACCGCCATCGTTCTCGCGAACGGGGCCGCGGGGGCGAGGCCGATCACGGGTCCGGGACCCGCTTACGAGCTGCTCCGCGACGCTTTGCGTGAGGTGTGTCGCGATCTTGCCCTGATGATGATTCGCGACGGGGAAGGCGTGCAGAGGATCGCCGAGGTCGTGGTCAAGGGCGCGCGATCGACCGAAAACGCTCTGCGCATCGGACGCACCATCGCGGATTCTCTCCTGGTCAAAACCGCGCTCCACGGAGGAGATCCGAATTGGGGGCGAATACTCGCCGCGGCTGGTCGCGCCGGCGTCGAATTCGACATCAACAGGGTGGACGTCTACATCGGCGACGTCTTCGTCTGCGAGGGCGGAGCGGCGCGCGCCTACGACGAGGCCGCGGCTCATCAGGCCATGCTCGCCGATCCCGGGCGCCTTACCGTCGATCTTCACGCGGGGGAGGCCACCGAATCGATGTGGATGTGCGACCTCACGAAGTCGTACGTGGACATCAACGCCCACTACCGGACCTAATTGAGTCAAGGGGGGACGGACCCTGACCCGTCCCCCCCTGGCCCCCCCCGGCCTTCGGCGCGACGAGTTTCGGGCGTTTGCTCGATGCGCCGGAGTGAATCCGTCGCATCGAAAGCGGAGTCGTCGCACCTAAGGCCGAATCCAGACGTGATGGCGCAAGACCTTGTCTGGCTGTCTGTGGCCGGCCCGGCTAGGATTCCCCCTATGAGTAGGCTCTGGGGTGGAAATTACGACAGCGAGCCGGACCGGCTCTTCTGGGAGTTCAACCGGTCATTTCCTTTCGACCGCCGTCTGATCCGCGAAGAGATCGCGGCCTCGCGCGCCTACGCCCTCGCCCTCGGTCGGTGCCGAGCCATTCCGGCGAAGGATGCGGCCAGGCTCGATCGCGGTCTCACCCGCGTCCTCGCGAAGTACGAAGCGGATCCCTCGTACGCTGACATCGACGTCGAAGACGTTCACTCCTTCGTGGAGACGCGCCTCGAACAGGAGATCGGTCCGCTCGCCGGGCAGGGCCACCTCGGGCGTAGTCGCAACGAGCAGTCCGTGACTGCCCTTCGCCTCTTCATCCGCGGCGCGATCGACGACCTCCGTCCTCGAATCAGGGATCTGGTCGAAGCCCTGGTGGCGCGGGGTCTTCAAGGCGCCGCCCTGCCCATGCCGGGTTACACCCATACCCGCGAGGCCGAGCCCATCACGTTCGGCCACTGGGCGGGCGCCCATGCCTGGGCCCTGGTGCGCGACTCCGAACGGTTGGCGGACGCGCGCGCCCGGGTCAACGTCTCACCCCTCGGCTCCGGGGCTCTGGCCGGCACCGCACTTCCCCTGAAACGCGAAGCCCTCGCCCGCGCTTTGGGTTTTGCAACGGTGTCCGAAAACGCTCTCGATGCCATTTCCGACCGGGACTTCGCGGCCGAGTTCGTCTTCGCCTTGGCCCAGATCCAGGCCCACCTGTCCCGACTGGCCGAGGATCTGATCCACTATTCCTCCCTGCCCTATGGTTTCTTGGCGCTTCCCGACGCGTTCACCACGGGCTCGAGCCTCATGCCGCAGAAGAAGAATCCGGATTCGATGGAGCTTGTCCGCGGCAAAGCGGCGCGCACCACCGGTGCGGTGGTGCGGCTTCTCGCCCTCACCACCGGCGTTCCGGTCAGCTATCAAAAGGACTTCCAGGAGGACAAGGAAGCGGTCTTCGACGCGTTCGATGCCGTTCTTCCTTCGATTACGGTGACCGCCTCGGTGGTACGCGGGCTGACTCTCAATCCGGCGGTGATGAGAAAGGCGGCCTCGGTCGAAGGGATGATGGCGGCCTCCCTCGCCGTCGCCCTGGCCCGCGAAGGCGTGCCCTTCCGCAAGGCCCATGGGATCGTGGGTTCGATGGTGGCGGATGCAGTGAAAGCGAAGGTCCCCCTTCGGGACATCGCCCGCGCGACCCTGCAGGGGCGGCATCCGAAGATCGCAGGCCGGATCAAGGACTTCTTCGATCCGACGAAGGCGGTGGCGGCGAAAGCCGCTCGCGGGGGGACCGCTCCGGCCGCGGTCAGGGTTTCCCTTCGCGCGGCCCGTGCCCGAGTCCGCTAGGGCGAAGCAATGCGGATTCGAGTTGGCACCAGCGGCTTTGCCTATAAGGAGTGGAAGGGTTCGTTTTACCCGGCTGGGTTCAAGGATGCGGGCATGCTCGCCTACTACGCCGAGCGTTTCGAGACGGTTGAGATCAACAACACGTTCTATCGGATGCCGAAGCCCGAACTCCTGGAGAAGTGGGCGGCCGACACCCCCGAGCATTTCGCCTTCGTGCTCAAGGCCCCGCAGAAGATCACCCACATCAAGAAACTGGAGGACTGCGCGCCCGAGGTCGCGTACTTTCTCAAATCAGCCGAGAGCCTTGGCCCGAAACGCGGCCCCATCCTCTTTCAACTTCCGCCCTGGATGAAGAAGGACATGCCCAGACTGGATCGGTTCCTCGCCCTGCTTCCCGAAGGAACGCGGGCGGCCTTCGAGTTTCGTCACGCGTCCTGGTTCGACGACGAGACCTATGCGCTCCTCAAACAGCGTCAAGCGACTCTGGCCGCCTCCGAGACCGACGAAAAGACGGGTGAGTTGGGACCGCCGGTTCTGCCCACGACGGACTGGGGTTACTTCCGCCTGCGTCGCACCGATTACACGGAAGCCGATCTGGAGACGTGGCTGGAACGCATCCGCCAACAACCCTGGTCGGAAGCGTGGATCTTCTTCAAGCACGAAGACGAGGGGAACGCCCCAGTTCTCGCCGCGTCCTTGAAGCGGTTGCTCTAGCGCGGAAAAGGAATGAGCCGCTTCGTGTTCTCATCCCAAAGGGCGAGGGTCGCGCACCGAAGGCTGGTGAAGATCGTGAGCCGCGGCGCCTGCTGAAGCCGCGGGCTGGAGTTGAAGCACTCTTCCAGTCGGTAGTTCGGCACCTTCATGGCCAGATGATGGATGTGGTGGAAGCCGATGTTGCCGCTGAACCACTGGAGGATCTTCGGAAGGTGGAAGTAGGAGCTTCCTTCGAAGGCCGCTCGATCGACTGTCCAGGAACCGTCACGGTCCCAGTACGTGTCCTCGAACTGATGCTGCACGTAGAAGAGCCATATCCCGGCGGTGCCCGCAATCAGAACCATGGGGATGTGAACGAGCATCACGGTCTTGAAGCCGAGGAGCATGGATAAGCCGCCAAAGATCGCGAAGAGCACGAGGTTGTTCCACATCACGCTCCTCCACTCCTTCTGGTACGAGAACGGGAGATCGAGGGGAAGACGGTGCTTGAGGATGAATTGATAGAAGGGCCCAAGCCCGAGAATCACGGGCGGGCTTCGGTAGAAGCGATAAGCCAGACGCCGCCACAAAGGCAGGGACCGATATTCCTGCAAGGTCATGGTGTCGATGTCGCCAAAGCCGCGATGATCGAGATTCCCCGAGTGAGCGTGGTGGATGGCGTGCGTCTTCTTCCAGTAGCTGTAGGGAATCATCGTCACCACGCCGACCACCGCTCCCACCCATTCATTGAGCCTGGGGCTGCTGAGAAAGGAGCCGTGTCCGCAGTCGTGCTGGACGATGAAGAGCCGGACGAACAGTCCCGCGGTTGGAAGGGCGATCAGGAGGTACGCGGGGATCCCAAAGCTGTGCGCCACCGACCAGGCGAGGGCCGACCAGCCGACCAGGAACAACGACAGGGTGGAAAGCACCTGTCCCCACGCGCGGGAATCCTGGGCCTTTGCGAAGGGTGCGATCAGCAGACGAAGGGAGACTTCCGCTTCCCGTCTGGTCAGCGGCGCGGGGGCCGCCGAGGGGGGTCCGGAATCCGAGTAGGCGCCATGAGTGCTATCCAACATGCCGGCAGTCTAGAGACCTTCTTCCGGACTTGTGTGTCATAGTTTCGTCACAGTTCGAAAGCCCTGTATCGCATTGAATCAAAGAGTCTTAGAGGCTTCGACCAGAGCGGTTCCGGCGGCCTCGCAATCCTCAAGCGTGACGTCCTTGTGGGTAACGAAGCGCAAGGCCGACTCACCCATGACCGAAGCCCGGATTCCCGCCTGCTGGAGCCTCTCGCCAAGGCGCTGGGCGTGAGGCGCGCTGAAGTGGACGAACACGATGTTGGTCTCCGGTTGAATGACGCTCGCCCCTCGGGCGCGCGCCGCGATCGCGGCCAGGCGGCGGGCTTTTTCGTGATCCTCGGCGAGTCGAGGCCTCATGGTTTCGATGGCGACCCGACCCGCCGCCGCGAGGTGCCCGATCTGACGCATGCCTCCGCCAAACTGCTTCCGGATTCTTCGGGATTTTTCGATGGCCTCGCGTCCCGCGCACAGGATCGAACCCACCGGCGCGCCCAGGCCTTTCGACAAAGTCACCATGGCCGAATCGGCGCCGGCCACGAGGTCGCGGAGTTCGCATCCGAGGGCCACCGCCGCATTCCATAGACGCGCTCCGTCCACATGGACCTTCAACCCGAGGTCATGCGCCATAGCGATGCTGTCCTGCATCTGGGCCGCCGTGGCCACCGTGCCCCCGGCGAGGTTGTGGGTATTCTCCAAGACCAGGAGAGTGACCTCGGACCGCAAGTAGGACCGGGGACGCCGGGCGGCGGCCACGTCCGTCGCGGTCACGTGGCCTCTCTCGGTCACGACGACTCTGGGGATGACTCCCGAAAGTGCCGCCATCCCGGACAGTTCGTACTCGACGATGTGTGCGTGAGCGTCGCAGAGAACCTCGTCCCCGGGGCGGGTCCAAAGACGGATGGCGACTTCGTTGGCCATGACCCCGGTGGGCATGAAGAGGGCTGCCTCGAAACCGAGCAGCGAGGCGACCCGTTCCTCCAGTTGGATGGCGGTGCGATCCTCGCCGAAGACATCGTCCCCCACCTCCGCCTCCGCCATGGCCCTTCTCATGGCCTCCGTCGGCTTCGTGACCGTGTCCGACCGCAGATCGATTATTCGGTTCATGATCGGCACGCTAAGGGGGCCTCGGCCCGCGGGTCAAACCCTCATGCGCTGCGCCGCCGGTCGTCTTGGGGGGCAAGACTAAGCTTCCACTCTCGATGAAACGCGACCCCCAGGCGCTTCAAGACCGCGAGCACGACGTGCTCGTCATCGGCGGGGGGATCGCCGGAGCCTGGGTCGTGTGGGAGGCGGCGTCTCGGGGCCTCAAGGCGGCGCTCATCGAAGTCGAGGACTTTGGTCAGTCCACCAGCTGGTCGTCGATGAAGACCGCGCACGGAGGCCTCAGGCATCTCCAGCGCCTGGACCTCCGCGGATTCCGCGAGTCCGTGAGGGAGCGCCGGGCGCTTCTTCGTGTTGCTCCCGAGATTGTTCGGCCACTGGGTTTTGCCATCGCCGCAAACGGCGCCTTGGATCAGGCGAGGTTCTTTTTCGGGGGCCTGGCCAACGACGTCCTGTCTTTCGACCGAAATGAAGGCCTGCGGCCCGATCGGTCCATGGGCGCTGCTCGAACCATGGGCAGAGAGGAGGCCAGGTCCCTGGGCCTCGGAGATCTGACGCGTGCGGGCGCATTCGTCTGGCACGACGCTCAGATCACGCACACCGAACGGCTTCTGTTCGGCCTTCTCCACGCCGCCACGGACGCATCGGCTTTGATCCTGAACCACTGCCGGATCGAGAGCGGCGTCTTGAAACCAGCCGGTTTCGAAATCAAAGCCACAGACTCTGTGACCGGCCGCGGACTTCTGGTTCGCGCGCGGGCGATCGTGAACGCCTCCGGAGCCGGTATCGAGGAGGTCTCGCGTTCCTTTGGCCAAACCTGCGGCTCGCCCCCGTTCATCCGCGGGGTGAACGTGGTGCTCGGTTGCGCTCCCACTGCGTCCCTGGCCCTGGGGGCGAGGGCCGAAGGCCGGTTTCTCTTTCTTGTTCCCTGGCTGGGGCGGTCGATTCTTGGGACCTGGTACGACGGCTGCGAGCGGCCGGTGGAGACTCTGGTGCACGATCTTCTCGAAGGAGGACGGCGCGCTTTTCCCTGGGTGGACCTCAAGGCGGACGATGTCCAGGCGGTTCATACCGGTCACGTCCCCGCGAGGCGCGGCGAACCGATCTACCGCTCCCGTCTCATATTCCATGCCGACCCTCGAATGATCTCGATTCTGACCGCCAAGTACACCACGGCCCGGGCCACCGCCGAATCGGCGATCGATCATGTGGGGCGAGTTCTCTCTCTCTCTCTTCCGCCCTCCCTGACCGCGCGCACCGTCCTGACCAGGGCCACGCCTTTGCCGGGTACCTTGGCGGAGAGGCTTCGCCTGGTCGAGGAGACCGAAATGGCTTTGAGCCCAACCGAGGCCATGCGCGGCCGTCTCCTGGAGGGCGCCTTTGGCGAGAAGGCCCTGCCCTAGGGCCGCTTCGGGGGGCTAAGATCTGGCTTCTCTGACTCACGCCAAGAGAACACAATGTCTCTGCCTGCTCCTTTTCCGCCGCCCCTCAACTTCTTCGATGTTCTGGGTTCAATCGCCCAGAGCATGTCGGCCGACCAGGATGAGGCCGAGAATCTCACCCGATGCCTGAAGACGCTGGTCGAGTCCTCCTGCGCCGGCCACGGAGTCGGTCTGCTTCAAGGCTCGACAGGTCTGGCCGCGGTGGCCGAGTATGGCCCGCTGGATGAAGGCGCACGCGCGGCTCATCTGGCCCTGGCCCGGCTTTGTCTGGAAACCGGTCAGGCCGTGGCGGAAGGGCTGGGCGAAGGGTGGCTTGCCGCTACACCGCTTCGTAGTCTGGAAGAGACGTTCGGAGTGCTGGCCTTTTCGGTTGCCGATTTGACCAGACCACCGCAGGCTTTCCTCTCCGCCCTCGGTCGTCAGGTGGGCTCCGGCCTTGACGCCAGCCGCCGGTATTCCGAGATGCGGACGGCCGCATACCGACTCGAACGACTCAACCGCCTGACCACGGCCCTTACCTCGGGCGCCGATCTGGCGGCGGTGGTCGAGCCATTCGCTCAGGAGATGCACGGCCTCTTCGAGTTCGATCGACTGGCCTGCGGTTTCGTCAACGAAGGCGGCGACTATGTGCAACTGGTCACCCATCCCGCCGCCGAGGCCTGGGGTATGGGGAGTGCCGTCCCTCTCGTGGGGAGCGGCCTTGGCCACGCGATTCTCGAAGGAAAGCCCGTGGTCCAGAAGGACATCCTCCATTCCCATCGCTTCCTGGAAGACATGAAACTCCTCGACGATGGCATTCGCTCCTATGTGATCCTCCCCCTGCTGGCGAGGGGCAAGTCGCTGGGTGTGGTGGCCCTCGGTTCGATGCAGGCGGAAGCCTTCGATTCCGAGACCCTGGTGAGACTTCAACCTCTGATCTCCCACCTGGCTCTCGCCTTCGACAACGTGCACCTGATGCAGCGGATGCGGGACCTGTCCATCACGGATGAGGTGACTCCGCTGTTCAACCATCGATTCTTTCACCAGATGCTTGAACGCGAGATCAAGTTCTCCGAGCGCTACAAGAGCCAGGTGTCCATCGCCTTCATCGACCTGGATCATTTCAAGCCGATCAACGACGTCCACGGGCACCTGCGAGGTTCGCATGCCCTCCGCGAAGTCGGCTTCCTGCTCCGTACCGCGGTACGTGAGACCGACTACGCGGCGCGCTACGGCGGCGATGAATTTGTGATCATCCTGCCCCAGACGGACTTCGAAGCGGCCGGACTCCTGGGCGAGAAGTTCCGGGAGTTGATCGAAGGGCACACCTTTCTTCAGGAAGAGGGCATCAACGCGAGCATTGGAGCGTCAGTGGGCATCGCGACCTATCCCGACGACGCGCAAACCAAGCCGGAACTCATTCGGCTGGCCGACAAACGGATGTACGAAGACAAGGCGCTTCGCAAGGCCGGCCGCTAAGTCCGGCCCGTCCTTCCCTCAGGGCCGGGCGGCGAGTCGGGTCAGCGCGTCGCCGGTCAGGCGGAAGATCGTCCAGTCCTGAAGCGGTTCCGCGCCGATCGATTCGTAGAAGCCGATGGCGCTTTCGTTCCAGTCGAGAACCGACCATTCCAGTCGGCCGCAATCGCGATCGAGGGCGATCTTCGCCAGGTGTCGGAGCAAAGCCCGGCCGACGCCCCGCCCGCGCTGTTCCGGGGTCACGAACAGATCCTCGAGGTAGAGGCCGGGCCGGGCCAGGAACGTCGAGAAGTTATGGAAGAAGAGGGCGAACCCCGCCGGCTCGCCGCTCCACCTGGCGATCACGCACTCGGCGTAGGGTCTCCGGCCGAAGAGCGACTGGCGCAAACGCTCTTCGGTCGCCACCACCGCGTGAGCCAGACGCTCGTACTCGGCGAGGGCCCTGATGAAGGCGAGGATCTGGGGCACATCCTCCTCGGTGGCCAGGGTCAGGGAGAGTTCGGTGGAGTTGCTCATGAGGCCCTCTTGGTTGCCACGACCAGGAGACGATACCCGTCGTTCCAGGGCAGGAGAAGGTCGAGGCGAGAAAAGCTCCAGACGAACGGGAACACCGCGCTATAGGCGGCAAAGAGCTTCGAGTGCCGGTCGAGATCGCCACCGGTCACCACCATGCCCTTCTTCGACCCGCCCTTGCCCAGACTTTCGAGCCCCCATTGCATGACCGTGTCGACGGTTTCGGAAAACGCCTTCGTATAGGTCGATGTTCGCCCGACCTCGAAGGAAGGGGCCAGGAGGGAAGTCAGGGACTCTCGCGTGTACCCGGGCCGAAGATGGCCGTGCTTCTCATCCGTCTGGCCAAGAGCCAGGCGCGCGCGTCGCAAAGTGGTGGTGCGGGCGTGGGGGGTGTTGACCACCAACCGCCCGCCCGGTTTCAGCACGCGCGCGAGTTCCGCGACAAAGGCGATGTCGTCGGCCACATGTTCGATCATGTCGGCCACAACCACCAGGTCGAACTCGGCATTGGTGAAGGGCAGCCTTCTTTCGTTGACGAGATGGACGTCGGTCTCGACCAGGCTCCGAATGGCCGCCACGGTGTCCTTCGTCAGGTCGCCCGAGGCCCAGGAGCCCCCGCGTTCGCGGAGAAGCAGGCTGACCACACCGTTGTCGGAACCCAGATCCAGACATCGCCGACCCTCGACCTCCCCGAGGACGGAAAGCAACGCCTTCACCTTGTCCTGCTTGAGCGGCGATTTCCGATAGAGCCGCAAGGCCCAGGGCTCAGGCACGGTCGAACCTCGCAATCACCGGGGAACCGAACCGGGCCCGCAACCCCAGGCCGCCGGCCGCCTTCTCCAGACTCCTCGAAACGATGGGGGCGCCCAGGACCCGATGGATGGCCATGGGCCAGAAAAACTCAGGTCGTCTCGCTCGCTGAGGGAACCCGTTCTGTCGAAAGAACTCCTCGACTTCGGCGTCGCGAAACACCAGAAAGGGCCGCGTGTTGCCTTCCACTCGCTTCTTTGCGGCGAAGAGGGAGTTGGCGATCGCGTTGAAGCTCCGCGTCGTCGCGTAATCGACGATGACGGCGAGGCGCGCGGATCGAGTCAGGCCGGCGACGAGACCGGGAAGGTCGCGGGCGTGGGCGAGGAGCCGGTAACTGAGGACCACATCGAACGACCGGGGCTCCACCGGAGGATCTCGCAGGTCGCCGATGAGGAGACGTATCCGGCCCGAATCCACAGAAGGCCGAAGCCCTTCCGCGACCGCTTCGGGAGAGCTCGCCAGAACACTCACCCGGTGGCCGCGACGCGCCAGGTCAGAGGCCACCTGACCGTGCCCCCCCCCGATGTCCAGGACGCTCGTGCCCTCGAGGTCGCGGAGCAGGTCGAGGGTGATGGCCAACTGCGCGGCCAGCATCCACTCCCCGACCGGAGAGTCGAACCTTTTCGCATAGTCCGGGGATGCGGTCTCGACATCGGCATCTTCGGGAGGCGCGCTCACGCTCGAAATTCGATCATGTTTGTCGTGGAAAAAGCGAGTTGTTGGTCCATTGACGATGCCACAGGGCCGCGACCTCGAGAAACCGCCGGGGCCGGAGTGGGCGCCTCTGCAGGTGGGGGCGGATCGTCCGGTTCGCGAGGCTCGGGCTCGCTCTCGTCGGGAGCGATCTTGTCGGGCTCGTTCCCCATGTCGCGGATGTCGCGCTTCAGGTAACCCGCCCACCGCATCTGGCGAAGCACTCGCCGGGTGGCCCGGGCATGCAAGCCTTGGTTGGTGCGGGGATTGATCCTTCGGGGCGAGGGAATCATGGCGGCGAGACCCGCGGCCTGATCCACGTCCAGGGTGGCGCAGCTTACGCCGTAGTAACGCCTCGCCGCCGCCTCGCAGCCATAGACGCCATCGCCCCATTCGATGACGTTCAGATAGATCTCGATGATCCGTTTCTTCGTGAGATCGTGTTCCATCCAGGACGCCACGATCGCTTCGCGGCCTTTGCGAATCAGGCTCTTGTGGGTGGAGAAGTAGAGGTTCTTCGCGAGTTGCTGGGTGATCGTGCTTCCGCCTCGGGCATAGCGGCCCTTTTCGAGGTTGGTCTCAATGGATTCCTTGAGGGCGTCCCAGTCGATCCCTTCGTGCCCGAAGAAATTCGGGTCCTCTGCGGACAGGACGGCATGAATGAGATTCTTGGAGATGCTTCGCAAAGGTACCGTCCTCTGCAGCCGTCGTGGTTTGCGGCCGGTCCCCCGGGCTTCCCCGTCCCGCTGTCGCATCACGCTCGTCTCCTCGGGCGCCTTCTGGGCCAGGGCTCGCACCTCCGGCCTCGCGGGAAGGCCCAGAAGGATCCACGCCCCCAGGGAGAGCGACACGGCGAGTAGAGCCGCGGCGCCTATCTTGGCCAGTCTCAGAAACCGTCGCAGAAAAACCTCTCTCTTCCGCCCGGCAGGAAACCGGTTCGGGCGATCCCCGTTGATACACTAAAAGTCCGCCGATGCTGCAGGAAACGCTCCGAAACAAGTACGAACTGGTGATCGGGCTGGAAGTCCACTGCCAGATGAAAACCCGGACCAAGCTCTTTTGTTCATGCCCCAATCGGTTCGGGGATGCCCCGAATACGAATGTCTGCCCGGTCTGTCTGGGTCTTCCCGGAGCGCTGCCGGTCCTCAGCCGCGAGGCCGTGACCTTGGCCCTGCGCGCGGCACTCGCCACCGATTGCACGGTTCACGAGACATCGGTCTTTTCGAGAAAGAACTACTTCTATCCCGATCTTCCCAAGGGCTACCAGATCTCTCAGTACGACCGTCCCTATGCGACCGATGGCAAGGTGGAGACCCTGACCGCGGACGGGACCGCGAAGACGGTCCGGCTGGAGCGCATCCACATGGAGGAGGACGCGGGGAAACTCCTTCATGAGGGGTACCCGTGGTCGAAGGATATGAGCGGGGTCGATCTGAATCGCAGCGGTTCCCCTCTGGTCGAGATCGTGAGCCGGCCCGACATGCGCTCGGCCCAGGAGGCCCACGCCTACCTGAGCGCATTGAAGGCCATTCTCATCTATGCCGACGTCTCCGACTGCAACATGGAGGAAGGTTCGCTGCGTTGCGACGCGAACGTCTCGGTCCGCCTCCGCGACGCCGTGGAGTTCGGCACCCGGGCCGAAGTCAAGAATCTCAATTCCTTCAGGAACGTGTCGCGCGCCATCGAGTATGAATACGAACGCCAGGTGGATCTGGTCGAGTCCGGACACCGAGTGATCCAGGAAACCCGCCTGTACCGTGCCGACCAGGACGAAACCGCGTCGATGCGGTCCAAGGAAGACGCGCACGACTATCGTTATTTCCCGGAACCGGATCTCCCTCCCCTGGTGATCTCTCCCGAATGGCGAATGGAGACACTCAAGACTCTCCCCGAGCTTCCCTCGGCCAAGCGGGCGCGCTTCATGGGGGAGTTCGGCATTCCCCTCTACGACGCTACCGTGCTCACCCTGGAGCGGGAGGTCGCCGATTTCTTCGAAGAAGTCGCGAATCACTGCGCGAACGGGAAGGCCGCCTCGAACTGGGTGATGACCGAAGTCATGCGCGAGATGAAAGGGCGGAACGCCGCGGAGGGCGAGGTCTCATATTCGAACTGGCCCATAACCCCGGGTTCCCTGGCCGAGCTGATCCGACTCATCGATACCGGCGCGATCAACGGCAAGACCGCCAAGGATGTCTTCGTCCGCATGTGGGCTTCGGGGGAGTCGCCCAAGGCCATCGTCCTTCGCGAAGGCCTCTCGCAGGTTTCGGACACGGGGGCGATCGAGGGAGCCATCCGCGAGGTGATTCAGAGTTCGGCCGATCAGGTCGCAACCTACAAGAAGGGCCGAACCAATACCCTCGGCTGGTTTGTCGGTCAGGTGATGAAGAAGACGGGCGGACGGGCCAATCCGAAGATCGTCAACGACCTCGTCAAGGCCGCCCTCGACGGAGCCTGACACCGGCGTCCAATGGTTTGAACAGGCGCATTCGGCCTGAACCTCGGTCTTCGGAGAAAATGAAAGGCGGACCGGCGTTAGCGGTGTGCGCTCGTCCGCTTCGTTCAAATCACACCGACATGGAGAATTGGAAAAGAATGAAGACACTGACTGTTCTGGCGTTGACCCTGACGGTGGCGACCGCGGCCACGGCCCAAATGCCGGCGCGCGGGAAGGCCTCGGCCACGGTGGGCGGCAAGGCCGTGAGCATCGACTTTGGCCAGGCCAAGCTCGGCGCGCGTTCCCTCGACGAGATGATGAAGGGACTGCCCGCGGATGGCGTGTGGCGTGCGGGTCGGGATCAGGTCACGACCATCACCACCGAGGGTCCCATCATGCTTGGGGGCAAGGTCGTCCCGGCCGGCAAGTATTCCCTCTACGTCCCGGTGGGCAAGGACGGCTCGTACTCGTTGGCGGTCAACAAGCACCTGGGCGTGCCGTTGAAGTCGATCTTCGCCGGCGCGTCCGCGGCCATGGCGAACGAACCCTGGCCGGTTCTGCAGGACTACCAGACGACGATCGGCAAGGACGAAATTGTACGCGTGGCCCTGGTGTCCGGCAAGAATGCCTCGCCCGTGGACCCGTTCTCGATCACGCTCTCCCCGAAAGGCACGGGCGCGACGCTGACCCTTGCCTGGGGCGACCGGAGCTTCACCACCGAGATCGCCGCCGCGAAGTAGCCAACTCGTTTCGGGTCGACCTTGGCGGGCCTTTCGAGGCCCGCCATTTTGTTGGGGAGGCGGCGGCGCCCGGGCAAGGAGCGCGACTAGGCGGAACTGGCCTTCTGCCGCTGTCTTGACCACCAGGCATCAAGACGAGGACTGAGGACGTACGCAGCGGGAGCGAGAAGAAATCCGGCGATGAGATCAATGACGAAGTGGTGTCTCAAGTAGATCGTGGACACCCACAATCCGAGCGTCATGGGAAGAAGGACGAAGAACAAACCTCGCGTGAAGCGCCAGGCCAGCCCCAGAGCGAGAAGGGACACCGCCGCGTGCAGGGAAGGGAAGGCGGCGCGCGAATCAGTGGGCAGCAGGGAAAGCGCCCTGGCCGCCGCCCCGGACGCGAAGAAGGGGTCACCGCCGAGGTTCTTCTTGAACTCACCCGCGAGGACGATGCGGGGCGGGGCGGCGGGGAGAACCAGATAGAGCGCATACCCCATGTAGAAGCAGAGAATGATGGGAAGAGCCGCGCGCCTGAATTCCTCGAACCGCTTCCGGGCCAGAAGAACCAGGGGCACCGCGGGGGCGATGATGGCGAAGCTCATGTAGAGGAGTTGAAAGATCTCGGTGCGCTCGCGGGAATAGAACTGTTCGGCCCAAAGGCTGGGCTCGACCCCGAAGAGACCGATGTCAAGAGCCAGAAGATACTGATGGATGTCGTTCGGGTTGACGAAGCCAATGGTGTCGTGGAGATTCGTGTAGATCAGGATGCACAAGAGAAAGGGGAGCATCTCCCGAATCACGAAGAGGAGAGAGCCGCGCTCGGGCCGGCGTTGCGCCGCGAGATAGAGAACCAGTCCGCACAGAAGGGCGACTCCCATGCGCAGAACCCCGCCCGCAAAACGTGGGCCAATGGCGCCCGAGACTGGTCCAAAGTAGTGAGCGACTCCGGTCAGCCAGGTTGTGGGCACCAGAAAAACCGCGGCCATGAACTCCTCGGGACGCATCCCGAAAACGAGTTTCTTCAGCGCCGCTTCCGGCTCAAGAACCCGGGGAGGACTCACATCGAGGCGTCGCGATGCTCGCCGAAGACCTGGCGCAGGCGGGTGGCGATTTCGCCAACGGAGGCCCAGGCGAGGACCGCGTCAACGATGAGGGGCATGACATTCGTCTCCACTCTCGCGCCGTCCTCGAGGGCCTGCAGTGCGGCGGCCCAGGCGGAAGCATCGCGCCGCGACCGCAGCGCGCGGAGCCTTTGAACCTGGTCGCGTTCGAGGCCGGGGTCGACACGCAAAAGGTCGGTCCGCGGGGCCTCCGCCTCGTCGACGAACTGGTTCATCCCGACCACGATGGTGTCCTTGACCTCCAGGCCCCTCTGAAAACGATAGGCCGATTCTTCGATCTCCCGCTGAATCTCTCCCCGCTCGATGGCCGCCAAAGCGCCGCCCCGCGCCTCGATGCCGTTCAGGAGCCGCATCGTCTCGGCCTCGATGTCGTCGGTCGCGGCTTCCACGGCGAACGACCCCCCAAGAGGATCCACCATGTCGGCGACGCCGGTCTCGTGGGCGATCACCTGCTGGGTGCGCAAGGCGAGCTTGGCCGCCGCTTCCGTGGGTAAGGCGAGGGCCTCGTCCATGGAGTTCGTGTGCAGGCTCTGGCAGCCGCCGAGAACCGCGGCGAGAGCCTGGACGGTCACCCGCACCACGTTGTTCTCGGGCTGTTGCGCGGTGAGGGTGACACCCCCGGTCTGCACGTGAAATCGCAGGTGCTGGGCCTTCGGATTGGTGACCCCGAAGCGATCTCTCATGAGGGTGGACCACAGCCTTCGCGCCGCCCGGAACTTGGCGACTTCCTCGATGAAGTCGGAGTGGCAGGCGAAGAAGAACGAGAGGCGCTCGCCAAACAGGTTGGGGTCGAGGCCCTTGCCCTGGGCGGCGCGCACGTACTCGAGGGCGTGAGCGAACGTGAATGCGAGTTCCTGGGGGGCGGTCGCGCCGGCCTCGCGGATGTGGTAGCCGGAGATGGAGATGGTGTTCCATTTCGGCACCCGCTCGTGGCAGTACGCGAACAGATCGGTCACGAGACGCAAGGAGGCCTTGGGCGGATAGATGTAGGTTCCGCGAGCCACATATTCCTTGAGGATGTCGTTCTGCACCGTTCCCGAAAGAGCGCTTTCCGGGATGCCTCGGCGTCGCGCCACGGCGATGTAGAGGGCGAGCAAAGTGGAGGCGGTGGCGTTGATGGTCATCGATGTCGACACCTGCTCGAGGGGCACCGAGTCGAACAGAGTTTCCATGTCTTCGAGAGAGTCGATGGCCACGCCGACCCGTCCTACCTCGCCCAGGGACTGCGGATCGTCGGAGTCGTACCCGATCTGGGTGGGCAGATCGAAGGCCACGGAGAGACCAGTGGTGCCCCGGGCCAGGAGATAGCGATACCTTTGGTTGGATTCCTTCGCGGTGCCAAAGCCCGCATACTGCCGCATGGTCCAGAAACGCGACCGGTATCCGCCCTCATAAAGGCCGCGGGTGAAGGGGAAGTGGCCGGGCGGCGTCACTTCGTGGGACAAGGCACTGGCGAACGCCGGTCGGGGAAGGCCCGACGGCGATTTGAATTCGCTCTTCCGGTCCGGGTTCTTGGCAGGAGGCATGAAGTGGTTTTCTTGCGAATGTGGAACGATACCTATTCCGCCAAGGGGTTTCCCTGACTATGATGTCATTCACACCCATCTTCTGGAGAACCCTCGATGCCCGATCCCGCGATGTCCGCCTTCATCCAGCTCATCCTGCGCTGGTTTCACGTCTTTTTCGGAGTGATCTGGATTGGGCATCTGTATTTCTTCAACTTCGTGAACGTGCCGTTCCAGGCTGCCCTCGATAAGGAGTTGAAGCCCAAGGTCAACCCGGCGTTGCTCCTGCGCGCCTTGTGGTGGTTCCGCTGGGGCGCCATGTGGACGTTCCTCATCGGCTGGTTCCTGTTCTCGATCACCTACCTGATGGGCGGGAATCTCTACGATGGCGAGGGCGGTCTCTCGAGCCGCGGTCTGTGGATGTTGGTGGGCGGGCTGCTCGGTTCGGTCATGTGGTTCAACGTCTGGTTCGTGATCTGGCCCGCCCAGAAGCAGATTCTCGGTGGTCTCCTCGGCGCCAACCCGCCGGCCCCGCCCGAGCTTCCCAAGAAGGCTCTGCTCTTTTCCAGAATCAATCTCTGGCTGTCGGCTCCCATGTTTGTGGCCATGATCGCCGCATCGCACGCCGACATCTGGACGGCCATGCCCGGCGCCTATCAGGGCGTCTTCGTCCTCCTGTCCCTGGGAGCGATCCACGGAATGCTGTCCCTGGCCCCGAAGAAGGGGGCCGGTCTCTAGAAGGCGGCGACGCGCCGATTCGCCGAGGCTATTCCCTGGCGCCCGCGACCGGGACGAAGGTGACCCCTGCGGGTTCCAGATAGTCCGGAACCTTCGATCCCTGCTTCTCCGAGGTGGCTTGCACCCGGATCGCGGCCGCTTTCCTGGGATCCTTCTGCACCGCCGGGAATGGGCAATCGGTCTCGCCCTGGATCTGGAGCTGGTATGTACTGGTGCGCTTGCTGTCGTATTCCGTATCGATGGCTTGAATGTAGTACTCCAGCGAACGCAACTTACCCGGCTTCACTCCCGGGAGCGTGGTGCAGAAGCGGGCGCCTTCAAAGGCCATTTCGGAGATGAAGTATTCCTTGTCCCCCGGACGCCTGAAGTAGGTGCGGACCTTGCCGATGTCTCCATCGTCCAGAACCGACGCGCACAACTCGATAGGTTTCGACACGATCGAACACTGAGCCGGTTGATGCTCCACCAGGGGAGGGTCCGAGGCGAAGGCGCTCGCCGCGAGGACTGACAGCCAGGAAACACGGAATAGGGAGAGCGACTTCATGGGTTCGATCCTACTGCCAGGCGTTCGTCCATCACCAACGTGGCCCCCCCGGTCTGGCGGCGCCACCGGCCGGACCGGCGCCTATTTCCAGGTGATGGTGTTTCGGTAGGTCTCGCCCTTCGTTCCCATGATGGTGGCGGTATAGGACCATTCCGTAATGGAGTCGCTCCACACCTCTCCCGCCGAGTACACAATCGCGGTGTCGCCGGGCGCCACGCTCGATACCGAAATGGGCTGCGCGGCTCCCACGCCCTTTCCGTTGATGTTGAGGCGAACGGTGAGGCCATTGAGAGCGATGGGCGCGCTGCCCTCGTTGGTGAACTTGACGATGACTTTGTAGTTGTCGCCGGGGCGAGGATTCTTGGGCTGGAGTTCGAAACTCACGCTGCCCGGCATGTCGGCGCCCTGGGTGGCCGACTTCACCCCCACCGCTTCGCCAAAGCCGGCGGCGCCCAGGCCCGATTGAGCGCCCTGTTTCTTGTCGGTTCGACCCGCCGAAAAGGCCTTTCCCGCAGGGGGCGGAGGGGCGGTTGTGGTCGCGGCCGAAGCCGCGGCTGTGGACGCGCGCTTTGCAGTCATGGCCCCGATCTGTCCGCTCTGCGCCGGTCCGTTCCCCGGATCGATCCGCAGCACCTCCGCGTACAGGGAAATCGCTTCGTCGAATTTGTCTGCGCCCAGAGCGGAGGTGGCCCTCGAAAGAAGCGTGTTGACCTCAGTCTCTCGGGCGGCCTTTTCCTGGATGGATTTGGCCTGAGCGGCGTTCGCAATCTGAGCCTGCTCAGCCGCCTCGGCTCTGGAGATTTCGTTCAAGACGCTGTTCACCTGCTCGTCCCAGGGGGCGGTTCGGCTCGCCTCCTGCGCGATCTGGCGAGCCCGCCCGAAGTCTTTGGCGGAAAGGGCGGTGCGCGCCGCGCCCAGCTTTCCCTGCGCGTCCTTGCCATTTCGGGCCTGATCCAGGATCTTCTGGGCCGCGCTGCTTCCGGGATCTTCGCGAAGAGCCTCCTGCGCCTTCTGTATGGCCTTGTCGTAATCGGCCTTGCCAAAGGCATCGCTCGCCGCCAGCGCGATTCCTGCGGCCTTTCCGGCCGGGGCTTCGAACTTCGGGGGCGGCGCCGCGGTCGCGACCGGGGCGGGCGTCGGCGCTGGCTTCGCCGTGGTGGTCTCGACCAAGGGCGTCGTGGTTGGGGCGACGAGCTGGTCCTGGGCGGCCTTGTTGCTCTCCAGTTTGTTGGCGATCATGTAGACGCCGCCGCCCACAGTACAGATGAGGCCGATGAAACCGGCCGCGATCACCCCGGTATTGGACTTGGGAGGCTCGGTGGCGACCTTGGGTTCGATGCGCGTCGGGGGAGGCGATGTCTGGACCCGGCTGGGGCCGGCGACCCGAGTGGCTCCAATCTTGGTGCCGCCCGAAATGGTGGGACGGGTCCCGCCGCGGGAACCTGTGATGGTGGCGGGCGCGCCGATCCGGGTGGCAGCCTTGCCGCCGGACAGGTCCAAGGTGCCGTCGGATGGGGGTGGGCCATCGAGAAGGTCCTCGAGGGGGGCGGGCGTCCCGGTGGGGGCGGCCAGGTCGACGAGATCATCCAGCGCATGACTCGCGGCAGAGTTCGACGTTCCATACGTGGTGAGATAGTCCCGGAGAGCGAGGGCGAACTGGGTCGCATTCTCGAACCGCTGACCCAGGTCCTTGGCCAGGGCCCTGGCCAGAATCGGAGTCAGCGCGTCATATTCAGGCCCCGCGGGAAGCGCGTTCCAATTGGGTTCTTCATGGGTGATCTTGAAGAAGATCGCCATGAGGTTCTCGGCGTGGAAGGGCCGTCTGCCCGCGAGCATCTCGTAGAACATGCAGCCCACGCTGAACAGGTCGGATCGTCCGTCGACCCGGGCGCCCTTTACCTGTTCGGGGGACATGTAGTCGGCGGTGCCGACGATGGCGCCGGTGCCGGTCACCGAGGCGGTGGTGAGCCGCGCCACCCCGAAATCCATGATCTTCACCGCCCCGTCGTTGCCGATGAAGATGTTCGCGGGCTTGATGTCTCGATGAACGATCCCGGCCTGGTGCGCATGGGCGAGGCCGACGAGCACCTGAACGATGATGGAGACCTTTCGGTCCAAAGGCATCTTCCCGAGACGCATGGTCTTCTGGAGATCGTCACCCCGGAGGAGCTCCATCGCCATGAAGGGCGAACCGTCCGTGTGATAGCCGAGGTCGAAGACGTTGACTACGTTCGGGTGGGAGAGCTTGGCCACCGCCCTCGCCTCCCGCTCGAAACGCATCTTCAACTCAGGGTCGTCGGCGATGTTCGACACCATGACCTTGAGGGCGATCTCGCGGTCGAGCATCGAGTCCTTGGCCAGGTACACGATACCCATCGCACCCTTGCCCAGCGGCTTGACGATGTCGTACTTGCCGATGCGCCCCGTTATTTCCTTGAGAGCTGGTTCTGCGCTCACCGCGTCGTGTTCCTCGTGCTCTCGACTCTCGCTCTCCAGGCGGCGGAGCTAGCGGGTGGCCTTGCCGGTGACGGTGAAATGCGCGCGGCGATTGCGCTGCCAGCAATCCTCGCTGGATTCGGCGCACACGGGAATCTCCTTCCCGTAGGCGACGGCCTTGATACGCCCGGGCGCTATGCCGATGGAGCTCAGGTAGTCGTAGGCGACCCGCGCCCGGCGATCGGAAAGGGCGAGGTTGTACTCGATCGTCCCTCGTTCGTCGGCGTGGCCCTCGATGGTCAGGATCAGGAAGTCGAACTTCTTCAAGGCCTCGCCGTTGCGGACGAGAGTCGCGCGGTCGGCTTCGCGAAGATCGGCCTGGTCGAAGTCGAAGTACACGTCCCCGAGGAGACCGACCCGGTCGATCTCGTCGATAGGCATCTGCCGGATCCTCTCGTACTCGTCAACGGGAGGGACCATGGACCCGTCGCCCTTGGGCGTGGGCGCGGGTGCCGGATTGTCGGGAACCACGACCGGCGTCGGGGTTGCCTTGGGTGTGAAGGAGGGCACGGGCTTGGGCTTGTCCTTGTGGCACGCAGCACCCGCCAGAACAAGAGCGGCCACCAAAGCCAGTTTTTGATTCAGTCTCATCACTTCTTCTCCTCGCTCGAAGAACCCGGCCCTGAAGGACTGATGTCGTCTTTCATCGCCTTCTTGAAGTTGCGAATGCCTTCGCCCATGCCTTTGCCCAAGTCGGCAATCCGACTTGTGCCGAATATGAAAACGAGAATCACGAGAATGAGTAGGAGTTCTTGAACACCGAGACCAAACATGACGCCTCCTTAGGAATGACCCGCCAAGGCTTTGCCGGTGGGGGATCCGGCTTTGAGGAAACTAACGAGGATCATAACCCTGCTCCTCGGTCGGGACGCTCAAGTCTCGTCGTCCACCGGCCGCGCCCGAACCAGGCGGAGCGGATCGAAGCCCGTCAACTCCAGTTCCTCGCCACACGACGGGCACGCGAAGATCTCGCCACGGTCGACATCGAACTCCGCGATCGTGATCGGATGCTGGCATGCAGGGCAGGGAGCCACCAGGGGACCAACCTTCAGTTGAAATCGATCTTGACCACACGCGTAGTTTTCGAACCGCCGCAATCCACGAGGGCCGAAAATGACGCGACACAGAAGCTACGCTCAATCCCCGAAAGCGTCTTTCCGGAGATATCGAGGCTTCGAGGCTGATAGATAAGGTTCTTTTCCAGGTCGGGGGCCAGACCTTCGCGCGCGGGCGACTCGAACTTCAACTCCCCCGCCTTCTTGAGACGCATGGCGGTCACCCGCACCGAATCGTCGGCCTCCACGTGGGTGATCGAGAGGCTGTCGCCTTTAACCGGGATGTCCTTCTTGCCGAGCAGCAGTTCGGCCCGTTCGCGAACCACGGTCTTGGCCGAGGCGATCGATTCCTTCTGTCTCCAGGCCGAATATTCGTAGGAGAGCTTCCACTCCAGGAGGGCCACCGAAGTTCCATCGGCCAGGTGGACGGTGACCACCGAAGCGAGTTCGTCCTGGGCCGGCGCGCTTTGGGGCAAGCAGAGAAGAACGCCGGCGAGACCGAACTTCGAAATTAGCCGCATGATATGAGTCTCCTCTGAGCCCCCGAGTTTAGACGTGAGATTCTCAATGCGGTCGCGGCACTTGTCACATTGGCTAACATGACAGGATGAACGCTCCGCGTCCGATCCGCGCCATTTCACGCGCCGATCTCACCCTTGCCATCGTGAACGGGGTGATCGGCAGCGCGATCTTCGGCATGCCGGCGCAGATTGCCGCACTCACCGGGGCGCAGAGCCCGCTGGCTCATCTGATCGCGGCGCTCGGCGTGCTCACCATCGTCTTGTGCTTCGCCGAAGTGGCCAGCCGGTTCGAAGACAGTGGAGGCGCCTACTTGTACGCCCGCGAAGCGTTCGGTCGGCATGTGGGCTTCCAGGCCGGCTGGCTGACGCTTTGGACTCGCCTTCTGTCGGCGGCGGCGAACCTGAACGTGTTCGCAAGCTATCTCTCGCAAATTCTCCCCGCGGCGGGTGCGGGCCTGGGCCGGTCGGCGGTGATCGTGACCGTTCTCGCCATCATCACCGCCATCAATCTGATCGGGGTGAAACAGGCATCGTGGGCCGTCGACATCTTCACGATCACGAAACTCCTGCCCCTCACTCTGCTGGTGGGGTGGGGCCTGCCCCTGGTCTCCGGGGATGTGCTCCGGACCCAGGCCGTCGCCGAGCCGCAATGGACGGAGGCGGTCCTGCTTCTCATCTTCGCCTTCGGCGGTTTCGAGGCGCCCCTGATGTCGGCGGGGGAAGCGAAGGATGCGCGGAGGGACAGTGCGTTCGCGCTGCTCGTGGCCCTCGCGGTCATCGCCACCGTCTACATCTCGGTGCAGTACGTCACCATCGGCCTGGTTCCCAATCTCCAGCAGGAAAAGGCGCCTATCGCCGCGGCTTTCTCCGTGCTCTTTGGCCCAAGGGGCGTCATGTTCGCGTCATTCGCGGCCATGATCTCGGTCTGGGGCTGGGCCACCGGAAACGGGCTTCAGTCGCCGCGGTTGCTTTACTCGATGGCGGAGCGGGGCGAACTGCCACAGATCTTCGCCAAGGTTCACCCCCGGTTTCGTACCCCCCACGTCGCCGTCGTCGGCTTCTCCATCGTGGCCGGAACCCTGGCTATCACCGGAACCTTCGAAGGCAACGCCGTTCTTTCCGCCATCGTCCGGCTCATCGTCTATGCCATGGTCTGCGTCTCGCTTTGGGTGTTCAGGCGAACGAAGGGCCCGGCTCAGTTTCAAGTGCCCTTCGCCCTGCCGATCTCGGCCCTCGCCCTCGGCTTCTGCGGCTACATGCTCTACACGAGGAGCTTCGCGCAGGCCGGCATCATTCTCCTCGCCATGTTCGCCGGCCACGTACTCATGCTCGCGCTTCAGCGAGCCCGGTAGGCGTTCCTACTGCCTGACCATCTGTCCGCGTATTTCGCCACCCGGGTTGGCCGGGGTGTGGACGTTCGCGTAGAGGGTTCCCCCGCGGAGGTCGGCCAGGATGATGTCGAGTTGAGCCTTGGTGATGGTGCGCGCGATCGCTTTGTTGATCTCGAGATCCGTGGTTCCCGGGGTGGGGCCGTTGTTGGCCGATCCATCAGGGTTGAAGAAGAAGCTGAGAACTACCGGGCCGTTCGCTCCCGCCGCCGCGCGATGGAAATGGCCTCCGCGGATGCCGCCGGTGAGTCCACTCGCCTCCACCGAGTATTCGGCATAAGAGGCGTCGCGACTGACCAGAAGCACAACCTGGCCGAGCGCGGTTGAAGAATTCGGCGGGACCTCGTTGGAGGCGCGCAGTTCCGCGACGTACTTCTCCTGGGGATCGGAGTCGCAGGCGCTGATGCCGAGGACGACGATACCGAGAACGAGAGCATGGGCAAGGGTTCGACGTAGCATGGAAGATCTCCTGAAGTGAGAAAAAGGGGGGGGGAACGGCAAGAAGAAACGAATTGGATCATTCTTGCAGAGATTCACGGATGGTCGCAAGCGTTGCCATCAGCCTCGGGCTTTCGCTATGGTCTGTTCCGCGTGTTCCCGCGATTCTCCTTCGCCGCCTTGTTCCTCGTGGCTGCCCCAGCCTTTTCGTCCGCTTTCGAATCACCGCTTTCGTCGGGCGTGACTTTTCCGGATCTCGTCGGCAAGGCCCTTTCGGGTTCGGAAATCAGAGTGGGGATGCGCGACGGTTGGGCCAAGGTCATGGTGATGTCCTTCACGGGAGAGGCCGCCAAGTCGTCCCAGGCCTGGCTCGAGGCCTGTCGGGCCGACGCGAGCGCGAAGCCCGAAGGGGACGCGGCCGAGTCGTCTTCGCCTCCGGTCAAGGCCTTCGTGGTGTGCTACGACGTGCGCATGGTGACCAGCCTCCCCCCGATCGTTCGTGGCTTTGCGGAAGACCGGATGAAGAAGGGCCAGCGGCCGGAGCATCTCGCCCAGATCGTCCTGATCCACAAGGACAAGGACATCTGGCGTGACCGGTTGGCGGTGATACTCGACAATCAGGACGCCCCCTTCATTGTGATGGTCGATCGGGAGGGTCGCGTGCAGAGCCTGCTCCAGGGCGCCTTCAATCCGGCCGCGCTCAAGGCCGAGCAGGCGAAGCTCCTGGCCCTTCCCCCGCCCTCCGTTCCCTGAACAGGTTCTTCCCTACAGTCCGGCGAAGGCGATGCCTTCGAAGACGAGAGTCGGGGTCCGCAACGGCGAGTGGAGGTATGGGTCGTTTCCGACCCCGACCAGTCGAGTCCACAGCTCCTTCTGATTCCCGGAGATGTTCATTTCCGCCACCGGTTCGGCGATCGCGCCGCCCCGGATCATGAAGCCTTGTATGCCGAGCGAGTAGTCGCCGGTCGTGCCGTTCGAGTTGCCGCCCAGGAATCCGGTGACGAAGACGCCCTCGCCGGCAGAGGCGATGAGTTCGGATTGCGAGGGGGAGCCGAGCCCCCAGGCGAGATTCGATGCGCTTCCGGTGGTCGGGGGCATCTTCAGTTTCTTCCCGTAATACGTGTCGACGTAGAAGTTCCGCAGCACTCCGGCCTCGAACAGGGGTAGTCTTTTCGCCGAGATTCCCTCGCCGTCGAAGTGGCGCGATCCGAGTCCCCTGGGAATGAGCGGGTCGTCGACGATCTGGAGAAGCGGGCTGCCGATTCTTTCTCCCGCCCGGGCCTCCAGGAACGATCGTCTCTGCTGAATGGACGAGGCGGCCAGAGGAGACAACAAAGCGCCCACGAGGCGCCCGCCGGCGCGGTTGTCGAGAACCATGGTCATGACCCGGGACGGCGCCTTGGTCGAGCCGAGGCGCCCAAGCGCGCGGGTGGCCGAAGATTCGCCGACCGCTTGGGGATCGCCGAGATCGCTTATGAATCGTCCTCCGCAGAAGTCGCCGTCTTCCGGCCGCCGCCCGTCTTCGTCCTGGACGGTGACGTTTCCGGAGAGCCAGAACGACGTGTCGATCCGCTCCCCTTCGAAGCCATTCGAGGTCAGGCGAAACATCTCGGAGCGCGAGTCGCTTACCGAGGTCGTCACCGAGAGAATCCGATCGGCTCGCGGCACGCTGCGCGCGGCATCTTCGATGGCGCGCGCCAGGTCCCGCCGGCGCTCGGCGGAGAGGTGCTGGTAGCTCGGATCCGAAAACCCCAGGTCGAGGTCGGGGCGGTCCGCGTAGAGCGAGGGATCCGGAAGAATCCGGAAGGGATCCTCGGAAAGCGTTCGGGTCATGACCACCGCGTCGGCGATAAAAGGACCGAGGGCCAAGGGACGCAGGTCGCTGGTGCTCACCGAAGCGAATCGACCGTCGACGTACAGGCTGAGGGCGAGGCCCCGGGTGGTCGATTCGGTGACCTGTTCGACCTGTCCGTCGCGCCACTGGACGCCGACTTCGCGCACCCTGGCGACGCGCGCGGCGACACCCTGGGCGCCGCAAGCCTGGGCCGATCTCACCGCATCACGCGCGATCGCGCGGAACTCTTCACTCACCGTCTCGCGAGTTGTCATGGATGGGTCGCGCTACTTCTCGCTTCGGCCGCCCACGGTGATGGAGGCCACCCGCACGGTCGGGATGCCCTGGGACACGGGCACGCTCTGACCATCCTTGCCGCACGTCCATCCGCCCTGATCGATGGCAAGGTCGTCCGCCACCATGTCGATCTGCTCCAGGACCTTGGGGCCGTTGCCGATGATGTTTACGTCCTTGATCGGACGCGTGAGCTTCCCGTCCTCGATGAGGTAGCCGTTCTTCACATAGAACGTGAAATCGCCCGCGCCGATCTGGACCTGGCCATTGGTGAAATTCGTGCAATAGATGCCTTTCTTCACGGAGGCAATGATCTCGTCCTTCTTGTGGGGCCCGGGCAGCATGTAGGTCGACCGCATCCGGGGCAGGGGCGGATACTGGTAGCTCTCGCGGCGTCCGTTTCCGGTTGGCTTCACGCCGTAATGCTTGGCCGAGATCGAATCGTGAAGGTAGGTGGTGAGCACGCCACCTTCGACCAGGTTGGTCCGTCCCGCCGCATTGCCTTCGTCGTCGACGTTGATGGATCCTCGCGCCCCTTCCTCAGTGCCTTCGTCGACGATGTTGACGAAGGGGTGGGCCACCCTCTTCCCGATCTTGTCGGCGTAGATCGACGTGCCCTTGCGATTGAAATCCGCCTCCATCCCGTGACCGATGGCCTCGTGAAGGAGGATGCCCGAAGCGCCGGCCCCGAGGACCACCGGCATCTCCCCCGCCGGAGCCGGCACCGCGTCGAAGAGAATCATGGTTCGATCCACGGCCTCCCGGACCATCAGATCCAGCCGGTCTTTCGAGTAGAACGACAAGTCCTTGCGCGCGGAGACGCCGTAGGTGTTCTGCTCGCGTTCGCCGTTCTTCTCGGCCACGCAACTCAAGTAGAGGAGAGTCATCGGCTGAAGGTCTTCGACGATGCGTCCCGATGAGTCGGCGATGAGGATGGCCGACATCTCGTCGCCAAACGTGATGTTGACCTTGCGGATCGCCGGATTCATCGAGAAGGTCCGGTCGTTCAAACCGGTCAGAAGCGGCAACTTCTCCCCGGGATGGACGTCGTCCCAACGACGCGTGGTCGCATACCGTGAGGGCAGGCCTGAGGCGAGGTGAAAACGGCCCGGGGTGTCCCGCGCCGGGCCTTCCGCGATGCTGGCCGCGGTGCGGGCGGCCTCCCGCACGCTCTCGAGACTCAGGTCCTCGGTGAAGGCGTAGCCGGTCTGGTCGCCTCTCACCACCCGAACGCCCACCCCGAGTTCGGCGCCCTTGAAGGCCCGGTTCACCGAACCGTCTTCGAGGACGAAGTTGTGGGAAACCCGGTGCTGGAAGAAGAGGTCCGCATACTCGCCGCCCCGGGAGAGGGCGGAGGACAGAGCCTCGCGGATGAGTGTCTCGTCCACGCCAAAGGGCGAGAAATAGGTCGGTCCGAGAACCGGGCCGGGTGCGTTTGGGTTGATCAAAGCATGGCTCATGGTCATTTCCTGAGGTCAGGATGATTGCCGTACGGCTCCGGCCCTCGGGGACCTGGTCGGCTTTCTCTTCGGCGGCCCTGCGTTCCTCAACACGGAGTCTACGAAGAACGTGGACAGGCCGATGCCGCTTCGGTAATCGAGCGCCCGGTCGAGGTCGCGGGCGGAGAGAAGCGCCTTCACCTTGAGGTCATTCCGGGCCACGTCGCGGAACGCCCCGTCTTCAGATCGGGCACGCCTCGACAGGCCCAGGACGTGGGCGTGGGCCGCGTCCCGTCCCATCGTCCTGGCCAGCGCCATCATGAGAGCCTCGGACAGGACCGCCCCCCCGCTGCGATCGAGATTGCGCAGCATGTTCTCGGGTTTGACGATCAGGGTTTCAAGTACCCGCGCGAGCATTTCAAGCTGCGCCCCGAAAAGAAGGGAAATTTCCGGGCCGAACGACCACAGGGTTTCGCCCTGGCGATGATCATCCTCCCACTCGCAGTGTATGTAGTCGAGAACGGCGGTGGCTCGGGCCTTGATGAGCCGGAACAGGAGCACCACCGACCCGGAGGCCACCGGGTTCAGCTTGTGCGGCATGGCCGAGGAGCCGACCTTGCCCACGCTGAACTCGGAAAGCTCGTCTATGTCCGTCTGCTGATGGTTGTAGACGGTCGCCCCGATCTTCGAGAACGTGCCCGAGATCGAAGAGAGGAGAAGAAAGAACTCGGCGAAACGATCACCCGCGGTCTTGGTGGGAATCAGAGGAAAACCGAGCCCGAGGCGCTGCCCGAAGCGTTCCTGGATTCTGAGACCGATCCTCCCGGTCGCGGCCATGGTCCCAACCGCGCCGCCGAACTCGCAGACGAGCACGCGCTTCTCACTCTCGAGAAGTCGCTCGCGCTGTCTTCGAAGCTCGTCGATCCAGACCGCCACCTTGTAGCCGAGGGTGATCGGGATCGCCTGCTGCCCATGAGTGCGAGCCGCCATCAGCGTGTTCCGGTGTTTCTTGGCGAGAACGACCAACGCTCGCTCGATCCGATCCAGGCCGTCCCGGACCACCGCGTACGTGTTCTTGATCTGGAGGGCGGCGCCGGTGTCCATGATGTTCTTGGAGGTGGCGCCCCAATGGACCCACTTGGCTGCGTTCTTTGGGAGCCGGGCCCGCAGCGCGTTCACGAGGGGAAGGATCGGGTTCCAGGTCAGGTCGAACTCGGCGCGCATGGCCGGGAGGCTGATGTTTTCGATCCGGGCCGTCCTGGCGATGGTGCGCGCCGCCGACTTCGGGACGATTCCCACATCGGACTCGGCAAGGGCAAGAGCGGCTTCGCAGTCGAGCCAGGCCTGAACCATGGCCCGATCGGACCAGATCGCCCGCATGGCCTTCGATCCGTAGCGATCCTTCAGATAGAAGGAGTCGAAGGCGGTAGCGCCGGGGCTGTCTTCAGACACCGGGCTGCCGATCTTTCCGCGAATCCCTGAGCCCGCTTTGGACATCACGCCGCCGCCTGTTTGGTCGGAGTGGCGAGGCTGATCAGGTAGCCGACGACAAAAACCGTGACCGCCCCCACCACGTTCCACCAGAGGAAATGCACCTTGGTGGTGGTCGCGACCGTGCCCACCACGGCCATGCCGATGAAGAGGCCGAGCGACGCTCCGGTGCCGTTCGCGCGTTTGGTCAGGATCGCGAGCATGAACACGCCGAGGATGGAGCCGTAGAAGTACGACCCAAACCGGTTCACCACTTCGATGGCCGAACCCAGCCGGCCTGCCTGCATGGCGATCAGGACCGCGAATCCGCCCCAGAACGCGGTGAAAGCGCGGGAAAGCATCAGGTCGCCGGAATCGGATCCCGACCCGGGAGCGCGGAAGCGGCGCACGAAGTCGATCATGCTCGCGGTGGCGAGGGAGTTGAATTCACCCGACAATGTGGACATGGCGGCCGCGAAGATAACGGCGATGACCAGACCGACCGCACCCTTCGGCAGCTCGTTCAGGATGTAGGTGAGAAAGATGTAGTTGTTGTCGCCGTAGCCCGCATCGCCGGTGGCTTTCTTGTAGACGTCCACCACCCCGGTTCGGGCCGCGTTGAACTCCGCCTGGGCGGCCACGAGCGCGGGACCGTCGCCCTCTCCGCCCTGCCGTCGCGCCTCGGCGAAGGCGACGGCTTTGGTCTTTCGCGCCTCGAAGGCCGCGGTGTAGCGGTCCTCGGCCGGCCCGAGTTCAGCGGGGGCGATCTGCCGCAAACGCGCCTCCGCCACCGGATTGAAGAGAGCCGGAGGCTTTTCGAAATGGAAGAAGACGAACACGAGGGCGCCGGTGAGGAGAATCAGGAACTGCATCGGGACCTTGAGAAACGCGTTGAAGAGCAGCGACAGCCGGCTCTCCTTGAGCGACGACCCGGAGAGGTAGCGCTGCACCTGGCTTTGGTCGCACCCGAAGTACGACAGCATCAGGAACAGGCCTCCGATGAGGCCGGCCCACAGCGTGTAGGGGGTCTCGAGACTGGTGTCGAGGCTGATGGTGTTGAGCCTTCCGTTGGCCTGGGCCAGGCCGAGCGCGTCGCGGAACGAGAAGGTGTCCGGGAGGTTCCAGATCGCGATGAACAGGCACAGGAAGATCCCGAACCAGATGATTCCCATCTGCACGACGTCCGTCCAGATCACCGAGCGGTTGCCGCCCTTGAGCACGTAGAGGATCGTCCCGCCCGCCATCATGAAGATCGTGGTGGTCTCCGAAAGACCGAGGATCGACGCGAGGACGATGGATGGAGCGTAGAGCGTGACCCCTACCGCCATCCCGCGCTGGAGCAGAAAGCAGAGGCTGGTCAGGGTGCGCGTCTTCAGGTCGAACCGGCGTTCGAGATACTCGTAAGCGGTGAAGACCTGGGCCCGATAGAAGAAGGGCACCAGGGTGACGCACAGGATCACCATCGCGAAGGGGAGGGCGAAGTACACGACCAGGAACCGCATGCCGTCGGTGTAGGCCTGGGCGGTGGTCGAGATGAAGGTGATGGCCGAGATCTGGGTGGCCATCACGGACAGGCCCACCGCCCACCAGGGCATTTCGCGACCGGCCAGGAAGAAATCGTCGATCTTGCGATTGTTCCGGCCTACCCAATAGCCGAGGGCGACAATGCCGATGAGATAGACGAAGAGAACGGCCCAGTCGATCGCAGACATCGTCTTTCCCGGCCTCTCCTAGAACGAGAATCGCGAGAAGAGGTAGATGAGAGTCATCACGATCAGGTTGGCCACCACGACCGAGACGTAGATCGCCCGCCAGGTGCCGAACACGGGGACTCGCCCGGAGTCTGAGTTGTCGTCGCCGGTCGGGGGCATCGTCCACGATGTTACCTGCCCGGCTCGCCTCGCCCCCGCGTGGCCTTTGGTCTCGCGGGGGGAACCGATGGCCACTTTCCTCTACAATCTCCTACCGAAGAGATCACTATGGTCACCGGCTTCAACACCGACGTCAAGTACAAAGGTGTGACCTACCATGTCCAGACCGAGGACAAAGGCCCGACCACCCCGATGATTCTCACTCTCATCTACAAGGGTGGAGAGATACTGGGGGCCAAGCGTTTCCACTACAAGGACGTTCCCGAGGCCCAGGACGACCAGGGCCTCGCGAAGCTCATGGAAGATATCCACGCCGCGACCATGAATGAAGTCAAGCAGGGCCGGTACGCCCCCCAGGACGACAAGACGGTGATTGAGGACTTGTCTCTCGACCAGCTGGTCCTCGCGTACCTCGCCTCTCGAGCGGCGGCCGCTCCCGCGCGCTAGTGCCCTTGAACATGGCCCTCGCGGTCACCGTTAACGGGATGGCCACGGAATGCCCGTCGGGCTTCTCGGTGGACCAGTTGTTGCGCCGGCTTCAACTCCCGCTCGATCGAATCGCGGTGGAAAGGAATCGCCAGATCGTCCCCCGAGACCAGCGCGCATCGGTCGAAGTGGCGGAGGGCGATGTGTTCGAGGTCGTGACGTTCGTGGGGGGCGGCTAGCGCAGGGACGCGGCCCAGCCATTCCCGGGCTAAGATTCCAAGCGGCCCGGCGCGCCACCAGGAGGAGGAAGTCAATCCATGCCCTATTTCGAACTCGATCCGCTGCTCAACAAGATGCTCGATTTCGCCCCCGGCATCTCCGACTTGAATCTCTCGGTGGGCCGGCCGCCGCAAGTTGAGCTCGACGGCCAGCTGAAGTCCGTCGACTACATGGGAATCGACAAGCTTTCTCCGTATCAGACAGAGCAGATTGCCATGAGGCTCATTGCCGGGAAGAGAGATGTCGCCGACAAACTCGTCAAGACCGGGTCAACCGACCTTTCCTACGCGCTTTTGGGCCGCACTCGTTTCCGGGTCAACGTTTTTGCCCAGCGGGGCACGATCTGCGCGGTCATGCGCGTGATCCCAAGCAAGATTCCGACCATCGAGCAGCTGGGCATCCCGGCCGTGCTCGGCAACATCGCGCACGAACGAAACGGGATCGTACTCGTGACCGGACCCACGGGTTCTGGAAAATCGACCACCCTCGCCGCCATCATCAACAAGATGAACCTCGAGAAGTCGATGCACATCATCACCATCGAGGATCCGATCGAGTACCTGCACCCTCACCACAAATCGACGATCAACCAGCGCGAAGTCGGCATGGACACCCAGACCTTTGCCCTCGCCCTTCGCGCCGCGCTGCGCCAGGCGCCGAAAGTGATCCTGGTGGGCGAAATGCGCGACGTGGAGACCATCTCCATCGCCCTGGAGGCGTCGGAAACAGGCCACCTGGTTCTTTCCACCCTGCACACGATCGACGCTGCCAAGACGATCGAGCGCATCGTCGGGGTGTTCCCGCGGTCGGACGAACGCCAGGTTCGGACGCGTTTTTCCGCAGCCTTCCGCTGGGTGGTTTCCCAACGTCTGGTGCCGAAGATCGGGAGCGGTCGAATCGGGGTCTGCGAGATTCTGCGGTCCACCTCCAGAACCCGCGAATACGTGCTCGAGGGGGAGCGTGACGGCAAAAGCCTTCACGATGCCATGGAGGACGGTTCGCTCGACGGAATGCAGACCTTCGACAACGAGCTCTACCGCTTGATCAACGAAGGCATCGTCGACCGGGAAGTGGCACTCTCCTATGCGACCAACCGGACGAACCTCCAGCTGAAGCTGGATACCCAGGGTGTGGCGGAAACCAAGGACGCGAAGGGGGCGGTGAAGGTCCCGGTGGCCGGGAAGGCGGCTCTGCCTGCGGCCAAGAAGGTTGCTCCCTCCAAGACGGACATGGACGATCTCCTGGAAAGGTGAGGTAGATGCAAGCGACCTGCTCGTCTTGTTCCAACGTCGTCAAGGTCGACGAGAACAATCCCAAGCTCCCCGAAGGGCCGTTTTCGGTCAAGTGCCCCAAGTGCCAGACGCCGGTTCGATTTCCTGGCCGAGGTGTTGCCAAAGAAGCCATGCCGGCGGCCGAGGCCTCTGGGGCCCCGGTGGGAACCGGCGCGCCTCCCGCCTCGGCGCTCTCCTCGATGGTTCCCTTGAAGCCGACGGCCCTGCCCGGCGAGCGGGCTCTGGTGGCGCTCGATGACCGGCATCGGGCCGGGGAAATGGCTCGCCCTCTGAGCGTGCTTGGCTATGAAGTCGATCTCATGTCCGATGCCGAAGGCGTCCGCATGATCGAGTTGGGGAGTCACGTCATCGTGGTCATAGCCCGGACGGTGGCCGAAAGCGGTGCTTTTACCTGTTATCAGCGTCTTTTTTTCCTGAACTCCGACCTTCGGCGAGGCTTCTTCCTCATCCTTGTGGGAGACGAATACACCACGGGCGATGGTGTTCAGGCCTTCGTGGTGCACGGGGATCTCGTGGTCGCGTCTCCGGACGCGGCCTCGTGCGAAGGGATCATCCGAGAGCGTCTGATCGAGCGAACCCGCCTCTTCCGGGCCTTCGTCGATTGCAAGCGCAAGAACGAGGCGGCCGCGACCTAACTCGGGAGAGCCTATGCCCTGCGAACCTAGCTTCGCACCGTCGGTCCGTAGACCTTGAAGAGGTAGTCCCGGGCCATCCGGCGCGCCGAGAAGCGGGGCGTGATCGTGGCGATCGACCTTTTCATCATCCGCGTCCACTCCGGGGACGTCCCCGACACTCTGGCGGCGAAGAAGTACGGGACAACCCGTGTTTCGAGTTCACGGTAGAGGGCCTGGGCATCGAGGCCGTCCTGCGCCTCCTCCAGCCTCGTCTCGGCAAGGGCGGTTGCGGTGGCCGGATCCTCCGCGGTTTCCCCGGGCGGAGCCTCCGCCTCGGTAGCCTCGCCTCCATCGATCAGGAAGCCGTTCTCGCCGTCAAACCCCTCGGCCCACCACCCGTCCGCGATGGAGAGATTCAAGGCGCCGTTGATCGCGGCTTTTTGACCGGACGTTCCGGAGGCCTCGAGCGGTTTTCTGGGCGTGTTGAGCCAGACATCCACGCCCTGCACCAGCATCCGAGCCATCTCGATATCGTAGTCCTCGAGGAAGACGATCTTGCCCCACAACTCGCCGCTGGCCAGGACCGCGAGTTGCCGGATGTACTCCTGCCCAGCCCGGTCCGCCGGATGCGCTTTTCCGGCGAAGATCAGTTGAACCGGACGTGCGGGATCGAGCAGGAGGGCCTTGGCCCGGTTGAGATCCTGCAGAACCAGAACCGCCCTCTTGTAGGTTGCGAACCGGCGGGCGAAGCCTATGGTCAGAGCGGCCGGATCGAGGAGCGTTTCCAGTCGCCGGAGGTCAGAGGGACCGGAGCCCTCGCGGCCCGCCTGTTTCCGCGCGCGCTCGCGCACATAGCGGACGAGACGCTCTTTCTGGGCTCGCCGGGCGGTGATCAGGCCCTCGTCCGAGGCGTCTTGGAGTCTTCCCCAGGCTCCGGGGTCGAGAAGGAGGGAGCCCCAGTCCGGATCGAATTCCTTGGTCAGGTAGGCGCGTATCTCTGGCCCGATCCAGGTCTCGGTGTGCACGCCGTTGGTGATGGCAAAGATGGGAGACTCCTTCTCCTGAGGGAAGAGATGCTTCCACATCTTGGACGACACTCGCCCATGGAGTTCGCTCACGCCATTGACGCTCGAGGACAGACGGATGGCGAGCTTGGTGAGATTGAACAACCCCTCGTGCTCGCCCATGTCGGTCACTTCGGCGGAGGCGACGCCGGTGTCCCGCGACCAGGGCTCGAGGTGTTGCTTCACCAGATCGACGGCGAAGACCTCGTTGCCGGCCGGGACCGGGGTGTGCGTGGTGAAGACGGTGTTTCGGCGAACCGACGCGCAGGCGTCCCGGAAGTCTTCGCCGCGCATGACCCTCTCGCGAACGCGTTCCAGAGTGAGCATGGCGACATGCCCTTCGTTCATGTGCCATACCGCGGGCTGAATCCCCAGAGCGCGCAAGGCGCGCACACCTCCGACCCCGAGGACAATCTCCTGGGCGAGGCGCATCTCCCGGCCACGAACGTAGAGAAGGCCAGTGATGGCCCGATCCGATGGATCGTTCAACGGGCTGTCGGTATCCAGGAAGAAGACCCGGACGCCTCCGACGCGGGCTACCCAGACGAGGGCGTGAACGACCCGGCCGGGCAGATCGACGGGGACGGAAAGGGGTCCCCCCGACGGCGACTCGACGGGAAGTACGGGAAGGCGCGCGAAGTCGTAGTCGGGGTAGATATGCTGCTGAAAACCGTCGGCATCGACGGTTTGCCGGAAGTATCCCGACCGGTAGAGCAGGCCAACCCCAAAAAGGGGCAGACCGAGATCGGAGGCGGCCTTGCACAGATCGCCGGCCAGGACGCCGAGTCCGCCCGAGTACATGCCAAAGGACTCGTGCAGCCCGAACTCCATCGAGAAGTAAGCGACCGGACCGGGGAGAAAGCCCGGTTGTTCGTCCATGAATCTCTTGGCGCTCCGGCTCGACTCCAGGCTCTCGATGGCCTGACCATAGGCTTCGAGGAACTCCGGGTCGCGCAAAAGGTTTGCCCATTTCCGGGGATCGACGTTGATCAACAACTCCACCGGGTTGTGATAGCGGCGCCAGTGTTCGGGATCGATCCACGCGAAGAGTCTCGAGGCCTTCGGATTGAAGCTCCACCACAAATCGTAGGCGAGACCGCGAAGGCCTGCGACCTCGGCAGGCAGATCGATGTCGGCGATCTGCAGAGTCCTGACTTGAGGGGTCACGCGCGCGCGGGGCTTGCGAGGAAAGTCTTCAGAGCCGCTTCGCCTCGGTTGATGGTGGTGAAGCGAGCTCCGTATTTGTTGTTGCCGGCGGTTCGTGTGACGTGGGCCGTGGCCGAGAAGATCTCTTCCGATTCCTCGAACCGAAAGGCGATGCTCACCTCGTCGCCCATGTTGAGCGGATGGTTCGACTCGACCAGGATGCCGGAAGCGGAGAGGCTGAGAGCCAGCACCGGAACGGTCGCGCCAAAGCCGCTGCCCGCCGCCACTTGAAGTCTCACGGGAAGGCGCACCGCGCGCCGCGACGGCACGGCAATCAGACGGCCCACGCGGTCATCGAAATCGTCGCCGGGGGGCAGGCGGAGAATCGCGTTGGCGCCGGCCTCGAGTACCTCGATCTCGGAGGGGTCGAAGTCATCTTCGGAGAAGACCACAATCGAGATGTGTTTCTGCTGCGGGGATCGACGCAGCGTCCGGATCAGGGTTTCGATCCCGGGAACCGTGCGGTGGAGACACAGAAGCGAAACCCCGCCGGCCGCGAGCCGGGTCTGCGCTTCGGCGACCGACCGAACCAGCTCTCGCTGAACCCCGGACCGGGTCAGAACGGTACCCTGGAGATCCTTTTCCAGAGTGCGGTTCGAGCAGATGAGAACGAGAGCCATAGGAGAACAGAGATGAGCGTGGGAGTCTAACCGCTACTCCAGCGAGGCCAACCAGGCGGCCGGCCTCGAATCCGACGGCATCCGGAAATCGCCTCGCGGGGAGAGGCTCACCGAACCGACTTTGGGGCCGTCTGGCAAGGTGGATCTCTTGAATTGCGCGGCAAAGAACCTTTCCAGGAAGACCCGGAGCCACTTTCTCAGTTGCCTTGGATTGTATTTCCCGCCGAAGGCGGCGTTGGCCAGGAAGAGCATTTTGTCGGGAGAGGATCCGAGGCGCAGGAAAGAGTAGAGATAGAAATCGTGGAGTTCGTAGGGGCCCAGGATGTCCTCCGTCTTTTGAGCGATTTCGCCGCCGCTCCCCGGAGGTAGAAGCTCGGGCGAGATGGGGAGGGTGAGGACCTGTTGCAGGGCCTCGCTTTCCGCCGAGTGCAGGGGATCGGCGGCGGCCGCCGTCACCAGGGAGCGGACCAGCGTTTTCGGAACGGAGGCGTTGACGTTGTACATCGAAAGATGATCGCCACCGAAGGTGGCAAAGCCCAGGGCCAGTTCGGAGAGGTCTCCGGTCCCGACCACCAGGCCGCTCTCCTTGTTGGCCAGATCCATCAGGATCTGGGTGCGCTCTCGGGCCTGGGCATTCTCGAACGCCACGCTGCGATCCCTGGTTGAGAGCCCGATATCCTCTAAGTGCTTCCGGCACACCGCTCGGATGTCGATCTCCCGCACCGACACGCCCGACTCTTCAGCCAGGCGCAAGGCCAGGGATCGAGTTCTCGTGCTGGTTCCGAATCCCGGCATGGTCACGGCGAGGACCGACTTTCGGGACCGGCCGAGCAAACCGCAGGTCCGACAGGCCACGATGAGGGCGAGAGCCGAATCCAGTCCCCCGGAAAGGCCCAGGACGAGCTTCCGTGCGCCGGTGTGCTCCCACCTGCGCGCCAGACCCGCGGTCTGGATTTCGAAGATCTCGCTGCAGCGGCCGGCCAGAGCGCCCTTGTCGCCGGGGACGAAGGGATGGGGCTCGATCGTGCGTTGCAGCCGCGTTGTTCTCGGCGGAGCCATAGGGTCCAGGGCCACCGACCGGGTGGGCGGCAACGTTCCCCCCGTTTCCGAGAATGTCTTCTGCCGTAGCCGCTCCACCGAGAGCCGTTCGACATCGACCTCCGTGGCAATCAGTTCCGCTTCCCGCCGGAAGCGTCGATTCTCGGCCAGCATCACTCCGTTCTCCGCCACCATCAGGTGCCCGCCGAAAACCAGATCGGTGGTCGATTCGTGCACCCCCACATTCGAGAAGACGTACGCCGAAAGCGTCCGCCCACTGTGTTGCTTGACCAGCTCCCGGCGGTACTCCGCCTTGCCGATGCCCTCGTTCGAAGCGGACAGGTTTGCGAGGACGGTCGCTCCGGCCTGGGCGAGGCGCACACTCGGGGGGCACGGAACCCAGAGGTCCTCGCAAATCTCGAACCCCACAGCGAGACACTCTTCCCCGTCGACCCTGAAAACCAGGTCCGCGCCGGCGGGCACCCGCGCTCCCAGGATCTCGATATCGTCTCGAACCGCCTCGCGGGCCGGGGAGAACCAGCGCCCCTCATAGAACTCCTTGTAGTTGGGGATGAAGGATTTCAAAACCACGCCACGGACGCGGCCCTTCTGAACGATCGCCGCGGCGTTCCACAGGCGCGAGTCCCGGGCCAGGGGAAGTCCCACCGCAATGGTCATGTCGAGGTGCCTGGTTCGGGCGCAGAGCCTTTGGAGTCCCGCCTCCGCGGCCTTCAGAAGTGTCGTCTGCTGGAAGAAAAGGTCGGCGGCGGTGTAGCTGGTGATCCCGAGTTCCGGGGTGATCAGCAGTTGAACACCCTTCCCTCGCGCCTCCGCGACCAGATCCAGGATTTCGGCCACGTTCCGGTCGGGATCGGCGATGTGCGCCCGGGGACAACCCGCGGCCACCCGAAAGAAGCCGTATCGCGTGGATCCGTTCATTTTTCCTGGGGCCCTGTGCAGGGCAAGCATACGGGAACCTCTTCGATCCCAGGGGGCCTGGCGCCGAGGGCCTCACCTCCCAAATCAGGAGACGACGATCACGCCCGCCGGCCCGGCGTGGCTAAAATAGGTTCATGAAACGCATTGTCCCCTTTTCCCTCATCATCGCCGCTCTCGCCGCTCCTCTCGTGGCTCAGGACTGGAAAGGCCAGGGGCGTCTCCAAGGGCGCGTCACCGATTCCGAGGGCAAGCCGGTGGCAGGAGCAACGGTGAAACTCGACTGCCCGTCTCGGGGAGGCGGCGCCACGATAACGACCGACAAGAAAGGGAACTGGGCCTATCTGGGCCTGGCCGCCTGTTCGTGGAATCTGGATATCACGGCCGAAGGCTTTGTGACGAAGTCCTTGAGCGTGCCGATGCCAAGTGAGCAGGCCCGGATGAATCCCCTTGAGGTGAAGCTTGACAAGCCCAAGGGTCCGCCGCCCGAGTTGGTGGAGGCGATCAAGAAAGGTGATGACGCGTTTGCCGCTCAACAATGGGCGGAGGCGCGCATCGCCTACGAGAAAGTTTCGGAGTTGCGCCCTGATCTGGCCATCCAGTTGTATCCCCGGCTGGCCCGGATCTATGCCGCCGAGAAGGACACCGACAAGGCCCTCGAGTTCCTACAGAAGTCGATCGACGCCGATCCCGCCAATCAGCAGATGAAGATCGTGGCCGCGAGCGCCGCCCTGGAGGCTGACCTCTCCGAAAAGGCTCTCGCGTTCCTGGCCACCCTCGACGATGCCAAGGTCCCGAACGGGGATGGCTATTTCGATATTGCCGTGGCATTCCTGCGAAAGAACGATTCGGCGAACGCCATCAATTTCTTCACCAAGGCCCTCGCCAAGGATCCGAAGATCGTCGAGGCCTACTACTGGCGCGGTATCTCGTATGTGCAGCAACAGAAGCACGCCGAAGCGAAAGCCGACATGCAGAAGGCGCTCGAACTCGAACCCTCCGGGGCGACCGCGGAGAAAGCCAAGAAGGCTCTCGAACAGCTGAAATAGGGTTCCTTAGCGGGCCGCGACCTGATGGCGTGAGGCCGGCATCGCTGGAACCTCGTGCGACCAGCAGTAAGGGTCGCCGATGATTTCGTAGTGCATGGTCCGGCGCTTGGGCACGAAGCCCGCGCCCTGGATATTGCGGGCAATCTCCGCCTCGGTCAGGCGGAACTGAGCGCCTGCCGACGAGACGACATTCTCCTCGATCATCAGGCTGCCGAAGTCGTTGGCCCCGAACCGCAGAGACGTTTGACCGATCTTGCCGCCCTGGGTCACCCAGCTGGCTTGAACGTTCGGGAAGTTGTCGAGCATCACGCGGGCCACGGCCAGGGTGCGCAGATACTGGAAAGAGGTCACCTCGTCGCCGGCCAAGGCGGTGTTTTCGGGTTGGAATGTCCAAGCGATGAACGCGGTGAAACCATGGGTGCGGTCCTGGAGCGCGCGCAGGTGAAGCAGGTGGTCGATCCTCTCCTCCAGGGTCTCCACATGCCCGAACATCATGGTGGCCGTGGTCTTTAGGCCCTGATGTTGGGCCACCTCCATCACTTCCAGCCAGTCTTCGGTCGAGCCCTTGGCAATGCCGATGATGTTGCGAACACGATTCGAGAGGACTTCGGCGCCGCCCCCCGGAATCGAGTCGAGGCCGGCCGCGATCAGGCGGCGCACCGCTTCTTCGGTGGACAGGCTGGAAACGCGGCAAATGTGTTTGACTTCGGCGGGGGAGAGTCCATGCACCCACAGCCTCGGGTAGGTGGCCTTCATCCACTGGAACAGCTCTTCGTAGTACTCGATTCCGAGATCGGGATGCAATCCGCCCTGCAGGAGGATCTGTTCCCCGCCCAGGGCGAGGGTCTCCTCGATCTTCTGCCGGAACTCATCCTTGGAAAGAACGTACCCGTCGGTCGCGGGGAGATCGCGATAGAAAGCGCAGAACGCGCACTGCGCGGTGCAGACGTTCGTGTAGTTGATATTGCGGTCGATGATGTACGTGACCAGGCCCTCGGGATGAAGCCTCCGCCGAACGGCGTCCGCGAGTTCGCCCAGAGACAGCAGATCCGAGTCGCGGAGCAAGACCACGCCCTCGTCTCGAGAAAGGCGCTCGCCGAGGAGGACCTTCTTCCGGATATGGTCAAATCGCATGAAATTGGAGCTCCCCGGCCCGGGCGAACAGACCGTTCGCTTCGGCACGTCGACTGAACAGGGTCAGGCCTTGCCTCTCGCGTGAGCCCAGATCGTATCGGATAACGTCCCGCAAGTACCGCTCGGCGCGTCCTGCCTCGATCCCCGAATTATACGTAAGGGCGATGGTCGAGGCCGCGGCCACGCCCCGTCTCGTCACTTCCCCGATGCGCCGAGAGATCCCTTTGGGCAGGGAGCGCGGCCCCGCGACCATGACCGCGAACACGAAGGGAAGGGAAGTTGTTCGGCGCCATTCCTGACCAAGATCCAGAGCATCGAAACCAATCCTGCGAAAGGTGAAGGCGGGGTCGCCGATCACCAGCAGGGCGTCTGCGTCCCCGGATTCGCCCTCGGCGGGCGAGAACAAGGAGGTTTTTGGGCGTTGCCCCGAGGCTTCGGCGATGAGTATTCGGGCGAGCGCCGCGCTCGTGCGGCTCGCCCGGTCCAGGGCGAGCGTCTTCACCCGGTCAAGCGGGACGCGGTGGTGGAGCATGACCGTTTCCACCGGGCCGTCGGACGCGATACAGACGGAGTCGAGTATGGGAGCGCCCAGGGAGACGGCGTCATAGGAGGGGACCATCGCGAGATCGAGATCGCCGGTCTTGAACCGCTCCGAGATTCGTGACGGCACGTCGATGACGAGTTCAACATCCGAAGAGTCGCGTAATCCGAAGATCAGCGGCTGCACGTTGAGGTAAGGGAAAAGGCCGATTTTCAGGGGCGATACCACCTTCGTTGTGACGATACTTTGCGTCTGTGCCGTCGCGCCATTGTGACACGCCCGAGAGTTTTTCGACTGATCGCCTGGTTCGTCCTGGTGCATCCGGACACGAAGAAAATTTATTTTCGTTCGCAACTTGTGAACACAATTCTCGAAGTCATACGAAGCAAGAAGCGTAAGTAGTTATCAAATATCAATAAAAGTGATGTTTGAGTCTCTCTTGAGAACGAACCTCTGGCGCGTCGTTTCGGCTCTTCTTGAAGAGAGGCTCAGTCTTAAGTTACTTAATGACAGAACTTTAGGGCTAAACCACAACATCTTGGGTTTATTTCTTGACAGACCCCAAGAAGTCGCAGTAATGTCCAAGTCGCAGGGAAGGAGGTTTCAGGGCGTCTTGGCTTGGAAAGTCAACCCGCCCGGGAGGTCGCCGGAACTGGAATCAAGGCGGCTGAAGGTGCTGTGGCGTGCTTGGGAATGCCACCGATTCTCGGTCGGAAATCACTTCGTTCTTGTAGAAGAGTTCAATAATCTGGGCCGGGCTCAAGTAGCCCCGAGAGATAGTTCGCCTCATCTGAGGCGAGGAGGAGTCGAACATGGCTACGCAGCCCACGGTCGTCCCGGCAGAGTCAACCGCGCGCACCGAAGCTCGCGACTCACGAAGCGAATCTCGGCCGGAACCGCGATCGAAGCGGCTCTCCTTCAAGCGGGTCTTTACCACCGAAGGCGTTCATCCCTTCGACGAGATCGAGTGGGACATCAGGAGCGCGGTCATAAATGACGAGCGCGGACGCCCGGTGTTCGAACAGAAGAATATCGAGGCCCCAAAGAGCTGGAGCCAGACCGCCACGAATATCGTGGCCTCGAAATACTTCCGTGGAGCCATGGGCTCGAAGGAGCGCGAACACTCGGTGAAGCAGCTGGTGGGGCGCGTGGTCGAGGCCATCGCCGCCTGGGCGGCTGAGCAGGGTTATTTTGAAACCAGGGACGATCTGTCCGCCTTCAAGGACGATCTGACCTTCCTCCTGGTGCGCCAGTACGCCGCATTCAACTCTCCGGTCTGGTTCAACGTGGGCATCGAGCCCCGTCCCCAGGCTTCCGCCTGCTTCATCAATTCAGTCTCGGACACCATGGAGTCGATCCTTGGTCTCGCCCGAACCGAAGGCATGCTTTTCAAGTACGGGTCGGGAACCGGGTCGAACCTCTCGAGCATCCGCTCGTCCAAGGAGAATCTGGCCGGCGGCGGCACCGCCTCCGGTCCGGTTTCCTTCATGCGCGGCTATGACGCCTTCGCGGGCGTGATCAAGAGCGGCGGCAAGACGCGTCGCGCCGCCAAGATGGTGATCTTGAACGCGGATCATCCCGATATCGAGGAGTTCATAAACAGCAAATCCGAAGAGGAGCGCAAAGCCTGGGCGCTGATCGATGCCGGCTACAACGGCGGCTTCAACGTCAAGGGCGGCGCCTACGATTCCGTGTTCTTCCAGAACGCGAATCACTCCGTCCGCGCGACCGACGCGTTCATGCGCGCCGTGGTCGAGGACAAGGAATGGACCACCCACTACGTGCGTGACGGTTCGGCGGCCGAAAGCAAGCGGGCTCGCGATCTCATGGCGTCGATGGCGGAGGCGGCCTGGCAGTGCGGCGATCCGGGAATGCAGTTCGACACCACCATCAACGATTGGCACACCTGCCCGAACACGGCTCGGATCAACGCCTCCAATCCCTGCTCCGAGTACATGTTCCTCGACGACACCGCGTGCAACCTGGCTTCCCTCAATCTCATGAAGTTCGTCCGTGAAGATGGGGAGTTCGACCCCGCCTCCTTCCGCGCCGCCTGCCGGACCCTGATCACCGCCCAGGAAATCCTCGTCGACAACGCGAGTTACCCGACCCCTGCCATCGAGCGAAACTCCCACGATTACCGGCCGCTGGGTCTCGGCTACGCGAACCTCGGCGTGCTTCTCATGGACCGAGGCCTGGCCTACGACTCCGATGCCGGACGCGCCTACGCCGCCGCCGTCACCTCCCTCATGCATGGCGAGGCCTATGCGCAGAGCGCCCGAGTGGCTTCTTCGATGGGGCCTTTCGCCGGGTACGCGAAGAACGCCGAGCCGATGCTTCGCATTATCGAGAAGCACCGCCAGCACTCGCACATGATCGATGCCTCCATCGTCCCGCGCCCCCTGATGCGCGAGGCGCTGGACGTCTGGGACGAGGCTTATACCCTTGGCGCCCAGCACGGCTACCGCAATTCCCAGGTCACGGTTCTCGCCCCCACCGGCACCATCGGTTTCATGATGGACTGCGACACCACGGGCATCGAGCCCGATATAGCACTCGTGAAGTACAAGAAACTCGTCGGCGGGGGGATGATCAAGATCGTCAACCAGTCGGTTCCCGTGGTCCTCCGGAGGCTCGGGTACAACCCGGCCCAGGTGCAGGACATCCTGAAGTACATCGATGAGAAGGAGATGATCGAGGGCGCCCCCCAACTCAAGGACGAGCACATCGAGATCTTCGACTGCGCCTTCCCTCCGGCGAACGGAAAGCGGTCGATTCACTACATGGGCCATGTCAAGATGATGGCGGCGGTCCAGCCCTTCCTTTCGGGGGCCATCAGCAAGACCGTGAACATGCCCACGGATTCGACGCCCGACGAGATCGCCAAGGCGTACATCGAATCGTGGCGACTGGGGCTGAAGGCGGTGGCGGTGTATCGCGACGGCTGCAAACGTTCCCAGCCCTTGTCGACCTCGATGCCCTCCTCGACCGAAAAGAAGACGGTCGATGCCCAGGTGGTCGCGGTCCCCGGGATTGGCGTGGTCGAAGGCCGCCCGATTCGCCGCAAGCTGCCGGACGAGCGCCAGGCCATCACTCACAAGTTCTCCATCGCCGGACATGAGGGTTACATCACGGTCGGCATGTACGAGGACGGCAAGCCTGGCGAAGTGTTCCTGGTCATGGCCAAGGAAGGGTCGACGGTTTCCGGACTCATGGATGGCTTTGCCACGTCGCTCTCGCTGGCCCTGCAGTACGGCGTTCCTCTCGAGGCGATCGTCGACAAGTTCTCTCATACGCGCTACGAGCCGTCCGGTTTCACCAAGAACCCGGATATCGGGTACGCCAAGTCCATCACCGATTACATCGCGCGGTGGATGGCCGTTAAGTTCCTCGGCCGGACTCGGGAGGATGGCGAGGATTCCCACCTTGTCCCGACCACCACTTCCGAGACGCCCCGTCCGGCCGTGCTGTCCGCCGCGGCCAAGTCCGCGGGCTCGCCGGTTCCTCCGAATCCCAGCAGCCAGACGTGGGTCGCCTTCAAGGTCCAGGCCGATGCGCCGCCGTGTCACGAGTGCGGTTCGCTCATGGTTCGGAATGGGGCCTGCTATCGCTGCGCCAACTGCGGGGCCACCAGCGGCTGTTCCTAGGGTGCGGCGGTCGGAAGACCGAAGGCGCCGGACGTGAGCGCACGAAAACCAAAGGAGATCTCCAGATGGAAGAACTGCAAGAGCGAGTAGCCCGGATGCTCGAAACCCTGACCTTCGAGCAACTCGAGACCGTCATCAGGTACGCCGAGAGCCTGAACCCGGCCGCGGGCGAGGCTTTCGACAGCGACCTGGTGGTCTTGCTCGAAGACGAGACGTTCGCCGCCTGACCCAGACCGGCCAGGGTGCGCTCCCCAAGGAACAACCCTTGGGGCTTTCTCGTTAGGGCCATGGGGGGTGGCGACGTGCGCCTCCAACCATGATTAGATTTGAGCCCCTATGACCGAGACCCTCGTCGAATTCGAAGCCCTGACCGTTCGCTACGGCGCCCGCGTGGCCCTGGACGCGGCTTCCGGCCGCTTCCACCGCGGTGCTACGGGCCTTCTCGGTCCGAACGGGGCGGGAAAGACCACCCTGCTCAAGGCGTTGCTGGGTTTTCTCAGTCCTTCCTCGGGACGCATCGAGGCTTTCGGTCTCTCTCCTTCCACCTCGCCGCTCGAGGTCCGTCGTCGCATCGGCTACATGCCCGAGGTCGATGCCTACCTCCCCGATCTCACCGCGGTGCAGACGGTCGCGTTTGCCGGCGAATTGTCGGGTCTTCCCCAAAGCGAGTCCATGCGCCGGGCCCACGAGGTCCTCCAGTTCGTCGGTCTGGGCGAGGAGCGCTATCGCAAGGTCGAGACCTATTCGGCAGGCATGAAGCAGAAGGCCAAGCTCGCGACGGCACTCGTCCACGACCCCGAGATCGTGCTTCTGGATGAGCCCACCAACGGTCTCGATCCGGTCGGCCGAGAAGAGATGCTCCAACTGATTGGCGACATCGTCAAGCTTCGCGGCCTCTCCGTGGTCCTGTGTTCGCATCTCCTGCGTGATGTGGAAAAGGTGTGCGAGGGCATTCTGGTGATTTCCGGCGGCGCGATCCGGACTGAGGGACGCGTGGAGGATCTCAAAAAACTCGACCGAGACTGGTACGTGGTCCGGCTCAAGGGCGAGACCGACGACTTCGTCACGGCGGTGCGAAAACGGGGAGGGGACGCGCAACTCGGTCCGGACGCCTGGCGCGTGGCGGTTCCTGCGGGAGCAACGGTTGCCTGGATCTTCGAAACCGCCACCGCAAGCGCCACCCAGGTTCGACACTTGAGAAAGGCCGAGGACACCCTGGAAGACATCTTCCTCCGCGCCACGAGTCCCGCGGCATGAGTTCCACCCAGATCTACGAACAGCACTATCGGCGTCTGGACGCCTCCATACCCCTGCGGAATAACCGATGGATTCCCATCGCTCGCGAGGGATTGAAGGCGCTGTTTGCGCTTCGTGCCTACCTGGGCCTCATCGCCATCGCCTGGCTCCCGGTTTTCGTCCGGCTCGTGCAGGTCTACTTCACCACCCGGTTTCCCGAGGCCCGTCGTATTGTCCCGGTGGACGACAAGCTCTTCTGCGATTTCCTCGGCCAGCAGATTCCCTGGATGCTCCTGATGTCGGCTCTCGCCGGAGCGGGGCTCATCGCCAACGACATGCGAACCGGCGGCCTCCTGCTTTATCTGTCCAGACCCCTCACCCTCTCCGACTACATCTTCGGGAAGGTCGCCATCCTCTTCGTTTCTCTCTCCATGGTCACACTGATCCCCGGGCTGGTTCTCTTCCTCGGAGCTCGCTCACTCGCCCCCGACGTTCTCGGGGGCATGTCGCACCTTTTGCTCGTTCCGAAGATCGTCGCTTTCGCCCTTGTCCTGGTGCTGCCCACCACCGGTCTCGTTCTGGCCATGTCGGCTCTCGCCCGCAACGCACGATTTGCCGGGCTTGGTTTCTTCTTCGTCTTTGTCGGAAGCACGGTAGCCCAGGCCATCGCCTGGAGAGCCACGCGCAGTTCCTACGCCGGCTTGATTTCGATTCAGGCGAGCATGCGGCGGGTGGGTGAGGCGATCTTCGGGCTCAAGCCCTCACGCATGACCGCCGACCTGCCTCCTGAATGGGCGCTCGCCGTCCTGGCCGTGCTCTTCCTTTCCTGCCTCGTCATTCTGAAGACCAGGGTTCGTGCGGTGGAGATCGTCAAGTGACCGCGCGGGTGGTTTTCCGGAAGGCCTCGCGGTGGTACGGCCCGGTGATGGCGCTCAACGACGTGAGCTTCGAACTGGGTCCGGGGGTTTTCGGCCTGCTCGGTCCCAATGGCGCGGGAAAGAGCTCGCTCCTGAAGCTTGCCTGCGGCCAGCTCCGCCCGAGCCAGGGCACGGTCGAACTCCTGGGCCGGCCGGCCTTCGGCTCGCCGGAGGTCTTCCACTCCGTGGGTCTGTGCTCGGACACCGACGCGTTCTTCGAGGACTTTACCGGGCTACAGTTCGTGAGCGCCCTCCTTTCCTTGAATGGATTCGACCGAGCAGAAGCGGAGAAGCTCGCCACCGCGGCGATCGAGACGGTCGACCTCAAGGACGCGATGCATCGCAAGATCGGCGGTTACAGCAAGGGTATGCGGCAGCGGATCAAGCTGGCTCAGGCTCTCGCGCACCAGCCCGAAGTCCTGTTTCTCGACGAGCCTCTCACCGGCATGGACCCGCAAAACCGGAAGCGCATATCCGACCTCATGAAGCGCCTGGGTGAGGAGGGCCGGACCGTCCTCGTTTCCACCCACATCCTCCATGAACTGGAGCAGGTCACCCGGCGCGTTCTTCTGATCCACAACGGCCGCGTCCTCGCCGAGGGCGATCTGGGAGAAATTCGGGACCTGCTGGATCGTCACCCCCGATCCGTGCGCCTGAAGGCCCGGGACGCTCGAGGTCTGGCCCGCGAACTCGTGCTTTTGCCCGACCTCGTGTCCTTGAACCTCGAGGACGCGACCGGCCATCTCCTCGCCGAGATCAGGAAACCGGATGCCTTCTTCTCCAGGGTTCAGGAGTTGTCCGCGACTTTCGGGGTTGAGGAAATGTGGGTGACCGACGAGAATCTCGAATCCGTATTCTCCTACCTGGTGCGCAAGTGACGACGGAAACTGAGATCCGGGCCACGCGCCCGGTGTGGAGTGCGGCGAGGGATGTGTTCTTCATCTCGATAGAGCGGATGCTGCCGCGGCCGCGAAGTTTCTGGGTCTTCCTGCTCCTCGCTCTGCCTGTGCTTTTGGGCGGGCTTCTCAGGATCTATCCCCCCAAGGACCTTCCCCTCACCGGATTCGAGCTCTACGGAATGGTGATTGCTCTCTTCTTCGTGCGGAATCTTCTGCCTCTCGTGGCCCTGCTCTTCGGATCCGCCTTGATCTCCGACGGGGTCGATTCCAAGACGCTCACGTATTTCCTCACCCGGCCCATCTCCAGACTCTCGATCTTCCTGGGCGAATTCCTCGCCTACCTCGTCACCGTGCTCACCCTCACCGTGCCCTGCGTGGTTCTTACCTATGTGGTCCTGTGTGCGGGCACTCCTCAAGGTCTGGGTTTTGGCGCTCCCAATCTGATTCAGGATCTGGGTGCTTCGGCGCTCACTCTATTTACATACGGCAGTGTCTTTGCTCTCCTGGGCGTGAGTCTGAAGCGACCCCTCATTCCCGGATTGCTGTTCCTCTTCGTCTGGGAAGGCTTCGTCGCCAATTTCCCGGGAGATGCTCCCAACTACACCCTCACCGCCTACGCACGCTCCCTGATCCGCCACCGTCCGTCCGAAGAGGGACTGGCCGAACTCTTCTCCAAGTTCTTTGGGGTAGGGGAGTCTGTTCTAGTTCTTGGAATCACTGGGGTTGTGTGTCTGGCTCTGGCCGTATGGATCTTTTCGAGACGCGAGTACGTTATCTCCTCATGAGGGCGTGGGAATTGGCCCGCACAGGCCGCCCATGCCAGAGTATTTGCCTTCTTCAAGGGAGTTCCCCAGCATGAACCGATCTCGCCGCCTCATCCTCACCGCCGCCGCCATCTCCGTCCTGGGCATAGGTCTCGCCTTCTCCACCCGCCTCACGGGCACCGCCCGCGCCGCCGTGGGGCCCATCCCGCCCGAGGCCCTGGCCCTGCCCGCCGACAGCTCGATGGTGATGGGTTTCGACGTTCGCGCACTCACCGGCTCGCAGTTCTACGCGAAGTTCGGAGGCGAGGGCGAACCGGGCCGCATCGACGCCCTGGCCGAGATCGAGCGGAAGACCGGCCTCAACCCTGCCCGGGACATCGATTCCGTCGTGGTGGCGATCCGGGCGAACGCGACCGAACCCAAAGTCGAGGGCGATCACAAGCGTCACCCGGAGAATGCTCTCGTGTTCGTGACCGGCCGCTTCGATGCCGCCCGTCTCGAATCCTCCATCCCTGAAGCGGGCAAGGCATCGAAGGAGCGCCGCGAGGGCGTCACCATCTTCCGAGAAGCCACGGGCAAGTCGAACGGCGCGGTTGCGCTTCTTGACGCGGGGATTCTCGTCGCCGGCGATTCCGCTTCGGTCGAGACCTTTCTGGCCAACCGTTCCACCGGCCACGGCATTCGCGACTCTCAGCAGCTCGTCGCCCAGCTTCAGAGCATCGAGCCCGGCTCCACTTTCTGGGCGGTGGGCGGACCCTCCGTTCTCTCCCGCGTGGCCTCGCAGGTCGGCGGGCCCGCGGCGAACCTCCCGAGCGTCAAGCAAGTCGTGGCCTACGGCCATCTCGATCCCGAGGTGGGCATGACCGCGGTGGCCGAGGCTCAGGACGAGAAATCGGCCACCAAGATCGCCGACGTGGTTCGAGGTTTCTCCGCCATGCTGTCCCTCCAGGCGGGTCAGAAGGCCGAACTGGCGCAGATCGCCGATTCGATCTCGGTTGCCACTGAAGCAGAGAAAGTCCACATCAAGGCGACCATCACCCATGAGCTGATCGAGTCATTGAAGAAGACCATGGGTCCTTCCGGGCGCACTCGCGAACGCAAGGCGGCCGACGAGGTTCAGAACTAGAAGACGCCCAGGCCCCAGGAGCGCGCTGAAGGGAGAAGACGCGTCCATCTATTCTCCCGGGTGATGGTTTCTCCCGGTCGGCTCGACGTGCGCGTAGCCCGAGACTTCGCCCTGTCGAGAAGGAAGGCCCAGGACGCGATTGGCGCAGGCCAGGTCGACGTGGGCCCGCACAGAGTCCGGGACGCGGGCCATCGGGTTGAGGCCTCCAGCACCGTGACCTACCACCCGAACCGTCGGCGCGAAGAAGCGATTCGCCTGTCCCTTCCCTGCTCCTTCCAGGACGAGCATCTCGCGGTGGTGGACAAGCCTCCCGGACTGCTCACTGTTCCCACCGATGGCGGATCCGGCGACGACTGCGTCCTGACCCGCCTGCGCGCCGATCTGACCCGAGTCCGTGGGCCGAGAGCGTATGTGGGCGCCCTTCATCGGCTGGATCGAGGCACATCGGGTCTCGTCGCCATCGCTCTCTCGCGGGAGAGCCACGCGGCGGGGCGGGCCGCCTTCCGAGATCACGCCTTCTTGCGCCGCTACCTCGCCCTGGTCGAGGGCCTTCCCGAACCCGGGTTCGGGACCATCGACCTTCCGATTGCCGACGAATACGAGTCCGGCCAGCGGCACATCGCGAGAGACGAGGACGAGCCGTCCCGTCACGCGGTCACCCACTACAAAGTCCGGGAGAGATTTCCGCATGGCGCTCTTCTCGAAGTCGAACTGGACACTGGACGGCAACATCAAATCCGCCTCCACCTGCGCGCCATCGGGCACCCCATCATGGGTGACGGTGTCTATGGCCGGGTGAAGCGTCCCGTCTTGAGCCGGCCGCTCCTTCACGCCTGCAGACTTGTTTTCCCCCATCCGCTCACCGGGCAGCCCATCGACTGCGAGAGTGAGCCTCCGGTCGATTTCGCCGCGGCTCTGAGACGGCTGCGGAACCGAAGCGGACGGACTCGCCCATAGCGGCGGTCGGCGAACTCTTTCAGCGCGTCTCCAAAATCCTGAACTCCGGCAGATTCCATCCGGCCGCATTCGTGCTCGCCGGTTGAGGCAGACTGGCTAGGAAAGCGCGCGAGATCAAAACTAGACTGGGTGGAGGACACGCCTCCTTCGCCTGCCCTAGAAACGCCCCTTGTCCGCTTCCGATCACGCTCTTGCCGGGACTCCAGCGGCGCCGCCCCTGACCTTCCTTCAGGGGGCGACCCTCTCCGTCCTCGCCTCTCTGGCCAGCCTTACCCTGGTCGGATATCGATTCGGCGACAGCAACCACGGGATCACCGTTCCGATTCTGAAGAGATTCATCGATCGTTCCCTATACGCGGGCGACTCCCTGGTGGCCACGGGCGACCGTTTTCCCACCATCTTCTATCGATCTCTGGCTGCGGTCCTTCCCTCGACCGACTGGGTGGCGCTCGCCTATTTCGCGCTCTACGTGGTTTCGATTGCCCTGACCTATGCGGCGGTCTATCGCATGGGGGTTTGGGCCAGCGGAGGAGACCGGTCGGTGGGCGGACTGGCCGTGCTTCTGGCCATGCCCGTGCGCACCGGCTTCGCCGGAGAAGCGCTGTACCGAGTCGCCTTTTCGCATTCGCATCTGGCCTCCGGTCTCGACTTGATGGCTCTCGCCCTCTTTCTCGAGGGCCGGAGAACCTTGCCGCTTCTGATCGTCTCTTTCGGGGTCTACAACCACGCCCTCTACTCGTTGTATCTCCTTGTTCCTTTCACGTTGATGATCTTCTGGGAGGCGAGGTCGCTTCCCCGATCGACCACGGCCAGGCATCTGATCCTCTCCTGGCTGCCCGTGCTCCCGTTTCTGGGTCGGACTATCGCTCAAGACAAGCCGATGACGCGAGAGTGGCTCGATCTTCTGATCCTGCGTTCCTCCCACCATTCGTTTCCGGGTACGTTTGGCGATGCTCTGCCCGATGCGGCGATCTGGCTCCTCCTGGGTCTGGCCGCGGCGACCCGGTCCAAGCCGGACCGATTGCCGGGACTGAGTGTTCTCATTCTCGCCACCTCGTTCCTGTTCGTCACCGGCACGATCTTCACGGAGTTCATTCCCCTGAAGGCCATGCTGCAGTTTCAGCCGCACCGGATCTGGCGATTCCTGTCCGTCCTTCTCCTTGCCTTCATGGCGGCCGACATGGTCTTGCTGTGGCGCAACTCGTCGCTCATGCGCGTCCTCTCCGCCTTCTACTTCCTGGCAATTTTTGCCACGGGCCTGGAACCGCTTGGACTCTTGGTCTTGATCGCGGTGTTGGGCGCGAACACACCGCCCCTTCCCTCCTGGCTCCGGCTCCTGGGCGCCTTCGCCCTGGTCGCTCTTCAATGGCCCGATCGGCCGCTTATCTGGACGGACTATGTGATGGAATTCATCCGGCGCGTCCAGAATGAGTCGATCTTCGCCATCCTGGGCACGGCCCTGTTGGTGGCTCTCGCCGTCGCCCATAAAGATCGTCGCCGATCCCTGATGCTGTCGGCTCTGGCTTTCCTCCTGGCCATCGGCCCCCTGTTTGGCGACAACTACCGGAGACAGCGGCAGCGGTTTGAGCACGGCTCGTTTCGGGCGGCGCAGAATTGGGCCCGGACCCAGACCCCCAAGACCGCAGTGTTTCTCACCCCTCCTGAAGAGGCGGGATTCCGCGTGTTCTCCGAACGAACGATCGTGGGCGAGTGGAAAGATGGGACCCAGCAATACTTCGATGACGCCTTCGCGAAAGAGTGGGGCCGCCGCATGGAGATTGTGATGGCCAAGGAGTATGGGCAGTTCTCGGACGATGAGATCGTAACCCTGGCCCGTCAGTTCGGGGCCGACTACATCGTGGGCCAGGATCGGCGCCGTAAACTCCCGCTCGCCTTCGACGGAGGCAGCACGGTGGTCTACTCCCTTCCCACCATCCGGTAGATCTGATACTCGGCCCCCTGTCCCTTAGAGGCGGTCAAGGGCGCCAATATCGTTGGTCCCGCTCCAGGCCACCTCGACCGGGAAATTTCGAAATCCGCATTGGATCCACTCATCCGGCCGGCCGAGCGCGGAGATCCCGTCATCTCAAGAACCGCAACGTGTCGGCGTGAAATCCGTAGTCGCGAGCGCGGAGACTGAGGGCGGTCAGCAGACTCAGGGCGATCAGACCGACACGGAGAGGCCGAGACTCGATTCGCGCGATGGCGATGGCGATCAGCAGGGCCAGCACGGGAGCAACGTAGAGGTCTTCCTTGGCCCAGCGCAGAAGGCGGGGGAAGGCCCACGGTTCCTTCAGAAGCATGATGCCTGCCCAGGCCGAGAGCCAGGCCAGGAGGAACGCTCGGATGGTCGCGGAACATCGGGCAATGACGATCGCGGTCGCCGGTATGGCGGCCAGGAACGGGACGAACAGGCCCAATCTCCACAGACGGAGGCTCTGGCGCGATTCGTTGTGAAAGATGAAGAAGGTCCGGCCAGGAAAGGGATCGGACAGCAGGTTCGAAGTTCCCCCGCCGCGGATCAGGCCCGGAATGTAGTGACCGTAATACATAACGAGCGCGATAAAGCCGCCGGTGCTAAGGGCGAAAAGAAAGGAGCGGGACAGAGGCTTCGTGCTGGCGCCGGCCGACCCCCAGGCCATCAATGCGATTCCGAAGAGCGCATAGAAGAGCGGCGTGCTCGAGTACCCAAGCGCCCCTAATCCCAGGGCCAGGGCCGCGACTCTCCATTGTCGCGGCTCTCGCAGACGCGGGAAAGCGAGCCCGAACGCCAGGCCGCCCGCAATTCCCAAAGCACCCCCGGCTACGGCGGGCGCGTGGGCCCGGCCCAGATGGTGAATGGTGGCGAGATCCAGGGCCATCAGAGCCGCGGCCAGGAAGCCTCCGGTGTCGGACGAGGCAGCGCGTGCGAAGGCAAATAACAGGGGCAGGAGAAGGGCGAGGCTTGTCACCGCAATGGCATTGATCGACCAGTGCAGGTCGAGGCCCATGGTGTGAGCGAGGTAGAAGAGGACATAGGGAAGAGGCGAATATGGAATGAGCGGCCCCGCGCCGAGCGCTTCCGTGGCCGCGCCGCGCGCCTGCGATGGCGTCGGATAGTGAGACCCGTATCGGAGCCAGGCGTCATACGACCACGGAACCTCCGCCAGATCGATGGTCCGCCAGATGTGAATGTCCAGATCGGCGGGCGAATGATTGGGGAGGAAGGAGAGACACCCGTAGACCAGAACCATCCCCGAGCCCATCAAAGACAGGGCCGCGATCTTTGGCGGAGGAAGCTTCAGGATCCGTCCCGTCACGAAGATCAAAGCCACGCCGAAGACGACGAAACCCAGAAGGCGGGGAAGGGCCAGGGCCAGGGCCACCGGCTCGAGAAACGACATCAGGGACAAGACCAATGGCCCCGCGATCATCGCGCCCGGCGCGGCCACGGAAACGCATGTTGATTGAGCGATCGAAACCAGGAGAAGAATCAGCAGTCCGCCGGCCAAACGCGTCGCCCACGGGAATTCGAAGCCGTCGGGGCATCGGAAAGCGAATTGATCTACATAGCGCCGAAAATTCTCCGGATCACTGCGCTGTACCAGGGGAGCGTCCTGGAACCCGAGAGTGAACGCCATTCGGTCCAGGCGAAGGCCCTCGGCCAAAGGAATCTCCCGCCATGGACCCGGGGTGACGAAGACATCGCCCAAGGGGGTGTCGCCGTCGGCTATCGCCACTCTGGTTCGGACCGTCGAGTCCATCCGCACCGCCGCGCTCCACGCTCCTCGAGGTCTGAGGGGAATCGACACCTGGGCGCGGGTCGATTCGATCTGACGGAAGTAGAAGCTGCGTCGTTGGTCCGCGACCTCCTCGTTCGGCAGGGCCGAAGCCGCGTCGCTCGGGCCAAGCCCGGACATCATGAGCGGTCCCCGCCCCCCGCCCATGGGTACCGTGACTTCCTCCCCGAGGCTGAACGACAAGCCGAGGACGCCGAGCAGGAAGCCCAGCAGGGCCAAGAGAGAGGAACGATTCACCGACGGTATCGCGCCACCAGACGAAGATAGGCGATCGAGGTCTTCAGGATCTTCATCTTGCTTCGGCCAAGGCGTCGGGAGCCGTCGAGGACCATGGGCACCTCAGAGATTCTCATCTTCAGCTTCGCGGCGAGATGAAGAATCTCAATCTGGCTGTCGAAACCGTCCGATTCAAAAAGCCTTTCTCCAAAATTCTCGCGCATGCGCAGAAGGGTGCGACCCTGGTAGATCCTGAAGAAACTCGATAGCGTGGCCAGACCAGAGAGGCTCAGAGTCTGTTTCACCAGGGCGTTGGCCAGATGGGAGAGACCCACCCGGTGGAGAGACGTGTCCTTGATCCCCCCCCCGAAGAGGTAGCACGAGGCCAGGACGATGTCGTCGTCCTCGTTTCGGACTCTTCCCAGCATCCTGGGCAGAATGGCGAGGTCGCTGGTGCCATCGCCTTCGAGGGTGACCACGAGATCGGAAGGCTGAAGGGTTTTGAGGAGGTGGGTGAAACCGGTCCGAAACCCGGCGCCGGGGCCGAGATTCCGCGGATGGGAGATCGTCTCGATGTCCGGCTCTCTGGCCTTCAGGACGGCCGCGGTTCCGTCCGTCGAACCATCGTCCACAAAGAGAATCCGGTAGGGCGCGAACGGATTCAGCGCATCCTGGAGTCGGTCGGCCAGGTTCGCGACGTTCGGCTCTTCATTGAGAACCGGAATCACCGCGTGAATCACAGGAGACCAAGGCGCCGCATGGTTCTGCTCTGCCATTCGATGGCCCGGGGCAGGCCTTCTTCGAGATTCACCCGCGCCCGAAATCCGAGGATCGTCTCGGATTTGGAACCATCGGGAATCCTGCGTTCCACATCCTCGTACCGTCCGAAGGTCTCATAGGGGATGAGGCGAAGTTTGGGGACTTCCTGCGGCCGGATCATCTCCGAGACCATCCGGGCCAGGTTCAGGATGGTGATTTCCCGATCGATCCCGATGTTGAGCACTTCACCATCCGCTTTCGGGGCGTCGAGGGCGCGCACGAAACCTTCCACCATGTCGTCGATGAAGGTGAAGCTTCGCGTCTGCTCGCCGGTCCCATGAACCTCGAGCGCTTCGCCCCGGAGGGCCGCGCCGATGAAGACGGACTGGGGACCACCCCACCAGGTGATGTTCTGTTTCGGTCCATAGCCCCCGAAGAGCCGAAGAACAACGCCTTCGAGGCCGTACCGTTCCCGAAAGGCGAAGAGGGCCTGCTCTTCGAACATCTTCGATACTGCATAGCTCCAACGACGGACTTTGGGCGAGCCGATGACCGATGCCGATTCCTCGTTGAACGGGACCTGAGGATTTCGTCCGTAGCAATCGGAGGTGGATGCGAGCACCATGCGCCGAATGCCGCAGTCGCGGGCGGCCCGCAGCACGTTCAGTCCGCCCTCCCCGTTGATGAGGAGCGTGTCCAAGGCGTCCCCATGCCGGGGGATCTTCCCCGCGGCCAGGTGAACCACGACCTCCGCGCCCTCGAACGTGACGCGCAGCGCTTCGGGGTCCAGGATGGAGCCCTGATCGAGGCGGAACCCGCGGTGATCCGCCAAGGCCGCGAGATTCTCCAGCGAGCCATGGGACAAGTCGTCGATACCGCGCACGCTATCGCCGCGCTGCACGAGTCTCTCGGCCAGATTCGAGCCCACAAAACCCGCCACGCCGGTCATGGCAATCTTCATTGTTGCGGCCGAGTCTATAGAGTGTCGGGGTCGGGGAAACATCCTCGGCCTTCGGGTTTAGGCTCTGTCCATGGACAAGATCCTGACCGTCGTGGGTGCCCGTCCCCAATTCGTGAAAGCGGCGCCCCTGGTCGCGGTTCTGCAAAAGCGCTTCGACCACACCCTCCTCCACACGGGCCAGCACTTCGACGAGGCCATGTCCGGCGCCTTCTTTCGCGAGCTCGGGCTTCCGAAGCCGCAGATCCATCTGGGCCTCTCCGGCGGCTCGCATGGGGCGATGACCGGGGCCATGCTCACCGCCATCGAGGCGGCGCTCCAGAGGATCGAACCCGCTCTCGTGGTCGTGCTGGGCGATACGAATTCGACCCTGGCCGGGGCGCTTGCCGCCGTGAAACTCCATATTCCGGTGGCGCATGTTGAAGCGGGTCTGCGCAGCTTCGACATGAAGATGCCGGAGGAAGTGAATCGCCGGGTCACCGACCACGTTTCTTCCCTCCTGTTCTGTCCGACCAGACTCGCCGCGAAGAACCTGGCTCGGGAAGGCGTCCGCAAAGGCGTCTGCGTAGTGGGAGACATCATGACCGACGCCCTGAAGAAGATGAGGAAGCCGGCCCAGGTCGCGCTCAGGGACATGGGCCTGCCCCGCGATTTCTATTTCGCGACGGTTCATCGCCAGGAAAACACCGACGACCGCTCCCGCCTCGAGGGCATTCTCGAAGGCCTCGGGAAACTGGCCCATCCGGTCGTCCTTCCTCTTCATCCCCGGACCCGCGCCCGCCTCGCCGCCTTCAAGCTGGACCTGCCTTCGAACATTCGAACCATCGAGCCCGTCAGTTACGCGCAGTCCCTCGGCCTGAGTCTGGGCGCTCGCGCCGTCCTGACGGATTCCGGGGGTTTGCAGAAAGAGGCTTTCCTGCTGGGACGGCCCTGCCTCACGTTGCGCGACACCACCGAGTGGACCGAGACTCTGAAGGGTGGCGCCAACCGGCTGGTGGGCGCGAAGGCCGCGGCCATTGTCCGAGGAGTTCGGGGCCTAGAGAAGAATCCGCCGGAGGTGAAGCCGGGAACGATCTATGGCGACGGTCGGACCGCGGAAAGAATCGCCCGCGCGATCAAGGCGTTCCTGGACGCCGTTCGCGAGCGGTTTGACTCACCCCGCAGGGGCCCCGCGCGCGAACTATAGTTGGCGAAGATCGAGACTCGGGGAGATTTCTCAATGAACCTGTTTGGTCCAAAGGCGTCGGCCCTGGTGCGGCCTGCTCTGGTCGCGCTGATGGCGGCCATGGCGCATGCGCAAGCGGGGAAGGCGCCCGAAGCGCTGGCCCTTGTCCATGCCAATGTCCTCGACGTTCGCACCGGTCGAATGGCGGCCAATCAAACCGTCCTGCTTCGCGACGGGAAGATCGAGAGTGTTTCGCCTGGGCCCGCTCCTTCAGGGGTCAAGACCCTGGATCTGGCCGGCAAGACCCTCATCCCCGGGCTGGTCGATGCCCACACGCATATCGCGAACTTCGCCGCGGCGAAGCGCGCTCTGGAGTCGGGAGTCACCACCGTTCGAAGCTCGGGCGTCTCGTACTTCGTCGATGTCTCGCTTCGCGACCTCGCGAAGTCCGGAGCCCTGGCTGGTCCGGACGTCCTTGCTTCCGGATACCACGTCCGGGATCGCCTCGCCGAGGAGGCCTTCTATTCCGATCCCTCGCTCGCCGATCTCCTGGGCGGGGTCAAGACCATTCCCGACATTCGTCGCGTGGTGCGGATGAACCTCGCCCACGGCGTCGACTGGATCAAGATCAACGCCACCGAACGCGCCGGAACCCCCGAGACCGATCCACGCAAGCAGATGTGGAGCGAGGCGGAAATACGGTCCATAGTCGAAGAGGCCGCCCTGAAAGGGGTTCGCGTCCAGGCTCATGCCCATGGTGCGGAAGGTGCTTTGGCCGCGGTCAAGGCCGGAGTCGCTTCGATCGAGCACGGCACGTACCTCACCGACGAAGCCCTCGACCTCATGAAGCAGAAGGGCATCGCCTTCGTGCCCACGTATTCGACACTCATCGATCTGGCCGAACCGGGCGGCGAGTACGACCACCCCGCCCTCACCCTGCGCGGGCAGGGCATGTTGCCCCGGTTGGCCGATGTGGTCCAGCGGGCCTACAAGAAGGGCCTGCTCATGGTCACGGGCGGAGATACGAGCTATGGCCCCAACAGTGTCACGCGCATATCCCATGAGGTTCAGAATTTCGTGAAGCTTGGCCAGACCCCGATTGACGCCATTCGCGCGGCCACCGTGAATGCCGCGGTTCTCTTCCGGATGGAGAAGAGCATCGGCGCCATCGAGCCGGGACTGGAGGCGGACCTCGTCGCGGTCGCCGAGAATCCGCTCGAGGACATTGACACGCTCCAGGATCCTTTGCTGGTGGTGAGCAACGGCCGGGTGGCGGTTGATCGACTGAACTTCGGCAAGAAGTGACGGGGAAGTCGAAGCCGCCCTCGCTTTTCGAGGAGCCGGGAGAACCCCGGCTGCCCGCGCCGAAGACCGAGCGACGGAAGGACGCTCCTCTCGCCGAGCGGATGCGCCCGGAGTCGATTGAAGAAATCCTCGGGCAGGAATCGCTCCTGGGGCCGGGCGAACCGCTCACCGACGCGCTTCAGGGCGGCGAACTCTTTTCGATGATCCTGTGGGGCCCGCCGGGATCGGGGAAGACCACCCTGGCCAATGCCATCAGGCATCAGACGAAGGCCAAGGCCCACTTCGAAGCTCTCTCCGCGGTTCTCACCGGAGTCAAGGAACTGCGCGAAATTCTCGCGAACGCCGCTCATCGCCGGAAGACGGCGGGCCGGAAGACAGTTCTCTTTATCGACGAAATCCATCGCTACAACAAGTCGCAGCAGGACGCCCTGCTTCCGGCCGTCGAGTCTGGCGATGTGATCCTCATCGGCGCCACCACCGAAAACCCTTCATTCGAGGTGGTGGGCGCCCTGCTTTCACGCTGCCGGGTCTTTGTGGTGAAACCGCTCCACGGCGAGGCCGTCATCGATTTGATGCGCCGCGCGCTCCATGACCGAGAGCGCGGTTTGGGGGATCTCGGAGTCGTGGTCGACGACAACGCTCTTGTGTTCCTGGCCGAAGTCACCGACGGCGACGCCCGACGCGCGCTCGGCGCCCTGGAAATCGCCGCGTCTCTCGCCCGGAGCACGGGCCGGATCGATCTGCCGCTCGCCCGGAAGGCCCTGTCGCGAAAGGCTCTTCTCTACGACAAGAGCGGCGAAGAGCATTTCAATCTGATCAGCGCCCTGCATAAGTCGATTCGCAATTCCGACGCCGACGCGTCCTTGTACTGGCTGGCCCGCATGATCGAGGGCGGCGAAGATCCGCTCTACATCGCACGCCGCCTCGTGCGCTTCGCCTCCGAGGACGTGGGCCTCGCCGACCCGCATGCGCTCACCCTGGCCATGGCCGCCCAGCAGGCCGTTCATTTCATCGGCCTTCCCGAAGGAGCCCTCGCTCTGGCCGAGCTTGTGGTTTACCTCGCGGCCGCACCGAGGAGCAACGCGGTCTACGTGGCCTGGAACGAAGCCAGAACGGACGCCCTCGAAACCAGGGCGGATCCGCCGCCGCCGGCCATTCGCAACGCGCCCACGAAACTCATGAAGTCTCTCGGTTATGGCGAGGGCTACAAGTACGCCCACGACGAAGCCCAGGGTGTGGCCGCGATGGAGTGCCTGCCCGACCGGCTGAAAGGCCGAACGTACTTCAAGCCCACGACGAGAGGCCGGGAAAAGGAAATTGGCGAGAGGCTGGCCGCGTCCAAAGCTCTCCGTAAGGGACCGGCCAAACCGTAACCGTTTACCGGGATCATGCAGTTCGTGGCGTCGAAGACATCGACCCGTCGGATGCCCGGCGTCGCGGGCTGCCGAACAGAAGGCCTTGCCCACCGATCGCGCCCAAGGCCGGGCAGGCCGGTGTAGCCTCTTTCTACCTCCCATGATCTGGCCGCAAACCTACGCCCCAGTTGGCGACGTGTTCAGTTCGGCACTCGTGGCCGCGCTGCCCGTGGTAGTGCTCCTGGGGCTGCTGGCGTTCTTTCACGCCCGCGCCCATGTGGCCGCACTCGCGGGTCTGGGGACGGCGTGGCTGGTTGCGGTGTTCGTCTTCCACATGCCGGCGCCCCTAGCGAGCGCTGCGGCTGGTTACGGCGCCGCCTATGGTCTCTTTCCCATCGGTTGGATCGTACTCAACGCCATCTTTGTCTACGACGTGACGGTAAAGACGGGTCAGTTCGACATCGTGAAGCGCACCATCGCCGGTCTGGGCGACGACCGCCGCATCCAGGCCCTTCTGATTGCCTTCAGCTTCGGGGCGTTCATCGAGGGCGCGGCCGGCTTCGGCACCCCGGTCGCGATCTCCGGCGCCATGCTGATCGGTCTCGGTTTCCGTCCCCTCGAGGCGGCGGGACTGGCCTTGATCGGCAACACCGCGCCCGTGGCCTTTGGCGCTCTGGGTACGCCGATGATCGCGCTCAACGCGGTCACCCATCTGCCGCTCGACAAACTCTCCGCCATGGTGGGCCGGCAACTGCCGTTCTTCTCGGTGATTGTTCCATTCTGGTTGATCGTGGTCATGGCCGGCTGGAAAGGCATGCGTGGAGTCTGGCCGGCCTGCCTCACCACGGGAGTGAGTTTCGCGATCACGCAGTTTCTGGTCAGCAACTATCACGGTCCCTGGGTGGTCGATATCGCCGGGTCGATCGTCTCGATGCTGGCCCTCCTGATCCTGCTGCGTTTCTGGCAGCCGCGGAACGTCTGGCGGTTCGATCACGAGCGTACGAGCGCGTCGAGCGCTGATGCGCCGCCGCCCCGAAGCACCGCCCTTCGTGCCTGGACCCCGTGGATCCTCCTGACCGCCTTCGTCTTCGTCTGGGGTCTTCCGCAGATGAAGAAGACCCTTGATGGTCTCTCGATCGTGCGCGTTCCCGTGCCGTACCTGGACAAGGCGGTGCTGCGTGTCCCGCCGGTGGTCGTGGCGCCGGAGCCTGAAGCCGCGGTCTTCAGCTTGAACTGGCTCTCGGCCACCGGTACCAGTCTCCTGCTCGCGGGGCTCGCCTCCGGTTTCGTTCTGCGCCTTTCACTCAAGACGCTGCTAAGCCTTTACGGCAAGACGTTGTGGCGCGTCCGCACTTCGTTGCTCACCATCGCGGCGATGCTGGCCCTTGGCTTCACCACCCGCTATTCGGGCTCCGACACCAGCATGGGTCTCGCTTTCGCGAGCACCGGCGTCCTGTTCCCGTTCTTCTCTCCGCTCCTCGGCTGGCTGGGCGTCGCCCTCACCGGCTCGGATACGTCGTCGAACGTTCTCTTCGGAAACCTGCAGACCGTCTCCGCCCAGCAGATCGGCGTCTCTCCGCTGCTGTGCGCGGCCGCGAACGCGTCGGGCGGCGTGATGGGGAAGATGATCGACGCCCAGAGCATCGTAGTCGCAAGCGTCGCGACGGGTGACGCGGCAGCGCCCGGCGACATCCTGCGCTACGTCTTCTTCCACAGCCTGGCTCTCGCCTGCCTGGTGGGCGTGCTGGTCCTGCTGCAGGCCTACGTATTCCCGTGGATGGTGCCCAGCCTGTAGTCCCTCGCGGTCGGATAGCAGACAAGGACGGTTACCGTGACGGCACGGTCGACGTGACGGTCTTGTCACCTCAGGCATCGCCATCTTCCTCCTCGCTTTTCCGCAGGGTCTGCCCGCGGCCGCCTTGCAGGTGATGACGCCCAATCCCCTGCGCGCGCAGCTCAGAACCGGAAGAGTCTGGTGAACTTCACGGCAATCGTCCGGTTCGCCAGAAACGGGTCCGAGGAGAGGTCCTTGCGTCCGTCGCTGTAGACGAAGAAGAGATCGCTGCCGGGCCGGTACTCCCAGCGGAAGCGAAGGCTGGTGCTCAGCGAATTGGAACTCGACTTGTACTGAACGAAGCTGCTGAGCGCCATCCGGGGACTGAAGGTCATGGTCAGCCGGGCGCCGATCAGGCGCGTCGTGAAGTTCCCTTCCGGCAGCCTCACCCAGTTGAGGCCGATCCGCGGCTCGAAGGAGAACTTCGATGCGGCCTGAATACGTCCATCGAAGCTCAGGGCGTCCCGGTCGCCGCTCCAGAAGCCTCCCCGCTGGTAGCTGATGGTCGAGGGCAGCCGATGCTGAGCGCCCAGGGTGTAGGAAAGCTTCACGTTCTGGAAGTCGTACTCGCCCACGGGAAGGATCACGCCCTCCGAGATCTCGAACGGCTCAGGGAGGAATTCGAAGTTGTTCGCATACTCGATCTCCGCGCTGTCGGAATTGTCGAGTTCCACCCGGAACTGCCCGAGGATCTTCCGCGTCTCGAGCCGACCGAAGGGGTCGGTGATGTGGTCGTAGTCGAGCTGCCACACCAGCCGTCGAATCCACTCGGGGGATTTCGGACGCGGGCTGAAGCGGGCGACCAGGTAGTTGCGCCGGAACGCCTCGCGCTTGAGGAAGCCCAGTTCCGGCTGGAAACCCTCGCCCACATAGAGATGCTCGAAGGACAGGCCGTAGCTGTCTCCCAGATACTCGAAGTTCCCCCGGTAGCTCGATCGGTCTCCCCCGGTGGTTCCCCCGCTCTGGAGCGGCGTCCGGCTCGTGAGGTAGAAAGCATTCAGATTGACGTTCCGGAAGAAGGCGAAATTCGCGTCGGCGCCGAAGACACCGTTCGAGCGAGCACTCGGGGTCAGCGACGTGTTCCGGTAGGTGCCGATAACGCCTATGTCGCTGCGGCGAAGGATGTCGCGCCTGACCCGCAGGACCGAGAAGTTGGTGGCGGGGATCAGGGGATTGCCCGCAACACCCCGGGTCTGGATGTCGAGCGCTCCGATCTGGAACGGCCCGGCCCGCCCGGCGACCCGGCCCCCGACCCGGATCGGGTCCACGCCCTCCTCGGTCAGGCCGATGCGCCGGCTGAAGAACGGAATGGGGGCAAGGCCGTCTCCGCCCCCGGACGGCGAGCCGCCTCCGAAGGCGAAGATCGCCTGACCTTCGAGAAAGAAGTCGCGCTTCTCCGGAAAGAGGAGATTGAACCGGGTCAGGTTGATTTCCTGTTGATCCTCCTCCACCTGGGCGAAGTCGGTGTTGTAGGTGAAGTCTCCGGTGAGACCGCTGGTCAGGCCGTACTTGACGTCGACGCCCACGGCCCCATCCGGGTCGTTCGAAAAAGGCTCGGCCGCCGTCTGGTCCGTGATCAGCGAGGAAAGGGCATAGGGCTTGATCTCGAGGTTCCGGTTCGTGCCGGGGATCTCGACCCCCACGAGCGTCGCCGCCGAGGAAAAGATGAACAGGCCTCTGCCGCCCTGGGCCCTGAGCATCTGGGCCAGGGACGATGTCTCGTTCTTCCACTTGACCGTCCGGCGGATGTTGAACCCCCAGACCTGCGCACCGACCCCCTTGAACCTGAGCGACTTGTAGGGAATCACCATCTCGAGCGACCAGCCCCCATCGTCCATCGAAGCCTTCACCTCCCACACCGTGTTCCAGTCGAGGTTGTTGCTCCTGCCCTCGTCGCCGATCGCCTGGTCGCGGACGGCGCCGAGCGGGTTGGTCGCGAAGTAGACGCCGTTCCGCCGGTCGTAGAGGGTGTCGAGGACCAGCGAGAAATTCTCGTCCTGACGGATGTTGGGATGATCCCTCCGCAGTTCGTTGGCGATCATCCGGTTCGGCTGGCTGTCCCAGCACCGAACGGAGACGTACAGATGGCGGTCGTCGAAGAGGACCCAGGTTTCGGTCTTCTCGGTTTCCGGCTTGCCTTCGTCGGGTTCCTGCTGGACGAAGCCCGTCACGGATTTCACCTTGGAGTACACGGCGTCGTCCAGCCTGCCGTCGAGAACGAGGGGTTCGTTGAGGCGGGTCGCGCGCACGGTGATTCGCCCCTTGTCATCCCGGGCCACCACCTCCGGAGCGACGGGCGCGGGCGGCGAGAAGAACGGAAGCGGCCCGGCCGGCTCGGGCGCGCGCTCCTGCGCGATCCCTCGGGAGGGCGGGTCGGAAGGGACCTCGGCATCGGCGAGCGCGCTCCACGGGAGCAGGCAGACGAAGGCTCGGATGATCTTCGTTGATTTGAGCACAGGCCTCAGTCGCCGGGGGTTGAAACGCGAGGATGGAAGCGGGCCCGTTTCGGGGCTCCGCTAAGGAAACCAAGATAGCTTAAGTCAGTCACGAAGCCAGGGCGGCCACGCGGCTTTGCGCCTTGGCGGCGCGGCCGGCTTCGGCGCCCCGGTTGCGATCTCCGGCGCCCTCTTCCCGTCTTCTCTCCGCTCCTCGGCGGGCTGGGCGTCGCCCTCACCGGCTCGGATACGTCGTCGAACGTTCTCTTCGGAAACCTGCAGACTCTCTCCGCCCAGCAGATCGGCGTTTCGCCGCTGCTCGCCACCTTGAGGTCGCGTTTACGGACTAGTGAACCGCTTCTGCGAACACCTCAGCCGCCGGAGGGCTGAACCGAAATGCCTTCACCGACCCATGGTCATTGCGTTTGCGCCCGGCGCCGTTCTGTTTCTCATAGCCACCCCGTTCTCACCCGTCACCTCGGCGAAAGCCGGGGCCGGACGCGACATTCCGTCCTGCGGACGCGACGTTCGTCCACATAAGATCCATATGACGTGAACTCGCCTTCCCCGGACGCTCAGCATGCCTTGATCCGAGTCCTGCGCTCCGCCTATTCGGGCGAGCTCGCCGCGGGGTTCGCCTACGCCGGCCACTGGCGCAGCGTTGCCCGTCCCGACGAACGGGAGCGGATCAAAGCCATCGAAGCCGAAGAGTGGCGCCATCGGGAGCTGGTCGGCGAGATGCTGGAGAAGCTTGGGGCCGGACCCGGCCGGGTCCGCGAGATCATCTTCCGCGCCATCGGTCGAACCCTCGGCCCGCTCTGCTCGGTCAGCGGCTGGCTCGCTCCCATGTACGGTGCCGGGTTTCTGGAGAGCCGGAACATCGTCGAGTACGAGGTTGCGGCCCGCCTCGCCGCCGAGAGCGGTTATCCCGAACTGGTCGAGTGCCTTCTGGAGATGGCTGAAGTCGAGTGGGAGCACGAACGCTACTTCCGCGAGCGGGTTCAAGCTCATCGACTGGCGCGGTTCATTCCGATGTGGACGCTGCCTCCGCCCAAATCGGAAATCAGGCATCGCCCGGAGAAACTGGCGGCCTGATTCACTCAGGCGATTTGGACGTCAAGAGATTTCGCCCCCCGGAGGCCGGGTCCGTGTCGCCTTGATCTCCTTGTCGACGTCCACGGTAGTTTTTTTGCCTTGAGATCAAGGGGCGGGTTGGGTTGGGTGCAGGCGCTGAAGGAGCGCGCCTTTCAGGCGCGATTCCCGGGCCATCGCGGTGGTCGCCGCGACCAGGCTCAGAACTCTAAGGACGCGGGCGAGAACCATGCCGGCTTAAGGCAGCACGGCAAGGGAGAAATGCTACAGCCACCCTTTTTGCCTCGCCAGGCGTGCGACTTCGATCCGGTTTGCCACACCGAGCCTGCTGATGGCTTCGCCCCAGAGCTGGCCGAAGGACTCCTCGATGATCTCCACTTCGCCGTCCGTTTCGAACTCTCGCATGTATATTGATACTGTTGACATATACATCGAGGAACTCAAATGGCGCTTCAGATCGCAAATCCGGTGGTGGTAAGCAAGGTCGAACGCTTGGCCAAAGCGACGGGCATGAGCAAGACCGCAGTTGTCGAGCGGGCCGTGGATCGTCTTCTCAGCGAGACCGCGACAAGAGGCGACAAGCCCGGACGCATGGCGGCGCTGCTCGCGCAGCTTGACCGCATTCCCGATCGCAAGGACGCCTTCAATCCCATGGAATGGGATGAACAGGGTCTGCCCAGATGATCGTGGTCGATACCTCTGCTCTCGTCGCCATCGCCTTCGCCGAACCGGAGCGCGAAGCCTTTGTACAGATCCTCAGGAAATCGACCAGGGCGCTCGTCAGCACGGTTACCGTCGTAGAGGCGCGCATGGTGGTTCATGGTCGTCGCGGGCAGCGCGGTGTGATCCTGTTGGACGACCTCCTTCGGCTGCCCGTCTTTGAACTGGTCGCTCCCGGCCCAACCGAGATGGATGCGGCCTACGGCGCGTTCGTAGCCTTCGGCAAGGGCAGCGGTCACCCCGCCGCGTTGAACTTTGGGGATGTATTCAGCTACGCCTTGGCCAAGACGCGCGGCCTGCCCCTGCTGTACAAGGGCGATGACTTTGCGCAAACAGATATCGGGAGCGGTTCGTCGCCACGCAGCGGCGACGAGACTGCATAGGGCGAAAAGCTCTCGTGCCCGCGGTATCCGCGTACCGCGCGAAGATCACCGACATGCTGAGGACGGTGTAGGCCATGGCGCTCCCGATCTCGTACAACATCCGTAACGTCCGAGTCCGTTGGCAGGTGACCCTGCTCGCGATTTCGGGCATCGCCCTGCTCGCAACGTTGGCCGGTGGCCACTTGTATGGGCATAGGATGGAGGCGGTTGGGAACAGGCGGCGCGCATTCTGCGGGCCGTGGAGAAAGCGGGAATGGTGAGAATGAGCATGACCAGAAGCCAGAAGACAATCCTCCTCGTCGCGACAGCCGTGGTGCTGCCGGGGGCGTTCGACACCGGCGTTGCGGCGGGGCCGGCGAGCGCGCCGCTTGCGGCGCAAGCACCGATGGCCGACACGGCGAAGTTCGCCGGGACGTATGCGCTCGTCACGACGGAGGCCAAGGACCCGGCCACCGGCAAGTGGTCGCAGACGCCGAACTTCAACTCGAACGGCTACATCATCTACTCCAATACCGGGCAGATGGCCGTGCATATCATGCCGAAGATTCGGGAGCGGCCGCCGATGCCGATGACCGGAGAAGGCGCCCTCAAGGCGATGCAGGGCTATACGGCCTATTTCGGCACCTTCACAGTCGATGACAAGGACAAATTCGTCGTCCATCACAGCAGAGACTCGGCGGCCCGCCGAACCTGAACGACGCGGGCGAGCTTTCAGGCGGCCATCTGTATTGGCAGAAGATGAAGGCCGGAGAACGATAGGACGGGAGAAGGCAGGATGAGAGGGCAGCAGGCCGTGCAATTGGTCGTTCTCGCTCGATCCTGTATTCCTTCGTGATGGAGTCGGTGTTCCTCGCCACCCTGCCCTGATGGGCCTGGTGGGCGGCCTGCTGCCCGCTCTGCGCGCGGCGCGCATGCCCATCACCCAGGCCCTCCGCGACGCGTAGTGCGGCCGTACTAACGGTTCACGTCCTCATTCAGTGTTGAAGATGTGGGTCGAGGCGCGCACGACATCGAACTGGATGGCAAATGGGTGACGTTCCTGACCACCACACCGTGCTCCATGCGCAGGGACCGCGAGAACTGGAACGTGCTGCCGCCCCCAATCTCCCAGGAGAAGATGCGCGTGAGGTTGCGGCTGCCCTTCAAGGACTCACAGTCCTCAAGATTTGACTCGCTGACTGAATAGGCGAAAATCGGGCGAACATGCCCGCTCTCCCTCCCCGCAAGAAAATCCTCGAGGACCTTCTCGCCGAGAAAAAACTTCTCGGCGCTCCATCTGTTTTCGACACTCCCTTTGAACCTGAGGGGCGGGTGACGGGGTTCGCCCACTGGAACGTCATCCTTGGCCAGGGTTTTTTGAAGGGCAGTGTGGGTGAGATCGTGGGAGGCGCTTCTTCGGGCCGTACCGCGCTGGCCCTGGCCCTCGCCGCTCATGCCTCTCGTGACGACCTCGTGGCGTGGATCGACCCCCTGGATCGCTTTTCGCCCCAGGCGGCTTTCCGCGCGGGTGTCGTGTTTCGGAACTTCGTCTGGCTGCGTGGAAGGGCGGCCAGGGAGCGCCTTCTTGCCGATGCCATTGGCGCGGCGCATGCCCTCGCCGCCGCATCGCTTTTCGAGGTCGTGGTTCTGGACTTTGCCGACCTTCCGGAACGTCTTCTGAAGGCGCTTCCCACCGCCTGGAATGTCCGGCTGCTGCGCGCTTTCGAGTCCACGGAAACCGCGTGCATCGTTCTCACGCGCTCCCATTGGGGCGCCAGTCCGCGCGGTCTTTCGATTCGTCTTCGCGCGGACAAGAGGCTCTTCGTACAGACCGGCCGGGGACATCTCTTGAAGCGCCTTGCCCTGGTCGCGACGCAGAGCTGGCCGTCCCTCAAGACCTCGACCGTTCATCTCGAGGTTCGCGGGCGATGAGTTTCGAGACTTTCCGGCTTTTTGGCTGCGTGGTCGCCCCGGCGGAGCATTTCTCATCGCAACTGATGAAGCTCTCTCAGGATTTCACCCCGAGATATGAGGTGGAGAAAGGGTCTTTGGCACTTCTTGATCTCTCGGGCCTGTCTCACCTTTTCCAGAACCCTCACGATCTCGGAGCCTCGATCGAGGCTTCGGCTCTGAACTACGGGATCGATCCGCCCCGAATCGCTCTGGCCACGCGCCTTCAGGCCGCCCGCCGGATCGCCCTTTTCCGTCCCGGCCTCTCCATCGCCCTCGATGAGAAGACGGAGGGGGAGCTTCTCGGAGCCCTGCCTCTGGACAGTCTCGATCTTGACGATCGCACCCTGGCCCGACTGCGGAACTGGGGGCTCCACAATGCGCGTGACCTCACCCGGCTTCCCGCGAGCGACCTCCGCGCTCGTGGCGGTGTCTCGCTGGTTCGCGCCCACGAATCGTCGTCGGGGCGTGACGAGCGCCTGCTGGTTCCGGTGATGGAGAAGCCGGACGATGGCCTCGGCCTCGATCCGGGCTTTGGCGTCGAGGACCTTTCCCAGCTCGTCTTTCTGTTGTTCCGACTTCTCGATCCGTTGTGCGCGAAACTCAAGTCGAGCAGTCGGGCGGCCACCGCTTTCGAGGTGACACTTTCCCTTGAGAGCGGGGCCAGCGATGTCCGTCTGATCCGGTCGCCTTCTCCCTCCGTGGACAACACGGCCTGGCGGACTCTTGTTCGCCTGAACCTCGAAGGCCGCCCGCCCGCATCACCGGTCCTTTCTTTTTCCCTCCGTGCGGAATCAACCAGCGCCCGGGCGGTTCAGTTTTCATTCACGGGCGCCGGACGAAGCAGTCCCGAGAAAGTGGCGAGCGCTCTCGCCCGGCTCCAGCGTTTCTTCCCGGAAGACCGAATCGGCTCGCCGCGACTGAAAGACACCCACGCGCCCGACCAGTTCGAACTGCGCCCCTTCGATCCGGTTTCAGAATCGAAGCCGAAGAAGAAAACCAGGGAAGAAACCCAACCGAAGCCGCCCGCGTCCGCGTTGCGTGCCATCCGTCCGCCTGCTCACGCCCAGGTTCGGGTCGACCGGGCCGGCGCACCGGTCTCCCTTCATGTTCAAGACCACGATCGTTTCCTGAATGTCCGCGGTCGAGTGCAGGCCTGCGCGGGTCCGTATCTCTTATCGACTCAGTGGTGGAACGAAGAAGCTTTCGCGCGCGAGGAATGGGACGTGGAGATCGCGAGCGAAGGGGCCACCGCCGCGTATCTGATTTTTCGAGACCCCAGGAACGACACATGGTATTTGGCCGCGGAAATTGATTGACGGGGAGCCAAGCGTAGGCCGAATTCACTTCGGCCGGAGCGAACGGGGGTTTGGGGGGCTAAGCATGGCAACGAAACACGGGTGCGGCCCCCCACACAAAGATGTGCTAAGTTTCTAGGCCTTGGAGGTTGCGATGCTCCTATCGCTTGGGAGCCCGACCTCGTTGGAGAGTGTCCAATGAGGAGAGGCTCAAGGCGACGGCATCGACGCAACAGGCAAGAATGGTCCCCCCAGGGAAACCCAGCTGGGAATTCCGGGCAACAGGGAAACCAGCCGCAAGGTTCCCGGGGACCAGTCAGGGACCCACGACAGGTTCCGGTTCCCGCCGAAGGCGAAACGTTCCCTTTTCTGGGGATCGCCGAGGTCACGGAAAATGTCGGCGGGTTTGTACGGCAGGCCTCTCAGAACTACCTGCCTTCGCGCGAAGACGTGGTCATTCCGCCATCCGTGATGCGGGACTACGCCCTGCGCGACGGTACGCAGATTGAGGGTCTTTGCCGTGAAGCCTCGGGCGTCAAGGTCGTCGTCGAAATACAAAAGGCCAGCGGTCTTGAAATAGCGCAGTACCGTCTTCTGCCCCATTTCGCGGATCTCACGTCTATCAGTCCCGAAAAAGCCTTTCACCTGGCCGATGAGCCGGGTGCGGAACTGACTTTGCGTGTTTTGGACCTGGTGGCCCCCATCGGCAAGGGCCAGCGTGGCCTCATTGTGTCTCCGCCCAAGGCCGGCAAAACGACCATCCTCGAGCATATCGGCCTCGCCATCGTCAAGAATCATCCGGAAGCCCACCTGATGCTGATGCTGGTGGACGAGCGGCCCGAGGAGGTCACGCACTTCAAGCGGGTCCTTTCCGCGGCCGAGATTCTGGCCTCCACCTCCGACTCGGCTTCCGACGCTCATATCCGCCTGGCCCGGCTGTGTCTGGAACGGGCCAAGCGCATGGTCGAGGCCAAGAAGGACGTGGTCATCCTTCTCGATTCGCTCACCCGTCTTGGTCGCGCGAGCAATCGCGAGACCGGCCCCGGCGGACGCACCATGTCGGGCGGCGTCGACTCCAAGGCTCTGCAGTTTCCGCGTCAGTTCTTCGGGGCGGCGCGCACCTGCGAAGGCAACGGATCGCTCACCATCATCGCCACCGCACTCATCGAAACCGGTTCGCGCATGGACGAAGTCATCTTTCAGGAGTTCAAGGGAACCGGGAACATGGAGATCATCCTCGACCGGCAGATCGCGGAACGGCGCATCTTCCCGGCCGTGGATGTGCTGAAGTCCGGCACCCGTCGCGAAGAACTGCTGATGACCGCCGACGAGTTGCGGCAGCGCCACACCCTCCGCCGCGCCCTCGCGGAGATGAGCTCCACCGAAGCGGCTCAGTTTCTGACCGACCGCTTGTCGAAGACGCAAACCAACCGTGGTTTTCTGGAAACTCTGGTTCCCCCGCCCACCACGGCGCGCCGTTTGCTCCGGTAGACGCCGGCGGGCGGACCAGGGGGCCCCGAAAGGATGAAACAATCCGGGCCATGAAAGCCCTCCCCTTTGCCCTTCTTCTGATCTGCGGCGCCGCCACGGCTTTCGCGGGACCCCCGGTTCCCCGGGTCGTGGTGATCACGATTGACGGGCTGAGGTGGCAGGAAGTGTTCACCGGGGCCGATCCGGCGTACTTCAAGCCGGACGCGAAGGGCAACCTCGACCCCCTCTCGAAGAAGTACGCGGGCGCCACCCCCGATATCCGCCGTGCGACCCTGATGCCATTCATGTGGAACGTCATCGCGAAGCAGGGACAGGTGTTCGGCGATCCCTCGCAACAGAGCCGGTCGCACGTGACCAATGGCCTGTGGTTCTCGTACCCGGGCTACAACGAATTGCTCTCGGGGGCAGCGGACCCGCGCGTCGACAGCAACGACAAGGTGCTGAACCCGAACGTGACCGTGCTGGAGTGGCTCGACCACCGGCCGGGCTTTGCCGGGAAAGTGGCCGCGTTCGGGTCCTGGGATGTGCTTCCATACATTCTGAACACTGAGCGCTCTCAACTGCCCGTGGGCTCTGGATTTCTTCCCGTACCCAAGCCCACCACACCGCGGGACCGGGAGATCAACGAGTTCGCCGCGGATCTCCCGCGGTATTGGGACTACGGCACCTTCGACGCGCCCTTCGTGCAAGCCGCGATCGAGGCCCTGAAGTCCGGGAAGCCGCGCATTCTCTACATTATGCTGGGCGAGGGCGACGAGTGGGCGCATGAAGGCCGATACGGCTTGTACGTCGATGCCGCCACCCGCGCGGACCGCTTCATCGAGCGGATCTGGACCACCTTGCAGTCCCTCCCGGACTACCGCAACCACACCACGCTCCTGGTCACCACCGACCACGGACGGGGCGCTACCGCCAAGGACTGGCCGGATCATGGCAAAGATGTGCCGGCCGCCGAGGACACCTGGATGGCGGCGCTCGGCCCGGCCGTGCCGCCGCTTGGGGTTCGGAGGAACGTGACGGTCACGACATCGCAGTTCGCGGCCACGATCGCCGCGGTGGTGGGCGAAGACTTCCACGCCGCCCGGCCGAAAGTGGCGCCGCCCCTGCCCCTGCGCTGATGAGGGCCCTCGCTCTCACCGCGGGCGAGAACCGTGGCTCCAGCCTCGATCGCCGGCGCGGCGAGCGGCGCTTCATTTCCCGCATCGGTGAGACACTTGATAGGTTCAGCCACACAGGAGACTTGAAGCATGGAGAGTGAAACACATCGGTGGCATTCGGACCGGATCGGTCGCGAGGTTCACGTTCGGGTGTATGGCCACTTTGGACAACCCATCCTGGTGTTCCCGACCAGCGGCGGCGACGAGCGTGAATATGAAAACCAGGGGATGTTCGATGCGCTCGGACACCACATCCAGGCCGGCCGGGTGAAGTTCTTCTGCGTGAACTCGGTGAACAATGACTCGTGGTCCAACAAGAGCATTCACCCCGCCGATCGGGTGAGGTTCCAGGTGGCCTACGATTCGGTCATTGCCGACGAAGTCCTGCCCTTCATCGAAAACCACTGCAACGCCCGCGGAATCGCCATCACCACCACGGGCGCCTCCTTTGGCGCTTACCACGCCGCCAACACCCTCTTCAAGCATCCGACCCGGGTGAGACGGTGCCTGGCTCTCTCCGGCGTCTACGACCTGCGTAGCTTCATGGACGGTCACTACGACGACAACTTCTACTTCAACAATCCCGTCGACTACCTGGCGAATCTGACCGACTGGAGCGTCCTTCAGTACCTTCATCAGTGCGACATTCGTCTGGCCACCGGCTGCGGCGCCTACGAGGACAGCGGTCCGACGAGGCGTCTGTCCGCCATCCTGACCGCGCGTGGCATTCCCCATCACCTCGATGACTGGCGCGAGCAGGGCGGTCACGACTGGCCGTACTGGAAGCACCAGATGGACGTGTACATATCCAGGCTGTTCTAGGGTTGATGGCCTCCGCCCTGCGAGGGCTGGTTCTCGTTTCTCTCCTTGCCTCTCTCGGGCGTCCCGAAGACGCGCCCACGCCCCTGTGCGCCCTGGTCAGAGGCTGCGGCCTGCCGGTCGTGGTTCCAGCTTGCACCGCCGCCCAATCGCGGCCCGTCGATGGGGTGGTTTACGACGAGCAGCGGTGCGCCGAGCCGCGAGACCTTCTTGCTCACGGAGTGGCGCCTACCGCAGGCGTGGGAGCGTTCGTCTTCCCGTTTCTCGGCGGCCGCTATCGCGTGGTGTACGACATCATCGGTGAGGCGCCGATCAGCGAAGCGCGTTTCCAATACCTTGCCGACAATCTTCCCCTGGCCGCGCGGCTGGCCACCCGGTTTTCGAAGACGAAATACGTCATGGAATACGTCGACCCGGGGACGAAGCGCTTCCGCGCTTCACGCGCGGACAAGATGACCGGAGAGGCCGAACTGCTCTTCGCCGACCTTCCCGCGCAACGGCGGGCGTACTACGGATGGGGCACTTCCAGGTTCGGCCCCTGGAAGCTTCACGGCTCCGCCTATGTCGACGTGCGGGTTCGCCAGAGCACGAAGAACCCCGACCGCCTCGCCTACGACGTCCGGGTCCGCACCGCGCCGGTGAACGCGATGGTGAACGCCATCATGCGTCTCGGTCTCTTTCGGCGGTACGTGGTCGGCCAGATCGAGAGCACCATGAAGGACCTGGTGGGTGCGGCGGCCTCGCTCTCCGCTCCGAACCTCGAGAAGATCCTCGCCGATTCAACCTTCAGCTCCGAAGAACGCGAGAAGGTACGCGCTCTCGCGGCCCTGCCGGACTAGCGCGGCCCTGGCCCTATAGGCGTCGCGCAGGGCCCGGGTGATCGAGCATCCGCGTCGCGCGCAGCGTTCCGATCTCACGCGTGCGCGCGGCCACGATTCTAGCCAATCGCCCGGAGCGCCACGCACTAGAATATGGGCAATGATCGCGAATGGCGCTCCGGATGCGACCCGCGAAGACGAACGTCGCCTGCGCCGCGCGGCCTGGCCGGTTCGCCGGTTTCGACTGGGCGAGGAACCCTCCGAGGATTTGTCCGCTTCCACCACCGTGGAGGACCGCATCGCCATGATGTGGCCGTTGGCCGTCGACGCGTTTTCCCATGGCCGCGGCGTGCCCGACCGGACGCCGCGCGATCTCTGGCCGGTGAGGGTGCGTCGCTTGGGCGATCCCGAGGTCGATTGAACGAAGATTTCATCGATCTCCTCCGGGTTCTTCTGATCGAGGAGGCGCGTTTTCTGGTCGTTGGAGCTCACGCCCTGGCCGCCCATGGTGTGCCCCGCGCGACCGGTGATATTGACATCTGGATCGAAGCAGACGGTGCGAACGCGGACAGGGTCTTTCGAGCCCTGGCTCGATTTGGCGCTCCCCTGCGCTCGCTTGGCATGTCACCCTCGGATCTCACGGTCCCCGACTGCGTCGTTCAGATTGGCCTTCCTCCGCGACGGATCGACGTGCTTACAGGAGTTACGGGAGTGGATTTCAAGTCGGCCTGGGAACGACGCGCCTCCTTCGTCCTCTCCGGCCTGGATGTGCCCGTGCTCGGCCGAGAGGACCTGATTGCCAACAAGAAGGCCGCCGGGCGTCCAAAGGATCTCGCCGACGTGGCCGTCCTCGAAATGCAGTCTCGATAGCCCGGGAACGGTAGGCTTCCGGCTTCAGCCCCGAAGAACGCGAGAAGGTACGCGCTCTCGCGGCCGTGCCGGACTAGCGCGGCCCTGGCTCCAGGTCTAGACTCCCGCGAAGAAGCCGACGCGGTACACCGCCCGGCGGCCGAAGCCCTCGACCGCGACAGCGGCTGCCCCTGAGCTTCCAGAGGACCAGCCACCATGATCCCCCTCGCCGGACTCACTGTCTTGTCACTGGTAACTCTGGCCGGCGTGGCGTCGGCGGGGGTCGGAACCCAGGTCATGGAGGGTCCCGCCGAAGCACTCTCACGCCTCATTGGCGACGCACTCGCGATTCGGACGGCGACCCGTGCGCCCGCCGAGTATGCCGAAGCCGCGCGGGGGTACGACACGATGCTCAAGCGACTCTCGGCCCTCGATGTGAAGTCGCTGGGTCGCGACGACCAGATTGACGCAAGCCTTCTCGAGGCGCACCTGAAGACGAGGTTCTGGGAGATCTCAACCGTCAAGCTCCACCAGCTCAACCCGTCTTCGTATCTGCGCCTCGACCAGACCAGCATGCTGTTTCTTCGCCCGGGCGCCATCGCCGACCCGGGCGTCCGCGAGGCGCTCGCCGAACTCGAGCGCCTGCCCGAAATCCTCAAGAACGCCCGCCTCAACCTCACCACCCCCGCGCGCACCTGGACCGAGAACGCGATCTACCAGTGTTACTACGCGAAACTCCTGCTCGACCAGTACGTGCCCAACACTCCGGTCGACGAACCCGCGCTCAAGGCGGAGCTTCTCGCCGCGGCCCGGACCGCCCGGAGCGCGGTGGACGACTACGAGCGCTGGCTGGAGCGGGACCTGTTGCCCCGTTCCACCCGGTCGCCCGCCTGGTCGCCCGCCGAGATCGAGTTCTATCAGTTCGTTCACGAGCAACTCGATGACTACGGCGTCCTTCGGATGCTCGAAATCGCGGCCGAAGAAGAACGTCAACTGACCGCCGAGATGACGACCCTCGCCGCGCGCATTCATCCAAGCGGCGATTTGCGCAAGGTGTGGGAGGTGATGAAGGACGAGGCGCCACCTTGGGAAGGCGTGCTGACGATGGCCCAGCGTTACGTCGACATGGCCTCGGCGTGGCTGCGCGGCCCGGGCCGCCATGTGGTGACCATTCCGGACTACCTGGACTACGGCGCGCGCATCACCCAGCCCATGGCGCGCCGCACGCTGTCGTTTGGCGGGGCGACCGACGGACCGACCGTGGCGGGACGGCAGTCGGGCTACTACGTGCTCACCCCCCTCGAAGACCGACTGACGCCGCAGGAGAAGGCGAGCCGGCTCCGCAGTTACAACCCGTACTGGACCCACGTGATCTCGTACCACGAATGGCTGGGGCACACCGTCCAGATCGCCGCGGCCAACGCCCAGGTCACGCGGCCCATGCGCCGCGCGTTCGGCAGCGCCTACTTCAGCCAGGCCTGGTCTTTCTACCTCGAGAAACTCTTCGAAGACGAGGGTTACTTCGAGACGCTGCCCTATATGGAGGCGCTCAAGACTCGCATGGCGCGTCTGCAGATGCGGATGTGGCGGGTGCAGCGCATCCTCACCAAATGCCGCATGGCCAGGGGCGAGATGACCTTCGAACAGGCGGTCGAGGCCTACATCGACAAGATGGGAATGGAGCCCGCCAACGCCTTCATCGAGGTGCAGCGCGACTCGCAAACCCCCTCGCCGCCCGGGCGCGGGATCATCGGCGAGCGCGTGATCCTCGAGCTGCGCGACGAGTACAAACGCCGCATGGGCGAGCACTACACGTTGAGGCGGTTCAACGACACGCTGCTCACCTACGGCGACCTGCCGTTCAAGCAGATCCGGAGGCTGATGTTCTAAGCACCGGGTCGGCGCGAAACCGCGACCGAAGGGAGGACTTGATTTCGTTTGTTCCTTGCCGGGCGCGAGCACGTGGGCCACGATCAATCCCTCGACTCGCCTCGCCTGCCCCACCCTCCCGGGCGCCACATGTGCCGGTACCGGGCAAAGTGTATGCTTGCCATATGGAATCCGCAGCGGTCCTCGAAAGAAAAGCGTTCTTCGTCGAACCTAAGGCCCTCAAGAGTGCGCGACGCATTCTGCGCGCCAGATCTGACGGCGAGACCGTGCGCCTGGCCCTCGCTCGAGTGAAGGAGATCGAGGAGTCCTGGAAACCACTGCTGAAGCTCGCGGGTGTGGCGAAGCGCGAGAGCTTCAAAGCGATCTAAGGGCGCCGAGTGTGGCCCGCTACGCCATTCTCGATACGAATGTAGTCATTCGCCACCTCAAAGGCGAATTGCCTCATGGCCTGGACGAGTTCTCTCGGCGATATGTGCTGAGGCAAAGTGCCGTGGTCCTCTGCGAGCTTTACCGGGGCGCTCGGGACCGCGCCGCGGAGAGGGCGCTCGACGGTCTGGCGCGATCGTCGGCCGAGATCTGGGCTCCCCTTGCCGGGGACTGGCTGAGAGCCGGTCCGCTTGTTCGCGCGATCGGGGACGACCACGGGTTCGACATCCACAAGCGCCGCGAACTTCAGAACGATTGCTTGATCGCGCTGACCGCTCATCGTCACGGCGCACTCGTCTTGACCGGAGACATCGCCGACTTTCGTTTGATCAAGCGCCGAATCGATCTTGAAGTTCAGGAAGTCTAAGAACTGGGGGTCCACTCTGCGTCCGATCGCCACGACCGAAGGGCCCTTCGGCAGGCTGGCTATTGATCCGCCGTCGGCGCAATGCCGGTTAGCCAATTGAGGACGACGTTGAGTTTCGCCCCTCCGGTCACAGTGTTGACGATGAAGGAGAGCGTGAGTGAAACAAGGCCATCAGCGAGGCGAAGTTCGACTCTCTCACTCAGGACATGCCCCTGGCCGCGAAACCGGCGAGCCCGTGGTTCCGCAAATCGTAGCCGGACAGGCTCATCGGTTGCGCGCCTTCAGCGCAAGGGCTTCAGGTCGGTCAGGATCCGCTTGAGCGAAAGCGCGCGTATGCCTTCCCGCAGCGGGAAGGTCTGGTCACCGGCATGGACCACATCCAGCGATGAGAGCCGCAAATCCCCGAGGGCAATGTGCATCGACTTCGTTACCTGGGGCGCCACCGTCCGCTTGAACTCGAACCCCATCCGCCGCTCGCCGCGGACCACGAGCAGGTCGAGTTCCGCCCCCGCCTGCGTGGCCCAGAAGTAGCACTCATCCCGGGACACGCCCAGGCGCTCCACAACCTGCGTGATGCCGAAGCCCTCCCATGACGCTCCGACCTTGGGATGGGCCTCGAGTCCGGCCCGGCTGCCGATTCCAAGCAGCGAGTGCAGGATGCCGGTGTCCGCGATGTAGAGCTTCGGCGACTTCACCTGACGCTTCCCGAGATTCTCGCTCCAGGGCGAAAGCCTCCGCACCACGAACGTTTCGATCAGCAAGTCCGCGTAGCGGCGCACGCTCGCTTCACTCACCCCGAAGGCCCGGGCGAACTCGGAGGCGTTCCAGATCTGGCCGTGGTAGTGGGCGAGCATCGCCCAGAAGCGGCTGATCGTGGAGGCGCTGACGCTCGATCCGATTTGCGGCAGGTCCCGTTCCACAAACGAGCGGACAAACTCGCGGCGCCAGGAGACGCTCTCGGATTCCGTTCGGGCGAGGAGGCTGCGCGGGAAGCCTCCGCGCACCCACAGCGGACCGAACTGCCGCGCCCCCGCTTCATCGAGAGAGAAGCCGTCCATTTCCAGATACTCGATGCGCCCGGCGAGCGACTCGGACGACTGCCGCAGGAGATCGCGCGAAGCGCTGCCGAGGACCAGAAAGCGCGTCTTGAGCGGGCGACGATCGGCCAGCACTCGGAGCGACGGGAACAATTCGGGACGTCGCTGGATTTCGTCCAGAACCACCAGGCCGACGGGCTCGGCGAGCGCCAGCATGGGGTCGTCCAGTCTGGCGACGTCGCGTGGGTCCTCGAGATCGAAGAACGTGGCCGCTGGACTCTGGCGCGCGATGGCCTGGGCCAGCGTGCTCTTCCCGCATTGGCGAGGGCCGAGCAAGGCCACCACCGGACTGCGGCGCAGGCTCGCGCGCACTTTCGCGAGGCGGCGGAGGCGGGACAGGCTTCTCATGTGCTCGTATTCTCGTCATGTACTGACGAAAATGCAAGGATTCTGCCCGGTCGAGACGTCCCGGCTCGTGGCCGTGCCGTCGTAAGAGAGAGGTTCGGACCTTCGCCGCCATGGATGAGTTCTGCATGCCTCAGTTGATCTCGAGTAGGAGAGATCGCGACCTCACGCGCATAGACTCCCGTCGATGACGCGCGTCACGAAGCTGTTCCCGGTATTCGCGGTCAAGGATCTGGACGAAGCTCTCGCTTACTAAACGGGCAAGCTCGGATTCTCGATCGCCTGGAGGTGGGGAGATCCGGCGTCGCGAGCGGGCGTCGCCCGGGCGATATTGAGATTCAGCTGGAGGCCGCAGGCCTGGGCGCCCCGCCCGGGCCTGGTGTGGTCTACGGCCATGCCGGTGAGGAGAATCTGCGGCGTCAGCCGGAACGAGAACGCCACCTCACCGAAACTCTGGGTCTGCGCCGTGCCGGTGGAGAAGCCATTCATGGGCAGGGCGAGAAGGCAGCCGATGACCCCGGCCAGGGTGGCGAGAAACACCGACTCCATCACGAAGGAATACAGGATCGACCGCCGCGAGAAACCGAGGGCGCGCAGCGTCCCGATCTCACGCGTGCGGGAGGCCACGATCGCGTACATCGTATTCATGGCGCCGAAGACCGCGCCCACCCCCATGACGAATGCGACAAACGCCGCCAAACCCTTGAGGATGGCGAAAATCCGCGCCGAGAGCCTTCGCGCGCTCGACGAGCTGATTGTCGAAGTGCTTGCGCAAAAGCACGATGGCCGCCTGCTCGGTGGTAAAGCGCATCTGCTTGTTGCCGGGCGTCGTCACGATGAGCGAATGCATGACCGTGCCGAGACGCTTCACTTCGTCGGCGAGCCCGAGCTCGGTGACCATCTGAAGGCCGTTCGGCGAGAGCGCGCTGCCGCAGGTCTTGTCGCGCGGGAACTCGTCCTTGTCCAACAGCACAACGTCCTTGATCCCATTTTGCATCAGGCGAACGGCTGTTGCGCCGCCCCCAGGCCCCGCTCCCACGATCACGACATTGTGTTTCGTCATGGGCGAATGGGGTACTACATTTTCGATATTTGGGTCAACGGAAAAGTCATCGACATATGCTCTCAACTACCCGGAATCTATCGGTTCATTCTTCCACTAAGCTTGTGCTCATGCCCGTCACGGACATCGTCTTTCGCAGCCAACCCGAAGAGTTTGAGGGCGCCATCACGGAGATTTCAGGCGCGATCCCGCACGACCTCACGGGAACCCTGCTACGCAACGGCCCGGGGCTGCAAACGCTCGGCGCCGACGCGTTGTGTTTTTACGACGGGCTCGGGATGGTCAGCGCGATTTCGTTCCGGCAAGGCCGAGCCTACTTGCGGTCGCGCCACGTCAAGACGCCCGTCTATCGAGCAAGCGTCGCCAAAGGCGCGATGACCTCACGCGGCGTGTTTACAAACCTGCCGCGCCGCCTCGCCAACGTCTTCAACGTGAAGCTCGCCAATCCCGCGCAGCACGACGTGTTCGCCTGGGGCGGCCACATCTTCGCGACCGGCGACTCGGCGCACTATCGTCTCGACGGTAGATCCCTCGAGACGATCGGCCACGAACGCTACGGCGCGGCAGATGGGCACACGCTCGGCTTGATGCCGCGCATCGATCCGCGCGCCAAGAGGCTCGTGCTCTACACGATGAAGCCGCGCCCGATGTCGGGTGACGAGCTCACCTTCGTCGAGCTCGACGAGGAAATGCGGCGCGTGCACGTGAGCGCGCCGGTCGCGATGCGCTATTCGCCGTCGCTGGTCCACGATCTTGGGCTGAGCGAGCACTACTACGTCGTGGTCGAGCCGCCGCTCAAGGCGAGCCTCGGCAGCCTCGTCTTCGGCGCGAAGTTTCCGTGGGCGTGCTTCGAGCCGCAAGCCGACGCATCGGCGCTCGCGTACCTCGTGCCGCGCGCGGGCGGCGACGCGTGCAAGGTTGCGCTGCCCAGCTGGGTGCGCGCGGGATTTCACTTCGTCAACGCGTTCGACGACGGCGAAACCGTGACGCTCGACATGCTCGTCTACGCGAGCGACATCGACTTCATTTCCTCACGCCCCGACGCCCTCAATCAGCGCGAGCGCACCGGCGCTGCGAAAGACACGAAGTCCGTCGTGATGCGCTTTCGCATTCACACGGGGACTGGCGCCGTGACGGAGCAGAAGCTCTCGGATTGGGGCGAGCAGCCCGACATTCCGATCGCGCACAACGGCATGCCCTACCGATTCGGATATATGCGCGAACCGATGCACGAAGGCGCACCCCCGAAGCTGGAGGGGGAAATCCTCTGGTGGCATGGCGTAAAGAAGATCGATTTCTCGACGGGCGCAGCCGATCGCTATGGCGCGGGAGAAGGACGCTTCGTCGGCGCGCCCGCGTTCGCCCCGCGCACGGGCGTCGCGCACGGCGAGCACAACGAGGATGATGGATACGTGTTGGTGTGGGTCGTCGACGCGCGGACCGAGCGCGCCGAAGTGCTCATCCTCGACGCCAGAAGCATCGCAGCCGGTCCAGTCGCCACCCTCACGCTGCCGACGTATGTGCCGCCGCCCGGCCACGTCGCGTTCTCGGACGGGGTCGACTGTTTTCCGTAGCAGCGCCGCGGCAGCGGCGGGCCGACAAAAACATGTAACAACCGTGACAGAGCCGTGACCGTTGCGTGAGCGTTTCCGGTCACAGTAAGAGCATGACGACCGCGGAGTACGCCCATCAGATCAAGAGTGCGTTGCTCGCCGTGAGCATCGCCGGAATCGTCGGCATCGCGACCGGCGTCGGCGGTTGGCTCGGCGCGGTGGCGTTCTCGCTCGTCATCGGCAACAGCTTCGGCTGCGCCGCGTTCGTCGGGCATGAGCTCCTTCACGGCGCGATCGTCCGCAATCACACCGCGCGCACGATGCTCGGTTGGCTCGCGTTCTTGCCCTTCGCGCTGTCGCCGCTCTTGTGGGTCGCATGGCACAACCGCGTGCATCACGGACACACCGGCGTCATCGGCGTCGATCCCGACACGTATCCGACGCTCGAACAATACAAGGAGAGCCGGCTGGTGCGCTGGATGAATCGCGTCTCCCCCGGCGCGGGACGAATCCTCGGTATCGCCGCGATGGCTGTCGGCTTCACCGGCCAGTCGTCGTCGATGCTCTTCCGCTGTCGTAAGCGCCTCGGGCTATCGCAACGCGATGCGAACGTGGTGATCGCGCAAACGCTCGCGGGCGTCCTCGTGTGGCTCGCGCTCGTCGTCGCGCTCGGGCCGCTCAAGTTCATCTTCGCGTTCGGCATCCCGCTGCTCATCGCGGACGCGATCGTGATGATGTACATCTTCACCAACCACAGCTTGAGCCCGCTCACCCAGGACGAGAACGACCCGCTGCTCAACTCACTCAGCGTGCACGCGCCGGCGCTCGTCGAGATGTGTCACCTCAACTTCGGCTATCACGTCGAGCATCATATTTTTCCCAGTATGAGCGCGCGTCACGCGCCGCTCGTACGCGACCAGCTCGTCGCTCGCTGGCCCGAGCGCTATCAGACGATGCCGCTGTGGGCCGCGCTCGTGCAGCTCTTTGTCAAGCCCACGGGGGGACTGCGACCTGGAGTCGCTCAGCCTTCCCTCCGAAGACGACTACGTGCGCGCCTACTGCGCGCGACGCGGCCTCATCGAGGTTCCCAATCTCGATTTCTACATAGCCGTTTGCATGTTCCGGCTGGCCGCCATCTTTCACGGCATCCGCGGCCGGGTGGCCCGGGGTACCGCGTTGAGCCCGCAGGCCAGGAAATACGCGGCCGAAGTCGAAGGCATGGCGAAGGCGGCCTGGGCCCAGGCCCAACGCGCCGAATGCGAGTGAGCCGCCACCTCTCAAGGGCGACCGGAGGATCGCACCTACGGGCGCTTCCCTTGGTCTCGGCCACACCAGTGCGGCGTGGTGACCGCCATCGACCGGAGACAGGGTCGCACGACTAAGTTCCTCTTGACCACCGTCAAGCCCGAGCGTAGCGTCCGTTCATCCGAGGCAGGTACTAACAGAGTGTCCGAAGATCAGGCTCCTCCAAGAGCGTAAATCTTTCCCTCGTAGGCGAAACAAGCGCGGTTTGCCAGTCATTCCCCGCGACCGCGGGCGGTCGTGGCGCGCGCGGCAACTACATCTTCAACAGCGTGAATCAGATCGACAAGTACGGACCTCTCGCCTACTACAGCGCGGTCGCCTACTGTGACTTCGAGGGCGGCAAGCTGGCCGCGGTCCGCTTCCGGCCGCTCGTGCTCTCCCTCGATTCCACCGCAGAGGTTCCCAGAGGGGTCCCCTATCTGGCTCAGGGCGGCGAGGCTGAAGCGGTGCTCCAAAGGCTGGCCTACATGTCCAGGAAGCATGGAACGACCATGACCATCGAGGGCGACGTCGCGAGCGTGGTCCTCAAGTAGAAGCATCAACCGGCTCCCCGGTGCGCCTTCGCCCAGGGCGCCGAAAGGCAATCACCTATCATTCGAGCGATGGTTTCGGTGCGACCTCGCGTCCTTTGGCCTGCTTTCTGCTGCGCTTTTCTGGTCCTGGCGTCTCACGAGGCCTGGTTCAGGGCTTTTCCACAGATGACCGGCTACCCGCCCGATCAATCGGGCTACCTCGTCGGCGGGAAGACGCTGATCGCCGCAATACCGGGGGCCTTGCAGGGAAACTGGACCGACTCGAAAGTGGAGGCGGCGCGCCGGTGGTTCGACTTCCTGGGAGTGGCGTTCTTCTACGGGCTGGCGGACGCTCTCCGGCCTGGAGACATCGACTTCTTCCGTCGGGTCCTTGGCCTGCTGAATGCCCTGACCGCTTTCGCGAGCTGCCGGCTCGCCGCCCAATTGGGTGGCCATCCAGCCTCGATGGTCACCGCGTTCTTCTTCCTGTTGTCTCCAGCCTTTGCCGCCGGAGCCAGTCGGGTCTATCCCGATGCTCTCACCGGCGCTCTGCTTTGCGGCGGACTTTCCCTCCTCCTGGGCGCTGAGACCCGCCTGACGGCCTTCGTGGCGGGGGGACTGCTCGGAGCGTCCCTGCTGATTCGGGTTCAGCTGGTTCCCTGGATTCCCGGGCTCCTGCTCCTGTGTCTTGTGGCCGGTTCTCCCTGGTGGATGGGAGACCCGCGCAGACGGCTCAAGGTGCTCTCGAGCTCCTTCGGCTTTCTGATCCCCTGCCTGGTCCTCGCCTCGGCCTCGGCGCTCGCACTCGAGAACAACGACTACCGCGCGCCAAAGCACAACCTCCCGCGTTATCAGGCCTATGCGATGGGGGTTTGGCAGTACCTCGATACGGATGGATGGGACGGACCGTATCGGCTGAAGAAGGAGCCCTTCTACCTGGCCCTTGTCGAGGCTTCCCGCGCGGATCCCGAACTCATGCGTTCACGGATTCGTCAGTACGGGTTCGCCCTGCACTACCTCTGGTTGCGACGGGCCGAGGCAGCGCCTCTGATTCTCGATAATTTCGTCCGAATCGTGGGTCGGCCGCAGAATCCCGAGCATCGAAGCTTCTTCGGCAACGCCGAGCTCCTCGTGGGGCTGCATCGAGTCGCGATACTGGGCGCCGTGGCCGGAGGCGCCCTTTGTTTTCTGAGGGGTGGCTTCTTCATTCTCGTTCCTCTTCTGCCTCTGTTCGTCGCCTCGGTCCATGCATTCGCATTTCCCTGGCCGCGCTATTTCATGCCGGTGCTCCCGGTGGCCTTTGCCCTCTCGGGGGTTGGAATCGCAGCGATGGGGCGGGGTCTGCCCGAAAGATCCCGCGGCGCCCTCTGGTCGCTGGTATTCCTAGCCGCTCTGGGGTTCCTGCGCTTCCTTCTTGCCGATCCGGCGCCGGAAGCGGCCCGCGCCGTTTCGCTGCTCGCTCTGGCCTGGGGACTCATCTCCCTGGCCCTGCTGGCGGCGCCGCCTGGATCTAAAAGCCGGGACAGACAAGCGTTGCTGGCGGCCTTCGGCGCAGTGGCTGTGGCCGCGCTGAATCATGAATGGCGTTCCCGATCGTGGCACGAGACCGTTCTGGCCCTTCAGGATGGAGACACGCTGCGCCAGGAGATCGCGCTCGACGCGCGCTCGGTGGAGCGCCTCCGCGCTTTGCCCGAGCGATTCCTGGCCGTCGACGCCGAGCTCGCGGGCCTCGCCGGAGATCCCTGGGAGCTTTTCATCAACGGGCGTCCGTCCCTGCTCCAACCGTCCATCCCCCCCATGCCCGAATCCATTCCCTTCGCCGAGGAGGCGCGGAGTTATCCCCAGTGGTGGATAGCCCCACTGTCGAGCGAGCTCCTCGACCAGGTCGCATCGGAAGGGTGTCTTCGTGCCGAGATCAAGATCCGATCGGCGGGCGATGTCAAGATTCGGGCCGACCGGTTCGAAGGTCAGGCCTCCGTCCTCGAGGCGCCCAGTTTCGGTGAGTGGCCCAAAGCGGTGGGCCTCAAGCCTGAATACGATCGGGACTTCCGTCTGGTTTCGAGGTATCACATTGAGAGCGGCGCGACCCAAACCACCCTCGTGCGGGGGTCTCAGACGCGTGTGCTCCGGGCGATCGCTCGCATACGAGTCCTGGGCCTTCAGGACCGCACGGGTCGCGTGGTTTTCGACGCCGCGCCCTCCAGGATCTCCGCGAAAGGCGGCCCGGCCGTGCTGGGTTTTTCAGCTCGATCGGGGATGAGAGGTCGGGGGGAGGCCGAGCTGCTGGTCAACGGAAGGCGCCTCATCCGTTTTCCCATCGGCCGTTTTTCATCCTATGAACGCACATCCGGCGCGTGGCGATTGTGCTATCGGGATCTGACCCCAAACAACCCCGAGGCCTTCGAAGCGCGGGGCCACTACTACCTTCGGGGACCGCTCGGTTGCGTGACCGAACGTTGTCGAGTGGCGGTCGAGTTCCTGCCCGGGCTCGACGATCGTCCCCTTTTCTTCACGACCGAACCGGCGCCTCGCCAGCCTGCAGAGGAGGCCCACCACGCGCCGCTGACTGCGTGCGGCTTTGGGGTTGCGGATCCGGACTGGGTTTTCGGACGACTGGTTGACGGGACCTCGAATCGGTATCCCGAGGATCGGGGTCGGTGGGCAGTGTCGGTTGTTTTCTGAACGCGATTCCCATATGCCGCACGGCTATCACCCGTTGACGCCTTCCCGGGCTCGCGAGGCCTTTTTGCAGCCTCCTCGTCGATTCCCGCGTGGTCCGCCCGGTGGCGGCTCTGAGATAGTCGGAGCGCGGAAACGCCCTGGACAGCGGAGCCGACCAGGGACTCAGTTCGTGTCGATGAAGCGGTAGAGGACGCGGATCAGTCGATAGGCTTCCGGCATCGTCTTGCGCGTGAAGGACACCGTGTCGGGCGCCGGACGTTCGATCCCCTCGAAAGCGGTGGCAATCTCCGGAATCACGAAGTTTTTGAATCGCATGGTCACGCGGTACTCCGGAGCCCGCACCACGCGCGGCCGCGGTGCTCTTCCAACCGACTCCTTTGCTGCGGTTTCGATGTCCTGGCGCGCCTTCGCCAAAGGGACCAACTCCACCGCGCGCACGTTGATAGCCCGTTTCACTTCGACCCCGAGAGCGTCGCGGGCGGATTCGCGCACCTGCTTCACCGCGACATCGTCGCCCGTGACCATCACCACGGGCACGCCATACCAGTCGGCCAGGGCCGCGTTCATTCCGCCCTCTCCGACCGACCGACCGTTGATCTCGAGATCCCGCACCACCCCCGACCCGGTGTGAGCGAAAAGTCCCGCCGGGTTGTCGGCCTTGGCGTGATAACCGGCGAAGATGATGGCCGAAAACGACTCGTCGAGGCCTTCCATCATCCCGTAACGCTTGAAACTGTGACTGATCAGCCGGGCCACAGGATTGAGATCCTCGGGAAGCAGGTTCCGCTGGCCGCCGCGCGAGTCGTTCACCAGAGGGCGTAAATGAAACAAGCACGGTTTGCCAGTCAATTCGCGTGACCGCGGAGCGGCAGTAGGCGTCCGGACGGGCCACTCCAAGGGCAAGTGGGCGGGTCCGGCGCCGCCTCCGAGCGGCGCCCGACGCACCAAACCGTCGCGGCTCGCAGGCCCCATCGTCGATCGCACCGAACAGGGTTTCGAGGTTGTCGCGTACCACTTCGTACAGCGCCGTGGTTTCGGGTCGATGGCGCCGATAGACGGCGGGTGCGGCGCTTCTTGTGGGGGGCGCGGCGGAAGCGGGTGTGCCACGCCACGGCGCCGGTTGACGAGCGAGCCCTGCGGGCACTACACGTGCTCACTTCGCACATGGTCAAGATGGCGAAGCGGAGTACGGCAGGCAACCTCGACCTTGCCTTCTGGCATGGGGGACTCCAGGAAGTTCGAGGGAGAGGCCGCGAGGGCAGCCTTGGTTTGCGCCGTTTGGGGTCCACATCGTTGGAGAATCAGCGAGGTGAGGCTGCGTCGGGTGTCCTTACGGAACCCACCTTCATCGCGGAAGAACGCGAGAAGGTGCGCGCGCTCGCGGGCGGGCCGGACTAATACTGGCGGGACTACGCGTCGCGCAGGGCCCGGGTGATGGGCATGCGCGCTGCGCGCAGAGCGGGGAGCAGGCCTCCCACCAGGCCCATCAAGGCTGCGAAGACCATGCCCGTGATCAGGATGGTCGGGGTCAGCTGAAACGAGAAGGCCACTTCGCTGAAACTCTGGGTCTGCGCGGTGCCCGTCGAGAAGCCGTTCATGGGCCAGGCGAGAAGACAGCCGATGGCTCCGGCCAGGGTGGCGAGAAACACCGATTCCATCACGAATGAATACAGGATCGACCGCCGCGAGAAGCCGAGGGCGCGCAGCGTGCCGATCTCACGCGTGCGCGAGGCCACGATCGCGTA
>JANODX010000157.1:0-69676 GCA_031412915.1 Vicinamibacteria bacterium | reverse complement strand
TGATGACGGTGAGCATGCCTGCCCCGGTGATCGCCATCAGCACGAGCGCCAGCCAGTACCAGCGGCACTGCGAGAACGCCGTGATGGCGAGTCCGGCGATGATCGCCGCGCTCAGGATGATGCGCCGAAGGAAAGCGCCTTGTCCGAACGCTCGAGAATCTCGTCCAGGGCCGGATCGCAAAAGCCCGCCATGTTGTTGGCGCCCTTGCAGGCGTAGAGGCCGGTGATTCCCGGATCCGCCGGCAGGAACCACGCGCTCACCATGGCCTCCCACTGGCCGCGACGCCAGCGCTGAGTCCAGGCCGCACTCTCCAAGGTTTCGAAGACCACCTCGACGCCCACCGCCTGGAGACCCGCTTGAATCACCTGGGCCAGCAGGATCCGGTCGGTGGTGCCGGCCCGGTTCAGCATCACGAAGGAGAAACGCTGGCCATCCTTCTGACGCACCCCATCCAGCCCCGTTGTCCAGCCCGCCTCATCGAGCAGCCGTCGTGACTGAGTCAGGTCGTACGGGTACGTGGCCACGCTCGCGTTGTGATACGGGCTGTTCGGGTTGATCGGACCTTCGGCCACTTTCACCGCCCCCTCCATCAACTTGCCCGCCATGCCCTGGCGGTCGACCGCGTGGAAGATCGCGCGGCGCACCCGCACGTCGTCGAAGAGTTTTCGCCCGAGCTCCGTGCGGATGGCCAGGTCGAAGTGCATGACGGAGTTCGCGTCGATCAGATGCACGTCGGACGACGGAAGATTTCGAAGCAGGCTCACCTGGGTGGGCTGGATCCGCCCCCAGTCGTACCGACCCGACTTCAGCGCGAGCAGGCGGGTGTTGTTGTCGGGGATGAAGGCCCACACGATCTCGTCGATCGCCGGAAACTCCTTCCCTCGCCAGTAGTCGGGATTCCGGACCACCCGGATGTACTCGCCGGTTTTCCACTCCGCGAACTTGAAGGGACCCGTGCCGATGGTCCGACTGCCGCGGTTGTAGGGCTCGTAGTTCACGATCTCGTCGACCGTCATCTCCGTCCGGCGGTCGAGCTTCATGAACACGTGGCGGGGCAGAATGCCCTCGAAGAGACCCGCGTAATACGCATAGGCGCCATCCCACGTGAAAACCACGGTGTGTTCGTCCGGCATCTCGCACTTCATGATGCCGAGGTACTGCTCGCGGTTGTAGGTCATCGAATTGGCATTGGCGACGAACCGCCAGGTGAAGCACACGTCGGCGCTGGTGAAGGCGACCCCGTCGTGCCAGCGGACGCTCTCCTGAAGCGGCCAGGTCATGCGGACGGTACCGTCCTTGCCGCGGACGACCAGTCCATTGGCCTCGGTGGGAATCCGCTTCGCGAGAACCGGGATGTACTCGTTGCCCTCGTTGGTGGTGACCAGACCCTCGATCATGCTGAAGCTGATGTCCACCAGGTTCTGGGAGGTGAATACGTTCAGCACATCGATCTCGCGATCGTAGGCCACGCGCAGAATCCTGCCGTCTGCGTGGTCCGAAGGCCCTCCCGCGGAACAACCGGAGAGGATGGCGGCGAGCGCGCTCAAGCCGAGGCAGGCCCCGGCTCGGCTCCCAATCATTCGAACATCTCGATCGAGGCGTTCGAGTGCATGCGGCCGTAGAGAAACCGGAGAAACGCTTCGCGACGGTCAGCGCCGATCCGCCTCCAGGCCCGCGTGACCACCCGCTCACCAAACCAGTACGACCAGATCAGAACCGCGCGCGAAGGTGACTGGATGAACTTCACACGATTGGACACCCAGCCGTCGCCGCCCACGAGGCTCCGGCCGGCCAGGGACCGCGCCACCTCGTCCTCGGGCCAGCCCAGAGCATGGAACTGCCAGGCCGCTTCCGTCCCGATCCCCGCCCGATAGACATTCATGAGCGCCTGCACGCGATCGTCGTCGCTCTCCATCCAGTCCAGCATGGTGATGCCGGCGTCGCCGATGCCTTCGAAGATCGATGAGCTGGCGCTGTTCACGAGCGACAGAAGACCATCCGCGGCCGCCTCCCCGCTCTCCGCCATGGCCGCACGCAGTGTGAACTGAACGTAGTGCCCGGGATAGCCCTCGTGGACCGCGAGGTGCTTGAGGCCCGGACGAGTCAGGATCGGATCGACATTGATCTCGATCCGACGGCTGAGATAGTCGCAGCGCGCATTGAACGCGACCCCTCTCACCGGCACGACGCGCATTCCGTCCGACTGCGGCCTCGGGATCTTTAGAAGGCGATCCTCCGTGCGCCGCCAGGCTTCGTCGAGGAGGCTCTCGAGTACCACGGGAACCTGCTCGGGCGGCACCCGATTCTTCTCCTCCCAGGAAGCACACTGCGAACGCAGGTCCCCGGCGTAGCCCATGCGGGCGAGCAGATCGCCCATTTCGGCCCGGAGCGCGTCGACCTCCTGAGCCTGTGCTGGCTCCGCCTTCACGTGGAGGAAATCGCGGATCTGGTCGAGAAAAGGCAGACCGGTCGTCCGCGAGACGATGAAGGCAAGGGTCGAATGGCAGAGGGCGTCGTAATACGCCCGCCGATCCGGCTCGGGCAGTCCTCGGGCATCGGCCCGCAGGTCTTCGAAGCACTGCGCCGCCGCCGTGTACGTCGAGAAGGCCTGGGCAGAGTACCGCTTCTCCGTATCGAGATTGACGACGGCGAGACCATCCCCAAAGGCGCTCTCCTTCCGGTAGAGGGCGTCCACCCCGAGCAAGGCCGCAATCGCCCGCCGGCCATACGTGAGCGTCGCCTCACTCAGCGGTTTCATGAGGCGCAGCATATTTCCAGGTTCAGGTCGTCGCCGCGTTCCGCTCATGGGCGGCCTGCTTCATGGCCATGGCGACCAGGCTGACCGGGATGGAGCCATACGACAGAAACGTGTCGTGGAAATTCTTCAGGGAGAAACGCCGGCCTTCTATCGCCATCATGTCGGCGCGCAGGCGGTGAATGGCGTCGCGTCCCATCAGGTACGTCACGGCGGCGCCTGGGAACATGCTGTTCTTCACCGCCTCCGACCTAGCCGCGGCGGCCGGCATGAGCGCGTGCTCCTCGTAGAAGCGCGCGGCGTGTTCGAGTGTCCAGCGGCCCCTGTGGATACGCACATCCACGATGGCGCGGGCACACATCCGGGCCCGGCCCTGGCGTTCCGCGTAGCTTTCCAGCGGGGTGAGAAAACCCGCTTCGTCCATCAGATCGGTGGCATAGCAGGCCCACCCCTCGGCCATGGTGCCGCCGCAGAGCAAGGCGATGCGCGAGACGCAGTCCACCGCGGCCATCCGACCAATCCGCGACCCTGACCGGAACGCGTTGTAGTTCTGAACATGATGCCCGATGCCTCCATGATGGATCACGTGATTGAGCTTGATTACGGAATCGTTGTGGGCTTCGAGGAAGCGCTGCTGGCCGTCGATCGATTGCGTGGGATCGAAGGGCGAAACCAGGTACTCGTGAACGGCAGGACGCGCCTTCGCGGCGGGCGACCGATAGAAGAGAAAGTACAGGTGGGGTGCGGCGGCGCGCACCCACGGCGGCTGCGGCACGTAACGGATGGGAAAGTCCGGCCAGGTCAGAAGACCCTTTTCCTCGGCCACCCGGCGCGCGTCCTCCCAGAACCTCTGGTATCGACCCTCGTACTCTTCCGCCGAGGGTCGATACAACCGGAGTTTCGTCAGGGCGTCGGCCGGCGAATCGGCCCCCAGGCTCTTCGCACGCGCGGCGAGGTCCGCCGCCACCTCGGCAAGTTCGGCCCGGGCGTAGCGCTCGATCTCGGCCGCGTCCTCCTGGAGGAAATGCCCTTCGCCGAGGTGAAGGGCCAGCGCCTCTTCCCCCGCGGCCACCCGATCCGACCCGCGATCCGTAAGGTCGGCGCCGAGATAGGCCTGGAATGCCACGAAGGCCTTCCTCGCACGATCGGCCGCGGCGAGGAACGACGGCGATTCGATGGCGCGTCCAAAGGCGATCAGGGGCAGGCCGTCTTCCAGCAGAGCCAGGGACCCGACGCATTCCCGAATCGCGCGCTCGGTCCAGGAAGGGGGCGCCACCGCAATGTTCGTCTGCGCCTGACCGAGGAGCCGAGGAATCGCGTCCAGGCGCTCGGTCGCCGCCGCCACCCGCGCCTTCAGGGGAGCGCAGTCGGTCAGGAAAAGTGAGATCAGGCCGAAGACGGCCTCGCCCGTGTAGAGGCTCGGATTGCCACGATGAAAGTGCGTCTCGCTCAGTTCCCACTGTTGAATCCGAAGGGCGCCCTGGGCCAGGCGAAGATCGTGCCGATCATCCGGGGTCAACGCATCGAGGGCCAGACCGGAGGACTCCGTGAGGAGTGTTTCGACGCGGGCCTTCGCCTCGTCGACACTCGTTTCGGAATAGTCCGGGAGCCGGTGGTCCCATCCGTGCTCTCCGAGAAACGTGGCGCTGACCGGATGACAGCGATGGTAGTGCTCGAAGAAGCGATCCAGCAGGGGGGACGCGGCGGAGAGGGATGCGGCGTTCATTCGGCTTCGGGGCGATTACTTCTGTGGGAGTTTCCCGGTCCGGCCCTTCCCCACGCGGGGGCCCTTGTTGTCGCGGGCCGGAGGGTGGTCGAGGTTCGCCACCCGTCGGCCGGTTTCGTAGATGAGCTGGCCGATCCGGGCCATCTTCTCGAAACCGATCTTCTCGACGCTGTCCGTGTTGAAGTGATAGTCCGCGTGCAGGCCGGTGGTGTAGAAGATAATCGGGACCCCCTTCGCGGCGTAACTGTAGTGGTCGCTGCGATAGTAGACCTGCTCGGGATCGGCCGGATCGTTCAGGTCGTAGGCGAGCTTCAGGGGAGAACGGGCGCTGCCATTGGCTTCTTCGCTCAGGTTGTGAAGCTCGGTGCTGATGCGGTCGGAGCCCACGACATGCACCGTGCCCGCTTCATTGGAGAGGTCGTTGCGGTTCCGACCCACCATGTCCATGTTGAGCTGGGCCACGATCTTCTCCAGGGGCACGCTGGGATAGTCGGCGTAGTAGAGCGAGCCCCACAATCCGCTTTCTTCGCCGGTATGCCAGACGAATACCAGCGAGCGCTTCGTCCTTGGACCCGTGGCGAACGCCTTGGCCACCGAAAGGAGGGTGACCGTCCCGGAACCGTCGTCATCAGCGCCGTTCCAGATGCGGTCCTCCAGGGCGCCGTCCTTGACCCGGCCGGGCGCACCGAGGCGGCGGCGTCCTCCGTCCGCAGACTCGCCCACTTCGCCTTCCGCATAACCGACATGATCGTAGTGGGCGCCGAACGCGACGTAGGTGTCTCTCAGCCTGGAATCGGCGCCTTCGACGATGCCCACGACATTGCGCGTGAACCGGGTCCGCACGACCTCGTAGTCGGCGTCGATCCCGAAAGTGATCGATACGCCCTTGAGGGAGAACGCGGGCAGCGGCTCATGGTTCTCCGCCTTCGTCTTCAACTCGGCGTACTTCACGCTCGTGTTGCTGAGAAGGAATTCGAAGAAGTCGTCCTGCGCCGTCACCACGGGCGGAATCGGCTTGTCCAGGCGTTCGGCAGTGGTGAAGTCGGGCGTCGGGAGGGGCGGGCCGAACCGGCCTCCGCTCGGGCCGCCGCCGTCAGGGCGAGGACTGGCGGCGGGCGTGGCCGACGCGCGGGGGGAGGGAGATGGCGACGGGGTCACCCCCGGGGGCGAATCCAAGAGGGAAGGTACCACGGGGCCGATACTCGCGAGTGCTTTGAGTTGGTCGATGGCGTAGCGCGACCGGCCCCTGAGCAGCCCCCGGTTTTCCGGCGCCTCGCCGCCTTTTGGCCCGCGCGCGCCCAGAAAGACCACCACCTTCCCCGCCACGTTAAGACGGGCAAAATCGTCGATCTTGAGGCCGGGCAGGACGGCGCCATAGCCCACGAACTCGATCTGGTCGGACGTGAATCTCCGCTTCCCGCCCGAATCCTTCGGCAGGGTGATCCCTTCGCCGTCCTTGAACGTGCGTGACTCGCCGTTCACGGTCACGGTCACACTGCTCCGGCTCGTCGCCTTCACGCCCAGGACACGCACACGCTGGAGGTACGAACCGTTGTCGCCGCCTGGTTTCACGTTCAGGGACCGCAGTTCGCCCGCCAGGTACGCCGCGGCAAGACCCAGGCCCTCGGAGAAGGTGGCCCGGCCCTCGAACTCATCGGATGAGATCGTGCGCAGCCAGGTTCGCAGATCCGTGGCCGAGATGGACTTTGCTCCACCCTCCGCGGCCTGAGCCCAAGGGTCCATCGTAGCCGCGAGGGCAAGCACGCAGGCAAAGGCCGGGCCAAGCCAACGTCTCTTTGACAGTCTTGCCATTGGGGCCTCCCGACTTGGCACTTCTATAGGGAGGTACGTGGGCTACCACGGGCGCGCGGTCGCTTCGGAGCTCCACAGATCGCAAAAAAACGGCGCCCCGTTTCCAGGGAGCGCCGCGAACGAGGGTGGATTGTATCCGCGTTCACCCCGTGAACCACGAAGAATCTGGAATCAGACGAGTTGGGCCGGGACCTGGACCTGCTGTTTCGTGAAGTAGCGGTAGGCGATATAGGCGAGGGCCGCGAGGCCGCCCACCACGATCACCGAGCGGATGACCCTCATGAGACTGATCAACCAGGCGATCCCGATGCCGAAGGCCGCCCATTGGACCCACCAGTGTCCCGGGGAGGTCACGAGATTGATGAAGAAGAGCAGTCCGAGAATCATCGGGCCCGTGATCAGGAACTTGATGGCCCTGAATGTCTTGTAGCCAGGAATCAGCGAGCGCATTGGTATCTCCTTACCCTCAATTCAGATTAACGAATTTGCAGGTTCAAAAGTTCGACCCTTCGACCGTTCGACAGGCTCACGGCAGGCAAGCTCAGGGACCACCCTTCGACGCTTCGACAAGGGCGCCGGCGTGCTACTCCAACCGGCCCCACGAGAGCCGCGGCGGCGCGACCCCGACCGAGATCTGCCTGGGTCTTGAGCCCGCTCACCTGTGGGCGGTTCAACCTCCGAGCGGCGGGCTATCGACGAGAGAAGTGTTCACGCCATCGCTCCTTGAAGAGTGCCTGGTGCTGAAAGACGAGTTCTCGCATGCGCCGCTGTTCGGCGCGCGTCATGCGATACGTGTACGCGAGGCGCGACGGGTCGAGCCAGAACTTGGCTCGTCGAGCGAGACAAATTCGCCCCTCTTGATGGCGGCATGACCGCGAGCAATCGCGCGACGTTCTGAAGGAGTTGCTTCCTCGCCCCCAGTTCTCGCCGGGATTTCCGCACCAACGTTGTAGCGACGAAGAGCCTCTTGGATCACGCCCGAGCGAGTCCGATTTTCGGCCTTTCGGACGGCATCGATCTGGCGAGCCGTTTCGGTAGGAACTGAGATGGTCATGCGTTCCATGGCGGTGACGAAATACTACCCTAAGGAAACGACTCGCGAAGCGAGCCCTTCCTAAGCGGCTCCCATCGCCGGAATTCGCATGGCCACTCTGAGAAACTGGTCCGATGGCGGAGACCGCGCAAGCTGACCACAAAGCCCAACCTCTGCTCGACCTGACGCCCGAAGCCTTTTCCGACAGAGCTTTCGTCCGCGCCTGCAAAGACGCGCCGGTGGAACCCAAGGCGGTCAGAACGCTCTTCAAAGCCTACCGCTGCCTCGCTTTGATCCTTGGCCAGAGAGTCGCAGAACTCAGACATTCCGGCGACCGATACCAGCAGGCGGTCGCCGCTCATCAAGCTGACCTCGTTCTCATCGCTCGGCTCCGGGAAGCCAACTGCCTGCTCGGAGCGAGGTTGGCGCGGCTTCCGGAGCGGCGACGCCCCTTCTACACCCCCGTCGAGCGATTCCGAATCCTGAGCCTCAAGGAACAGATGGGACTGACCAACGAAGAGGCGGCTGACCTCTTCCGCATCTGCGGGGCAACCGTCTCGCGCTGGATGAGTCAGGCCGACCCCGCGGCCGGAACCGTCGGCTCCCTGGTCAAGCCCATTCCGCCGATCCGTCGGTACGATGACGCCACTCACCACCTCGTCCAGGGCATCGCGGGAATCGGTCTTGGTGGCTACCAGAAACTGGTCGATTGGCTCGGCCTTGTGGCGGTGCGGATCTCCCGTTCCGCCGTTCGCCGCTATCTCAAGGGCCCTCGCGCCCCGAGGCCCGTTCCACCCGTCAGACCGTCTCGGCCCGTGATCGCCAAGTTTGTCCACCACGTCACGCACATCGACTCGACCTGGCTCAAGGATTTCCTCGGCGCCACCGCCGATGGCGTCACGGTGATGTTCGACTCCTTCTCGCGCTTCCCAATCGCCGTATCTCGGTTCGCCGGATCGCCCGATCCAGGCGCCATGATCCGCTTCGTCGAGGAGACCTTCCGTCGCCTCGGAACTCCGCGCTACCTCATCGCCGACCGCGGGGGCGAATTCACAGCGGAGAGATTCAAGGAACGGATTGATGGCTGGGGCGTGGTGCTGCGTTTCTGCTCCGCCGATCACCATCGCGCGAACGCCAAGCTGGAGAGATTCTGGCGCTCTCTCAAGTCCTTCCTCTTCGGACTTCTGCCTCCTCAATTCCAATCCGAAGAACGCTACATCGTCGTCAATCGAGCCCTGGCGTACTACTCCAACCGGCCGCACCAGGGCCTCCGAGGCGCGACCCCGGCCGAGATCTACCTCGGCCTTGAGCCCGCTCACCTGCGGGCGGTTCAACCTCTGCGCGGGAAACTCGGCGCGCCTTGCGCCCCGCACAACATCGAGGTGGCTTACCTCGATAGCGACCGGCGTTTCCCGTATCTCAAGCGCGCCGCTTAGTTCCTGAGCGTCAGATCCGCGAGCCATCGGACGGCGAAGCTGCGGCGCTCCCCGGGACGCCGGCGTCGACGCGCGGCGATCCTTGGATCTGACGGTCAACTCGCCCGGGATTTTGGGCCAACCCAACCGCTTCTGCGTTCAATATTGGCGGTTCCAACTCCCATTGGACCCCTACCGCGAGGTCGAAGTCTTTGTTAACGAGATTACTGCGATGCTCCAGCGTGGAAATGCGGTACTCGCGGGCTCGCTCTTCATCGTGTCCCATATCAATAACGGCTCGCGTAGCGAGCCCTCCTCTTTTAGCGTGGGGCTGGCGGCGGGCTCCCAAAGACCAGATCGGGTGGCGCCTCTTCTGGATGCATCGTCCGACTGTCGTAGAGACGAATCTTTAGGGTGCTAATTCGATCCTCTCTGAACTCGATCCACAGTACCCAATTCCGGGCATCCCAACGCAGGGGCGTGCCAACCGACCACTCCTTGGGCTCGCCGCTTTTGCTCAGGAACAGGGTCTTTGAAGCGGTAACCAACCTCTCTAACTCGGGGCGAGTCGTACTTGGGGTTAGGGCATTTCTCAGGGTCACGAGCTCGCTCCGGGCTTGCGAGTCACTGGAGCAGTTCGACGCTCCAATGACCAGCACTGCCAAGCTGCCCGCCAATATGGAGCCGTGAATGCGTCGCATCTCAGGACCCAGGCCGTATCGGGCACCCAGTGCAGATCTGATCGCAATCGCGTTTCAGGTCGTAACTGTAGTAGAGGCCGTAGAGGGCTGCTGCGTCGTCCTCGGCCGCATCGTCCGAGTAGGTCCACCACTCGTGAAAGTACTCGGCGGCCTCGGTCACGGTTGGCAAAACAAGAAGAAGACAGCGATTTAGTCGACACGCTGCTCGGCAGTGCGTTTGTTGGCTGTTGTTTGGATCTCCAGGCGGAGGTGATGAAGCACGCCCGCCCTTAGACACTTGCCACTTGGTGTATCCGAAGGTGGTCGCTCCACATAACGAAAGCCAACGGATAACAGGTATCAGGGCAGGAGCTGCGAACTTACCCGTGGGATCGACCCAGCGTGTCGGCGCATTGCGGACGTAGCCAAACAGGTTGGGGCCGTCTCGGCCGTTCCGGACCGGGTCCTCACTGACAAACCGTCCCACCTGAGAGTCGTAGTACCTCGCTCGGTAGTAATGGCTCGCTAAATCCCCGCCCACTTCACCCACCCAGGGCGCGCCCATCAGATCCACGGGGACGGCGATGGTTGAAGAGCAGACGTCACGAGCGACGTTCATCGGCGGATGGGTCCAGGCCGTGCTACGAATCGATGAGTGAAATCCGCGTCGACGGCGAGCGCTTCGGTGATCTTGTTGGCGTCCATGATTACAAAGCTCAAGCAGTCGGTGAGGCTGTACATCTTGTCTCGATGCCGCGCGAGGTATTCGAAAGCGGCGCGTTCTTCACTCGGCATGGCGTGGTGGATCCGACCGAAAGCCCCGGCGTAAAGCTCTCGGCCGACGGCGACGGCGGTGTCATGAGCGATGCCTGGATCTCGATGGACGCTGGAGCGGAGGAGCGTGATCGTCTCTTCGACGACGTGGTTCGTGGTGAGGACGAGACCACTGAGATCCCGGCCGTGATACTCGTCCATGACTTCCCGGACTCGTTGGTGGTGCTCGTCGCGCTTGTTGACGAGCGCGTACAAGAAGCCCGTGTCGAGAAAGATCACCGTGATCTCAGGCTGCCGTACAGATACTCGTCGTGCTTCTCGGCGACGTCCGTCGGTCCGCCTTCATCGTTGGCCATGCCGATGAGCCGATCAATGGCCGCCCAGCCTTTGAGGTTTGTGTTTGGGGACTCCTCCACGATCACGCGGACGTTTGCCTTCTCAGGCAGGTCGAGTTTGGTCTTGGGCTTCAGGACCCCGCCTTCCCAGACGGCTTCTATGGCGATGCTCATGATGATTCCCCTTCGCGAGGATTGTACTTCTCGGGCCTCTTTCAGGGCCGTGGATGGGCGCGAGAAACCGCCTTTTCCAGAGCCTTCGGGCTGACCTGGGCATAGATCGCGGTCGTGGTGATGTGGGCATGCCCGAGGAGCTTCTGGACGTGCCTCACGTCGGCGCCGCCTTCGAGGAGATGTGTAGCGCACGCATGACGCAGCGTGTGCGGCGTCACTTGGACATTGAGCCCGGCTGCCTTCGCATTGGCGCGGACGAGGTATTGAATCGCCTTCACGGTGAGCCGCTCGCCGCGACGGGTGAGAAAGAGCGCCCGCTCGGCCGGGTTCTTCACGAGCTTCGGCCGGGACTCTTTCAGATACAGATCAATCGCGGCTTTGGCGCGGCCGACAAGAGGCAGGACGCGGTCCTTCCGACCCTTTCCGCTGCGCACGAGCACTCTCCCGCGGCCGAGGTCGATGTCGATGAGATCGAGCCGTCCACATTCCCCGACCCGGATCGCCACGCCATAGAGCAGCTCGAGGATGGCGCGATCGCGCTTCCCGCGCACGGTGCCGGTGTCGGGATTCGCGATGAGCCGCTCGCCCTGGGCCTGGTTGATGGTGATGCGGGGCAGTCTCTTCCACGAGGGTAAGACGAGATCGAGTGTCGGATCACGCAGGATGAGGCCGTGCTTCAGGAGGAACCTGAACAGCCTCTGCACGTGCGCGAGGTGCGTTCTCTGCGTCGCGACGGTGTAGGGCTTCTTCTTGGTGGGTGAGATCGAAGACGCGAGGAGGCGGGCATACGCGAAGACGTGGGATTCATTCACGGCCCGCAGGTCCTTCAGCTTGTTCGTCTGCAGGAAGAGAAAGAAGCGCTCCAGCATCCGAGCCGTCTGCGTTTGAAGCGTCTCTGAGTACCAGCGCCCGCGCAGCTCATCGAGGACCGCTTCGAGGACGCGCGGAAACGATCGTGGATCGATCCTTCTAACGGCCACGCGGGTGGGCTCGCCTCAATACCTTCGAGAGGTCGGAGACTTCAACGTGGGTGTAGCGCTCCGTCGATTGAAGCGAGGAGTGCCCGAGCAGCATCTGGATGTGGCGGATATCGGCTCCGCCCTTGAGGAGGTGCGTCGCTGTCGTGTGCCTCAGTGCGTGACACGTGACGTGCTTGGAGAGCTTCGCCCTCTTCGCCGCCTTCTGGACGATGTCGTTCATGAGCGAGGCGTAGAGACACCCGCCGCGTTGGGCCAGGAACAGCCAGGGCGCTTTGGATGCGCCCCGAATGTGCGACCGGGCTTGATCGAGGTAGACCTCGACGGCTTCCGCGGCGGCGTGGGTGAGAGGGACGTTGCGGTCCTTGGCTCCTTTGCCCAGAATCACCCGCAGGATGCGGTCTTCCGTGTCGACGTCTTCGACCTTGAGCTTCGCGAGCTCGCCGGCGCGGATGCCCGTGCCATAGAAGAGTTCAAGGACGGCACGATCGCGCAGGCTCAGCGGGGAGTCGTCTGCGATCGCTTCGACGAGCTTCTTCGTATCCGCCTTCGAGAGGATCCCGCGCGGCAGGCGCTGCGGCTGCCGTGGATACTCCACCGACGCTGCGGGGTCCGTGAGCACGTACCCGCGCTTCCACAGAAAACGAAACAGGGTCTTCACTGCCCCTAGCTTCTGGACTTGATCCGAGATCGAGTACGGCGCTCCGTCCTTCTTGCGCAGAGCGTACAGATGGCTCTGATAAGCCTGAATGTCGGCCGAGCGGACATCGAGGAGAGCGATGCCCTGCGCCCGCAGCCAGGCGATGAAGACGCGAGCCGAGCGCGTGTAGCCACGGGAGGTTTTCAAAGCAAAGCGGACGGTGACCTCATCCTCGAAGAGCCTGAGGAGCTTCTCGGTCTTGCGAAATGCCGCGGTCCGATAGATCGCGGACATAGTGCCCTGCTGGTTTTGCTCGCTACTTCGCATGTTTGGGCTTAAACCCTTCACGCTCAAGCAACTAAACCTGCGAAACGCTCTCGCACGTTTCCCGCATGTTTCGCATGTTTGGCGGCGAGGTCATCGGGCGAGAGCAGGCCCAGAACCACGTTCGGCCGAGGGCCGCGGTTCGCGACGCGATAGAGAGCCTTGTTGCCCTTGCCGCCCTTGCTCGATTCCACTTCGAGGTACTCCAGCTCGACGAGCTCAGCGAGCCAGCCGCGCACCGTTGAATCAGGCAGCGCCAGGGCCTCGCGGATCTCGCGACGCGAGACTCCACTCTCGGCCGCAGCCATCGCTTGAATGCGCGCGAGCGCCTCTCTGAGCGGTTTCCGGAGATCACCGAGGGTCTCGGTCAAGACTTCGCCGGCGAGCGCGTACGCGGTCGCGTAGTCCGCGACGCTGGCCACGATCGCGCCGTTCCTTCTCTCCCGCTGATGCTGATGCAGGAAAGCCGAGACCTCGATGAGGTTGAGGAAACGCGCGTGATCTCGCCTCGTCCGCATCCACGATGACGGAAACGTGAGCCGATCAGCAAACGGAATCACCACAGGCATTGGCTCAAGGAGCCGTTGGGCGTTCCAGTGCTTCCGGGAGATCGCCTCGCCTTGCTTCCTCAGCGCGAGACCGGCTTCAGTCCGCATGGTCCGTTGCCGCTCGTGGATCCGCTGCGTCTGTGCCGGGCTCTCGTCCATCGACAGTTCAAAACACCTGGTCGCGTTCTCGTGATTCACCGAGCCCGCCGTGGTGGCCTCGATGAATGCGGCTCGCGCCTCCACGGTGAAGATCTTCGTGCGCATGTTGCCCGTCGCCGGATCCTTGATGGGTGCTGCAGCAATCAGCTTCTTCCGGCTCTGCAGGACGCGAATCGAGTAGTCCGCTTCCATCGAGCCGTACCGCTCTTCCACGATGATGAGCTTCCGGTCGAGAAAGCCCGGCTCGACGTAGTACAGGCTTTGAGGCGTGAGCCGCGTGAGCAAGACCATATCCTCGGCCGGCGTGAGCTTCTCGATCACCTCGGTGAGGCCGCTCTTGCCAGCACCCGACTGAGACATTACGATGGCCGAGAGTGGATCGTCCAGCTTGCGCGAGACGGCGACCAGGTAGACGAGGCGCTTGTTCGTGTCCTCGCCCACGTAGCCCAAAGCGTCGATGTCCCGCGAGATCTCATCGAGGAGATCCGGCCGCTTCAAGAAAGCGAGAGCCTCGCGCCGCTCACTCTCGCTCATCGGCTCAGGCTGCGCGGTGACGACGTCGCCGGCGTCAGCTTCGCTCACTCGCTCGCACTCCACAATCAGCGACAACAGCGCCGACTCGACTTGAGCCGCTTCGGCTGAGAGGACCTTCTCCACCCTCTTCGCAAACTCAGACCGAGCCCGTGACGCGTAGAGGTCGATCGAGTCGACATGGAACGCATCGCCGCGAGACACCTTCACGGTGACGCGCAGCCGGCCGAGCAAAGTCGATTGCACACGAGCTGAGAAATCGAGCCCGTGACGAGACAGCAATACCGAGCCGTCTTTATTGGTCGGAATAGGCATGGCCGCAGGAACAACGGCCACGGAATCAATTAAGGGAAAGGACTCGCCGCCGGCGACGCCTTCACTCTGGCCAGCCTCCACGGCCTCGGCCAGACGATGGCCGGAGGCAATCTCTCTCAGCAGCTCTGCGCTCCAGGACACGAGGACTTCATTCGCGTCCTTCACGCCTTCAGGCCACTCGACAGCTCGGGCTTCAACGCCGGCCGCCGTCAGTCTTTCCTTAAGCGAGTCCGTAGCCCTTCGCCCCGCCTCGTCGTTGTCCAGGGCGAGAACAACTCGCTTCACGCCTTCACGCTTCAACAGGTCCAGGTGATCGCTGGTGAATCCGTTGATGCCATAGAGAGGTATCGAGTTCCTCACGCCGGCCTGGTGGAACGAACAGGCGTCGATCACCGACTCGGTCAGGATCACCTCTTCACCGGCTCGAGCCGCATGAAAGTTGAAGACGCCGCGGAGCGGCCCAGGCAAGTAGCAGTGACGATCGCTCTTCACGCCCCGGCCGTAGAGATTGATCCAGGCGGCCGAGAGCGGATCAGGAATCGGAAGCACCACGCAGCCACCCATCAGCTCGCGGCCTTCGGCGGTGATCACGCCCAGGGCGACAAGCCCATCACGCACCTCGCCACTCTTCGGCAGAGTCTTCAAGAGCGACCCGTCCGCATAGCCGACCTTCCAGGAGCGGAGGAGTTCCGGATCGACCAGCCCGCGGGCCTTCAAATACTCCTGCGCGTCTGGCCGCTCGCAGAACGTCCGGTGGTAGTGCTCAACAACAGAGCCGAGCAGACGCCGCGACGTTGACGAGTGGCCCGAGGCCAGGCTATCGCGCTCGACGGTCGTCTCGATCTGGGAGACCTCATGGCCGTGGCCGTTGATGCCGTTGGCCTTTGGCGTCGGTTGCTCGTTCATCAGCTCCTTCAAATCCAAACCCGCCCTTCTGGCCAGAATCTCCATGGCCCGAGGAAAGCCCACCTTGTCGCGCTTGGTGATGAAGCCGAAGACGTCGCCGCGGGCGCCACAGCCGAAGCAGTGATAGAGCCCCTTGGTCGGCGTCACCGTGAAAGACGCCGTCTTCTCTTCATGGAACGGACACCGAGCCACCAGCACCCGGCCCTTCTTCCGAAGCTCGATCCCGCGATCGGCGAGGATGACATCCAAAGGATTCGCCGCCTTCAGTCGGTCGATCCCTTCCTTCGTCACGTGCATAGACGCCCCCTAAATCCTGTCAAGAGCCATTCCAACTTTTCTTGAGCCAATTCGATCGGCGGCGAGAGTAGAGCAGATATGCTCTTTTGTCAAAGATGGATCAGAGCACCTTCCCCAAACCCATTCCTATACTGCCTGGGCATTCAGGAGGACTCTTGCCTAGAGCGAAAGACTTCGTACTCTCCAAGAAGGAGATCGGCAGCCGGATCAAAACGCTCCGACAGGCGCGCAACGTCACCCAGGTTGAACTCGCCCGGATGATCGGCAGCCAGCAGACGAGCCTCTCCCAAATCGAGCGTGGAATACGCGGGGTTGGCGTCGGACAGATCCTCAAGCTCTCTCAGGCGCTCAGAGTCACACCCGACAAACTCATCGGCTCGCAGAAATCCGCCGCTGCTCCCCGGCCTCAGAACGAACGCCTCCTCAAGCGCGTTCGCCACATCGAGAAACTTCCGGCCGAGCACCAGGACGCCGTCGTTCGCATGCTCGACGCCTTCTTGGGCACCCAGCCGCGCCAATCCGCACAAGCCTGAGCGCAGGGCCCCTGCCAAGAAAACGGGTGGGTGGCCAACTTCCCCGGAATCCGCGTGCCTTGACCCCGATGAGCGAAAACGCTCATCGAAAACTGACCCACCCCACCGCTCACTGAATTCTGACCAGCTACTCGAAAACACGGTAGGTGGCTGGTTCCAGCCGGAATCCGTGGTTGGTCTCAACTGGAACCGGTGGCTGGCGGTGCTGGAATCCGTGCGTGAGCGCCTACGAGCGCTCACGCTGCCCGCCCCAGGGCCAGGCCGATTGACGCCGCCACGGCCGCGCCGCTTTTCCCTTAACTGATTCTGTTCGCCTCAACCGCTCTCACCGGGTTGGACCGCGCTTTGTCGCGCCCGGCTCTCACCAAAGGAGCCGGGCGCGGCAAAGCCAAGGCGCGGTTTCGCGAGCGCAGAAAAGCAAGGCCCGTGACAGCGGCCACCGACGAAACGAAACAGGCCGCTGGCGCGGGCGTTGCCCGGAGCGAGCGCTTCAGGAAAGAAACGCCGGGGCCCACCACGCGCCACGTAGCCGAACAGCCAGGCGCGCGCGAGCTGAGGGCGACGCAGGAGCCCGCAGCACGGGCGCGACGAAAGAACCGCGGACCACGAGCCACGCGAGGCCTCGGCCTCCTTATTGACGCCGCGGGCGCGCGGACACAGGGGGCGCCGGCGTGAAGCGCGCACAAACCACAGAGAGGGCCTTGCGGCCCGAAGCCGCAAGGCCGACCACGGCGGCCAGGGCCGCGAAGCGGGCCGCAGACGAAACGCGACCAGGGCTCGGCGCGCAGCGACGAGCCCACAAGAACAAACGCGACGTGCGCGCTTCATGACGGCGCCTCCACGAGCGCGCGGCGCTTGCGGCCACGGCGGCGGCTCCGAGAAACGGCCGCGACAACCGACAGACGACGCGTGGGCGAGGCGTGCGTGTCCGAGAACGTGACTTATGTACGAGGAGCCTCAAAGACAACGGCCGCGCAGCGGCCACACCTCAGCGCGACGAGCTTGAAGCTGGACCCGGGCGCGGGCCTTGCTCAACCACGCGACGTTTCGCGCGCCGCCCGGGGCGGCGGGCGAATGATCAAACCAACGCGATCAGCAAGGCCCGTGACCGATCAGGGCCAGCTTTGTATAAGTGCGCGTTGGACTAAGCCGCTTCGCGGCAGCAGCGCTCTCGCCTAAACAGCACTGAGCGGTTCCGGCCACGCACAGAGCATCTGCGTGTGTTTCTCACATCATCCTCGCGGTCCGGGCGTTTGTGCCCGGCCTTTTCGAGGAGACCGACATGGGAAAGCTACGCGACCGCATGGCCGATGACATGAAGCTGAAGGGGTTGGCGCCAATTACACAGGGGAGCTACCTTCGATACGCGCAACGATTTGCCGATCACTACAAGGGCCGCTCGCCACTGAGGCTTGGCGAGCGAGAGGTCCGGGACTTCTTGTTGCACCTTGTGAAGGACGAGGGCATCGCGCCATCGACACAGGGGGTGTGCCTGGCCAGTCTCCAGTTTCTCTATCGGGTCACGCTGCGGCGTCCCGAAGTGGTGGCTTGCCTCCGGTACCCGAAGATGCCGGGTCTCGTCCTCCCGCACGTGCTGAGCGGGTCGGAGGTTGTGAAGCTTCTCGGATGCATCACGCCGCTGCGGCCTCGCACGATGTGCACTCTCATTTACGCAACCGGACTCCGCATCAACGAAGCCCAGAACCTCCTGATCGCGGATATCGATTCCACTCGCGGAATCCTTCATGTCCGCAAAGGCAAGGGCGGCAGAGATCGTGACTTGCCCTTGGGCGAGAAGTTGCTGCTCGCCCTGCGTGAGTACTGGCGCCTCGTCCGGCCGGAGCGCCCGTACCTCTTCCCCGGCGATGTTCCGGGTCAACCAATAACGCGGACGGCTATCTGTCTGGCTCTGCGTCGGGCAGGTAGAGCCGCGGGCCTGAAGAAGCGCGTCTTTCCCCACATGCTCCGGCACTCCTATGCCACCCACCTTCTCGAGATGGGCATCGACGTTCGCACCATCCAAGTGCTGCTCGGTCATTCCAACATCAACAGCACCCTGCGTTACCTGCATGTCGCGCGCGAGCGGCTGGCCACAATCAAGAGTCCATTCGATGTGCTCGGCACGCCGGCTGGGGACGTGCTGCGGTAAGGCGGCGCTCATTGGCGACGCCGATCTGCCCAAAGGGGTCAGAGCGGCCAAGGCTCGAGGTCGCGGACATCTTCCGCTCTCATGGCCAGACCTACCGGGCGACTCACGCTCTGACCCCGGACCAGGCGCGCGTCATGCGCGCCATCGAAACGTGCCGGACCGCCGCTCTCGGTGGTCATGTCGACGTGTGCGACCAGTGTCATTTCGAACGCAACGCCTACAACTCCTGCCGCAACCGGCGTTGCCCAAAGTGCCAGAACCTCGCTCAGGCGGGCTGGCTCAAACGACAGATGGCGCGCATCCTCCCGACCCATTACTTTCACGTCGTGTTCACTCTCCCAGGAGAACTGCGTGCCCTGGCGCTCCACAATCGAAAGCGCCTGTTCGATATTCTTTTCGAAGCGGCCTCCCACACCCTGCTCGATCTCGGCCACGACGAGGACCGCTTGGGCGCGTTACTGGGCCTCACCGCCGTGCTCCACACCTGGACACGGGATCTGAGTTTCCATCCCCACCTGCATTGCATCGTCACCGGTGGAGGTCTCCGCCTCTCCCCGCAGGACGATGCCCGCTCACCCACGGAATGGGTGAGCCGCCACGGTTCCCGCTATCTCTTCCCGGTCAAGGTCATGAGCCGGCTCTTCCGCGGGAAGTTCATGGATGCTCTCGTGAGGACAAGGGAAAACGGCAAGCTCGTGTTCGGCGGAGGATCCACACCCCTCGCCAAGGACGAGGCCTGGAACGCCTTTAAGGACAAGCTCTACCGAAAGGAATGGGTCGTCTACGCGAAACGACCCTTCGGGGGCGCCGAAGGCGTTTACAAGTACCTCGGTCGCTACACCCACCGGGTCGGCATCTCGAACTATCGCCTCCAGGCCATCGACGACAACGGTGTGCGCTTTTCCACCAAAGGCGGAAAGAGCGCGACGCTCAAGCACGAGGAGTTCATAAGACGCTTCCTCCTGCACGTTCTTCCCAAGGGCTTCGTGAAGATCCGACACTACGGCCTCTTTGCCCCGCCCAGTCTCGGGACCAAGCTCATGCTGGCTCACAAGGTACTCGACAGGGGCATCGAGAAAAACCCGGACACAGCCTCCGAGCCTGATTGGAGGAGTGCCGTCCTCCGCCTCACCGGCGTTGACCTGACCCGATGTCCACAGTGCACCACCGGCGCCATGATCCCCCAGCCGCGGGAGCGGCCACGACCGCCTCCTCCGAGGATCGCGGCATGAGGCTCACCCACATCGACCAAGGGCTCCGGGAAATACATCGAACGGGGAACGTCTGCCTCGACTTCAACACCGTCCTGCCTGCCGAAGCCTCCCTCCCCCTTGGTGTTGTCTCCACCACCCCCGCGCACGCCTCGGCAACCTCGTCAGACGCGCCCAACGGCGTCTCCCGAGTCGCTCTCGACCAGGTCCATCCCTATTCAAGGACCCTCTCGTTCGATCAAAGCCCATAGCTACCCCTCTGGTTGCGTCACCAGCGGCTTAGTCCAACGTGGTTTATCGAAGCCGAGCCTATCGACCATCCCGCCGGCCGTCGCCTGCTCGCCGGGCTCGACTCCGATAAACGCTATTTGTTCTCGGACACGCACACCTCGACCGCAGTCAACGCGACCTCACGTCCGCGACATCAAGACATCGGCCGCCGCCGTGGCCTTGGAGACACCGGCTCGCGAAGCGAGCCCTCCTCTTTGTCCTGCGGAAGAATACGGTCACGCCTTTTTCGCCTTGGCGCGCAATTGGCGGATGTACTCTTCCGGATCTTCCGACGGAGGTTGGTCTGCCTTTTCAAGGAATAGCTCAAACGCCTCAGCGTGCTCCATGCTGACGTACATCAGGGCGAGGGCCGCGCGGCGAATCGCGACACCCCTTTCAGAATCAGGCGCACACTCGCCCGCTACAGCCTCAAGAATGGCGGCGATCCTCTCAAAGGCCGCGAACTGTTCAGGCGTCATCGGTACCTCATCGCCGCATCAGGCCGGAACCGGGATCGGCCTTCGACAGATGATCGTTGGAATGATCATCAGGACGCAGACGGCGGGGTTCTCCTGACAGAACTTCGCGGCGCGCCGAGCTTGCTCTGCTGCCCGTTCGGCGGCATTCGCCGCCTCGCAGGCCATGTACTCAGCCAAGCACTTTGTTTGACACAACCGATACTGGCAGGCAGTCTTGTACTTGCACGGCCAGATAGGCGACCCGTTGTAGCAGGTTTCAAAGCACTCGATGTGTTCGGCATCGCAATCGCGAAGGAGCCCGGTTGGATCAACTCCGGTAGTTGGCGCATTGTCGACGTACCTGTAGAAATTGAGACCACCCTTTGGCCCAATTGGGTCCTCACTAACAAAGCGTCCGAGCTTGGAGTCGTAGTATCTGGCTCTGTAGTACCAAAGTCCACCGGCCGCATCCCACTCGCGACCCGTGAAGCCAAATGGCGTCGGCGTACCTGTCTGGATGTTCCCCCACGCGTCATAGGAGAGCGAGTTGGTGATCGCCCCTGCCGCGTTGGAATGGCGCGTGATCGAGCCTAGCCCGTCCGTGTGCAGGTACGACAGCACGGCGGTCCCTGCGTCCTCCTGTGCTATCGGCTCGTCCTCACTCTCGTGCCCATGGACAAATCGTGTGGTGGTCGTGACGCTAGATGTCGTCGCGCCCTGGCGCAGGATATCTTCAGCGTCATAAGTCCAAGCGGTCGTAGTGGGCCCAGCGACCCTCTCAATCCGCCGTCCGACCGGGTCGTAAGAGTAGATCGCCTGGTTCACGCTGTTCTTAGAGACCGCGGTCAGCTGATTCAGGGCGTTCCAGGTGTACGTCCACGAATCCGCGCCGTCGGTCTTCGCCGCGAGGTTGCCGTTGGCGTCATAGGTGTAGCTGGACGGCACGCCCAGCACGTTGACGCTGTAGTTCTTCGTCGCGACGTTGCCGCTCCCATCCTGAGCCTGAATGGTGACGTTGTTCGCGCCGGCCGGCAGATCGAGCATCGCTTCAAAGACATTCCCAGCCAGCATCCTCGCGGGTTGGCCGTTGATGGTCGGCGCGCTAAACGTCGCGATGCCGGGTTCGTCGAGTGTCCCTCTCCACAACATCTTCCCGCCGCCCGTGGCGCCGGTCAGCTGATTCTTCTCGTTGTAGCTCGAGGTCGTGGCCTCCGAATCCTTCTGAGCGCTGGTGCGGTTCCCGACCGCGTCATAGTTCCAGGTCCATTGGTTCGGGGGAGTTGCGCCGGGGTTGGTTCTATCGGTTCTGGTTAGTCGGTAGAGGGGGTCGTACCCATAGTCCTCCGTGTAGTCGAGGGTGGACTTCTGCGTCCGGTTGCCCGCGGCGTCGTAGGTGTAGCCGAAGTTCGTGATCGGCGTGCTCGTCGGGACGTGGGTGGCGGCGAGGTTCGTGAGGCGGTTCAGGTTGTCATAGTCGTATGCGGTCGTCACGCCATTTGGATAAGTCATGCTCGTCCTTCGGTTCGCGTTGTCGTACCCGAACCCGAACACGTTCGTCCCCCGCGTAATCGTCGTGAGCCTCGACGCGTCATCATAGGCATACGTGACGAACACCGTCCCATCCAGCTTCACCTCTATCCGGTTCCCTCCGTCGTCGTACTGGTAGGCGACCGTACTCGCATTCTTCACGCTCTGCTCGCTCAGCAACTCTCCCGCCAGGTTGTACGCCCACGTGAGCGTATCCGTCCCGTTCGCGGCCGTGAGCATCCTGCCGGCCGTGTCGTAGGTGTACGAGAACCCCGGTGTGTTCGACGGGTCGTTGGAGAAAGTCTTGCTGACCAGCCGGCTCTTCGCGTCGTACGCGTACGCCGTCACGACGCTCTTCCGATCCGTCATCGTCACCAGCCGGCTCAGCGTGTCGTACGTGAACGTCTCGAAGGCGCCTCCCGGGTAGATCGTCTTCTTCACCTGATTGTGCTCGTTGTACTCGAACGACGTCGTCTGGTTCCTGGCATCGGTCAGGCTCGCGAGGTTCCCCATCACATCGTAAGCGTAGCGCGTCGCCCCGCCCGCGGGGTCGATCACCGTGGTCAGACGCCCGTAGAGGTCGTAGACATACCTGGTGCTGCGCTTCAGAGGATCGATTACCTCACTCCTACGCCCGCCCCGGTCGTACTTGAAATCGGTGTGGGTCCCGTCGTGATTCGTCACGCGCGTGACCTTCCCTGCCCCGTCATAGGCGGTCGTGGTGGTGTGGCCGAGGGCGTCCGTCACCGTGGTTCTCTGTCCGCGATTGTTATACGCGAACGTGGTCGCGTGGCTCAGCGGGTCCGTCACCGCAAGTAGATCCCCGGTCGTCGCGTCGTAGCCCATGGTGGTGGTCTTGAGACGCGGGTCGGTGATCGTCGAGACCCGGCCGCTCGAATAGGCCATCGAGGTCTCCCGAAGCAGCGGGTCCTTGATCTTCGTCACGTTACCCGTCACGTCGCGCTCGTACTCCGTCACCGACCCATCCACGCCCGTCACCCTGCTCAGGAAACCATTGGTGTATTCGTAAGTCACGGCCGGGTCGGTGTAGGGCGGATTCGCGCCGGGCTTGGAGAACTGGACCGAAACGACATCGTCGTTATCCCCGGCCGCGTAGGCGTAGGTCGTAGTCCCGCCTTCCGCGTCGGTGTGGGTCAGGACCCGGCCCTGCGCGTCGTACGTCCACTCCTGGACATCGCTTCCACTGCCTCCACACCCGGCACACGGGCCGGTGATCTTGGTGACGCGCTTCTCTGCGCCGACGAGTTTGTACTCGTAAACCGTGGACCGATTCAGGGCGTCAGTGACTGTGGTGCTCCCGCCTCCGTAAGCAATCGTGTACTTGTCGATACCGTCGGCGATCTCGGATGTGATCCCGCGGCTGCTGGCGTCATAGGTGTGCCGCTCGATCCATTTGCCCTCGAGGTCGGTGACCCCGGTCAGGAGCAGCGTCGAACCGACGCCCTGATACTGGAACACGTAGCCCGTGCCGTCGGGATATTCCACGCGCTGGAGACTGTCGGGCGTGTTCGCTGAAGCGGGGCCATACGAATAGGTCACCAGCACCTCGTTGCCCGGTCCGGTGGCCGTGGTCAGCCGGCCGTTCGTGTTGTACGCGAAGGTCAGCGTCCGGCCACTGGACGACACCGCGGTCAGCTGCGACCCGGAATAGGTGTAGGACTTCGTTCGGCCCTGAGGATCCGCCTCCGCGATCAGCTTCCCGGTGGAGTCGTACGTCTCCGATCCCCCGCCCTTGAATTCGCGGATGTAGTTTCCGCCCGACGCCGTGACCCAGTGCTGGCTCGACTGAGGGTACTGGGCCACGTACTTCTGATCCTGGTCGCCATCCTGATAATAGGTGCTTGAGCCATCACCGTCTATGAACACGATGACCCGCTGGGCCGTCTGGGGGTTCGTGAGGTTCATGTGGCGTTCGAAACTGTGTGACCACCCGCGCCCCAGCACGCCGACCACGTCGCGATTGACGCTGTTGTAGGAGCGCACCAGGGACAGGCTCGACCCGTCCACCGCGACGCTCGCGTCGGTGCGGTCGAACCAGACATTGCCCGTGATCACATGCACCGGCGCGCCCACGTTGGGCGAGGGTTCGTTGGGAGTCGGACCCCCACCGTGAGTGGCCACCACGTGGGGCTTGCAGCGGCCGGGTTCCTTGACGGTGGTCTTCTTAACGAAGAGCTGCACGGTCACGAGTTGCGAACTATTCACAGTGGCGCTGACCGGCCCGAGAGAAACGCCGCCGTTCACTGCCCCTGTGACATCCACCACATAGTCGGCGGAACCCGGTCCCGCGCCGTTGCCGGTGTCCAGCACGGCGACTCCCCACTCATTGCCGCCCGAGACCTCCGGCGCTGCCTTGAAATTGAAATAGCCGCTGGTATCCGACAGCTTCTGGCCCGCGCCAGAGCCTGCCAGGCCAAGAACGGCCGTGGCCTGGACTCCTTGACCTGAAGTGCAATCCGTCACGGTTCCATCGATATTCCCTTGCCTGGCGAATAGCGGGATGGTCGCGCTTCCATCGCAGTCGGAACAGTTGAGGGCTTCGTTGTAGTTGCAGGTGCCCAGCGGCACCCACGGAGAGCTGAAGTAGCTGGTGCCGTGAAAGAGGTAGGTGGACCAGGTCCGCGCGGACTGTCCGAATGACTTGGAGCCGGGGAGCGGTATCGTGCCCATGCTGCAGCCGGGACAGGGAATGTCCACAAAGATCTGTACGGTGTTGCTTGTCGGGAGCGGCGTGGAGCCGTCGCCAACGACGCCCGTGACCGTGAATTGGCGGCATGCCGACTGGGCCTCGACCCGACCGGCCGGACCCAGGGCGGCGCCCATAAGAAGGAGAAACGTGAATGGTTTGATCTTCATGGTCTCTCTCCTACGGAACTTGCTGAGCGCCTTGCGGCTTGATCAGGGTGATGTCCGGAGGCGTGTGGTCGCTGGGATCGGGCGTGGGCGCAACCAACCGCGACGGGTCGAGGGGATAGACATCCAGGTTGTCGGTGATGCCGTCGCCGTCGGTGTCGGCGGAATTCGGATTGGTGCCGAGGGTGGCCTCGACCAGGGTGGGCAGGCCGTCGCCGTCGGGATCCTCCAGGGTCAGGGTGCTGCCCAGGGCGTAGACCACCCCGTCCCCGATGCCATCACCGTTCGTGTCCACCGTGTACGGGTCGAGGCCGCTCATCAGCTCCTGCCCGGCGGTGAGCCCATCGCCGTCTTCGTCGGTGAGGAGCCACGCGTTGTTCACCAGAATGAACGGGTTTGCCGGGATGGCCGGATCGGGAACGCGCAGGGGCGTCGACTTGATCTGCTGGGTGTTGTTGAGCCCGAGTTGACCGTTCCCGTTTATCCCCCAAACGTAGACCTCGCTGGCCATGGTGATGGCCCCGGCCGAGAGATACGCGCCTTCAATCGCGTAGCGTTCGGGGACGGGGAGGGTTGGCCCGGGGGCGGGCCGAATGGTCTGGGTGCCGTCTCCCAGGCATCCATACTGGTTCTCGCCAAAGCCCCAGATCGGTCCGGAGAAGGAGGCGGCGTAACCCTGATTGAAGCCGAGCGCGATAAGGCGCTGGCCCGACAGCGCCATGCCGGGGACGGGGACCTGCGCGAACGGCTCCGCCCTGCCCCCTCCCCCGCGCTCGTTGTCACCCCACGACCAGACTTCGCCGGCCGCGGTGAGCGCCATGGAGTGGAAGTTGTCGGCGAGCACTCGGATCGCGGGCACGGGCAGGTTCACCGTCACCGGGGCGAGGCTCTCCGCAGGCGTCACCGTTCCGGCGCCGTTCCTCGTCCCGATTCCAAGCTCTCCCGAAGTATTCCCGCCCCAGGACCTGACCGTTCCGTCATTGAGCAGGGCCAGGGTGTGGCCCGCGCCGCCCGCGATCCCCACGATGGAACCGAGACTGGGCTGGCACGGCGAGACCGCGGGGTTGCAGGGACCGGTGCGAGCGGCCTTGTTCCCGTTGCCTAACTGGCCGAACCCATTGTTGCCCCAGGTCCAGACATGCCCGGTCCCATCAAGGGCGATCGCGTGGTCTTTGCCGGCCGCGATCTTGACCACGGGAACCGTTATGGCCGTAATCTGCACCGGGAAAGTCACGTTGGCGCCGGTGCCGTTGACCGCCGCTGCTCCCGAAACCCAGACGGTTCCGTCCTCCTTGAGGAAGAGGCTGAAACCGTCGCCCGCCTCCACCGCCTTGATGCTGTTGAAGGAGGCGGTCTCGGCGATCTGGGTGGGGACAATCTTCTGCGTAGTGCTCCCAACGCCGAGTTGACCCTTGTCATTGAGGCCCGCGGACCAGACGGTTCCGTCCGCTTTCAGGAACAGCGTGAAGTTCGTTCCGAACGACAGCGCGCCGGTAATCATGTACTGCGCCCGAACCGTGGCGCTCGGCAAGGCCCCCGCCTTGAGGGCCCTGGCCTTCAGGACCAGCGCGCGGTCCACTAGGATGATCCCGCCCGAAGCCACGCTCGGATCGGCCCCCGTCGGGTCCTGCCCGTTCGTCATGTAGTGGATGGCGGCGCCCGGGGTCGACGTCGATGCCACCACGTTCCGGCGGGTCGTGTAGAGGCCCGAAGCCACGCTCAGCACCGGGTCCGCGACCTTGATGGTGTAGCCGGCACTCGCGGTGGCGCTCCAACCCACAGCAACAATGAAGGCCTTGGCCTTCACGGTGGCGCTTACCGCCAAAGCAAACGCGCCGCCGTACAAGCTCGACGCCGTGGTCGGATCCTGCCCGTCCGTGGTGTAGTAGATCGAGGCGCCCGGGGTCGGACCGATGGAAACGTTGACGCTGGTAACGTAGGTTCCCGAGGTCGGCGTTATGGTTGGACTCGGAACGCCGACCAGGAACGCCGCCGACGCGGTGGCGCTGGGCGAAAGCGTCGCGTGGAAGGCTTTGGCCTTCAGCGTTGCCGAGGCCCCCACGACGAATGGTCCGGCGTACTGGGTTGAAGAGGCCGATGGGTCGGAGCCATCGAGGGTGTAGCGAATCGTCGTGGCCGTGGTGGTGGTGGCCAGCGTGACCGTCACGGGGTTTGCGAAGGTACCGCCATTGGGGTTGATAGTCGGCGTGGCCGCCGCGAATGTGTAGGCAGCCGTCGCGACCGCACTGGGCAGATACCCCTGCCTCGCCGCAAACGCCTTGATCGTGGTCGGCGCCTCGAGGGCGATATGCACGGGAGCGGAGTAGACCGGAGAAGACGCCGTGGGATCAACGCCCGTGGTCGTGAAGCGAACCGTGGCGCCGGGGACTGACGAGAGAGTCACGTCCGCAGCAGCGTCCAGGGTGCCGCCGGGAGGCGAGAACTGGGGCGGTGCCAGGCGCGAATCGACCAAAACCCCGGAGATGGAAACTGCGGAGAAACCCGTTCCTGCGTTCTGCAGGCTGGTGTCGACCAGCAACGGGTACTGGGGCGCCACCAGACTGGCATAGACGAGACTTCCGTTTTTGTAGTACTTCACCACCCCCGCTTCCACGGCGATGCGGATCACGTCACTCGGCGCGCCCGGCCCGCCGAACGCGCCTCTGGCCTGCCCGTGTTCGCTGATCAGGACACCGCCGGCCGTGACCTGGGCCGCGTAGTCGATGTCTGCCAACCCCTGATCGGTGTCGCCGCTCGAAAGACCCAGGTAAAGGCCGGCGTCGAGGTTTGACCACACGGCCTCCACGTACCCGTTCCCACCCGCGATCGCTCGCGTGGATACCCCGCCCGAGGGAAGGGCGGGGACCCCGCCCGCGTACGACAACACGCCAGGGCCGGAAGAGGACGCGTTGGTCAGATTCGTCCACGAGACGGCTTCGGTATTGGTGGCGGTACCGATCGCGTAGTACCCGTCGAAGGTGGCACTCGCAAACAGACCTGAGGCAAACGCCTTCGCTTTGAGCCAGCCGGTGCCCGATACCAGGACGGGCGCACTGTAGAGCGCCGATGAGACCGTCGGTTCCGCCCCATCCACCGTGTAGTAGATCGACGCGCCCGGGGTAGCCGTGGAGAGGCTCACCGACTGGGCCGTCCCATATGACCCCGCAGGGGGAGCTGCGGCCACTCCGGACACGCCAACGCTCGTGAGCGCTCCGGTGAGCATCACGTTTGAGAGGGTGAATCCTTCGGTGTAGAAGCTCGTATCTACCAGGAGAGGATATTGAGGCGTCACGAGGCTGCTATAGACCATCGAGCCGTTCTTGTAGTACCTGACGACGCCTCCTTCCACCGCGATCCGAATGAGGTCGTCCACCAGGCCTGGGCCTCCGAAAGTCCCCCGAACCGTACCCCCCTCGGAGATCAGCAGGCCGCCCGCGGTCGCCTGTACCGCATAGTCGATATCCGAAGGATCCTGGTTTGTGTCTCCCGACGAAAGGCCCAGGTACAGGTTGGACAGGATCGACCACCTCGCTTCCACATAGCCGTCCCCGCTGGCAATCGCCCTCGTCGAAATGCCTCCGGCGTTGAAGCCGTCGGCGCCACCTACCTTCGAGAGCACACCGGGACCAATCGAGGCCACATTGACCTGGTTCGTCCACTCCACCGCCCACGGCATGGCAACCGTGTACGCCGCGGAGTTGACGGCGCTGTCGAAGAAACCCGGCTTCATGCCGACAGCCTTGACGGTCGCCGACTGGGTCAAGGTCACGGGGCCGGAATACAGAGGCGACGAACCTGTCGGCGTACTTCCGTCGATGGTGTAGTGGATCTGCGCGCCGGCGGTGGTGCTGTTGAGCGATACGCTGACGGAATTGGCGTAGAGGCCAGGGGCCGGGGTGATGGCCGGAGTCGCGACTATGGGTGTGAACACCGCGGTGGTGGTTGCACTCTGGCTCCATCCCGCCTTGAAGGTCGCTGCGTTGATTGTCGTCGGCGTGGTGATCACGATCGCCGTCGAGTACAGGGTGGAGGTCGGGGTGGGCGTCGTTCCGTCGGTGGTGTAGCGAATCGACGCTCCCGACGTCGTTGTCGTCATGGTCACCGACTGCGAGCCCATGAATGTTCCGCCGTTTGGGGTGAAGGTGGGCGGGGCCCCCGTGATCGTATAGATCGCGGTCCCGGTCGCGCTGTTGGCCCAGGAGGCCAGGAACCCCTTCGCCTTCAGGGTTGTGGTCGCGGTGATTGACAGAGGCGCCGAATACACGGCCGAGCCCGTGGTTGGATCGCTGCCATCAAGGGTGTAGCGGATGGTGTCGCCAGAAGTGGTTGTCGAGATGGCGACTGTCTGGTTCGCGTTGTAGGTCCCCTCGATCGGGGAGAAGGTTGGCGTGGCCACGGAGGGGGTGAACGCCGCCGTCGTCACCCCACTGGTGGTCCAACCGGTCTTGAACGTCGCCGCCTTCAAGGTGATGGGCGCGCTGATCGCTATCGGGGCAGTGTACAGAGTCGAGGACCCGGTCGGCGTCGTTCCATTCGTGGTGTAGCGAATCGAACCTCCCACCGTCGCGGTCGCCATCGCGATGCCTTGCCCGCTCGGGAGGTTCCCGCTGCTCGGTGTGAACGTGGGCGCGGAGGCGGCCATGGTGTAGGCCGCCGTCCCCACGAGGCTGTTGGTCCAGCCACTCAGAATCCCGATGGCTTTCAGGGTCGTGGTTTGGGTGACCGCTACGGGCCCGGTGTAGAGCGTCGAACTCGCGGTCGGAGTCGTGCCGTTGGTCGTGTATCGAATCTCGGCTCCTGCTGTTGTCGAGATCGTCACGGTCTGATCCGCGGGGTACGTCCCCGCAAGCGGCGAGAACGTCGGAGTCGTCACCGTGGTCGTGAACGCGGCGCTCGCCACCCCGCTCGTGGTCCAACCGGTCTTGAACGTGGCCGCCTTGACCGTCGCGGGGCCGCCCAGAGCGAAGGGGGCGGAATACAACGTCGAGGCGCCGGTTGGGGCGGTTCCATCGGTGGTGTAGCGGATGGACGCTCCTCCGGTTGTGGTCGTGAGGGTAATGGTCTGCCCCGCGGTCAGGGCTCCTCCGTTCGGGTTGAAGGTCGGCGCGGTCGCGTTGAGCGTGTAGAGCGCCGTGCCGGTGACGCTGTCTGCCCAGTTGGTCAGAAACCCCTTAGCCTTGAGCGTCGTGGTTTGCGTGATCGAAACCGGCCCCGTGTACAAGGTCGACGCGGCCGTCGGATCCGTGCCATCGAGGGTGTAGCGAATCGTGTCTCCCGTGGTGGTCGTCGCAATCGTGACGGTCTGATTCGCGGTGTAGGTTGCAGCCACCGGTGAGAAGGTAGGAGTCGCCACAGTGGGTGTGAACGTCGCCGTAGTGACCGCGCTCATGGCCCAGCCCGTCTTGAACGCCGCCGCTTTGATCGTGGTCGGCGTGGTCACGTTGATCGCCGTGCTGTAGAGGGTCGAGGTGGCGGTGGGAGTCGACCCATCCGTGGTATAGCGAATCGAGCTGCCTGAGGTCGAAGTCGTCATGGTGACCGACTGCGAACCCACGAACACCGCCCCGTTCGGCGTAAGAGCCGGTGCTATGGGGGCGAGGGTATAGATCGCCGGGCCGGTGAGGCTGTCGGGCAAGCCGGAGAGGAACGCCTTCGCCTTGAGCGTGGTGGTTTGGGTGATCGAAACCGGGGTCGAATACAGGGTGGAGGATCCGGTCGGCGTCGTTCCATTGGTCGTGTATCGGATCGTCGCCCCGGCGGTCGCCGTCGAAATCGCCACCGTCTGATTCGCGTTGTAGGTACCGGCGGGCGGTGCAAACGTTGGTGTGGCCGGCCCGAAGTTATAGCTGGCGCTCGCAATCACGCTGGGCACATATCCCGGAAGCGCGGCAAACGCTTTGATCGTGGTGATCGCGGAACTGACCGCCAGGGGAATTGCCGACGAATAGACCGGCGATGAAGAAGTCGGATCGACGCCGTTCGTGGTGTAGCGGATCACCGTGCCAGGCGCCGCGGACATGACGACGTTGATAGCGGCCTGGTAAGTCCCCGCCGGGGGAGCGAAGGCTGGCGAAGGAGGTCTCGAATCCACCAGAACGCCCGACAGCATCACCGACACGGCAGATGCGCCCGAGCTGTCGAACGACGTGTCCGCCACCAGCGGATAGTGAGGCGGTGTGGTCGATGTGTAGATCACCGCCCCATTCTTCCGATACACCACCACACCGTTCTCCACCGAGACCCGCAACACGTCCGATGGCGTCACCGACCCAAACTGCCCCCTGCCTTCACCGTTCTCAACCACAAACAAATCGTCGTACCAGGACTTCAGTCCAAAATCGATATCGTCCTCGAGACCGTTGGTGTCTCCATTGCTCAGGCCAACGATCCCCTGGTCACTCGCCCTGAACTCCAGATACCCGTCTGGCGAATTGATCCCTCGCGTCGACACTGCTCCTTCCCATAGCCCCGTCGCATCCGGAGGCCGGGTCAGCGATCCGAGGGCGGCCGACACGTGCGGCCCTACATTGGTCCAATCCGCAAGCTCGGTCGTCACCGCATTCCCGAGGGCATAGAAATCCGATCGGGTTGCGCTCGGCCAACGGCCGGCGCTATGCGCCCGGACTCTCAGCCAGCCGCTCGAGGTCAAGGGCACGGTGCCGCCATTCGAAACCAGCGGGCTCGAGGTGGTTGGCTCACTCCCATCCAGCGTGTAATAGATCGTCGCCCCGGACGTCGCCGTCGAAACCGTCACCGTCTGCGCCGACGCATACGTCCCGCCCGATGGATTCAACTGAACTCCGGATGTGGCCACATCCGCCAGAACACCCGACAGCGCCACTGACCAGACCGACGCGCCCAAGCTGTCGAGCGACGTGTCCACCACCAGCGGATACTGCGGCGGTATGGTCGATGTGTAGATGACCGCCCCGTTCTTCCGATACACCACCACCCCGTTCTCCACCGACACCCGCAACACATCCGACGACGTCACCGTCCCAAACTGCCCCCTGCCTTCACCGTTCTCCACCACGAACAAATCGTCGTACCAGAACTCCAGTCCAAAATCGATATCGTCCTCGAGACCGTTGTTGTCTCCGTTGCTCAGGCCAACGATCCCCTGGTCACTCGCCCTGAACTCCAAATACCCGTTCGGGGAATTGATTCCTCGCGTCGACACTGCTCCTTCCCATATGTCCGTCGAATCCTCAAGCCGCGTCAGCGATCCGGGGGCGGCCAATAAATGCGGTCCCACATTGGTCCAACCCACCAGCTCGGTGCTCACCGCATCGCCAAACGCATAGAATTCCGACCGGATTGAGCTCGGCCAACGACCGGCGCTATGCGCCCAGGCCCTCAGCCAGCCGCTCGAGGTCAAGGGCACGGTGCCGCCATTCGAAACCACGGGGCTCGAGGTGGTCGGCTGACTCCCATCCAGCGTGTAGTAGATCGTCGCTCCAGACGTCGCCGTCGAGACCGTCACTGTCTGCGCCGACGCATAGGTCCCGCCCGATGGATTCAACTGAACCTCGGATGTCGCCACATCCACCAGAACACCCGACAACGCGACCGACGAGGCGGATCCGCCCAAGCTGTCGAACGACGTGTCCACCACCAGCGGATATTGCGGCGGTATGGTCGAGGTGTAGATCATCGCCCCGTTCTTCCGATACACCACCACACCGCTCTCCACCGAGATCCGCAACACGTCCGATGGCGTCACCGTCCCAAACTGTCCCTTGCCGTCACCGTTCTCAACCACAAACAACGACCCATACCAAAACTCCAATCCAAAATCGATATCGTCCTCGAGACCGTCGGTGTCTCCGTTGCTCAGGCCAACGATCCCCTGGTCACTCGCCCTGAACTCCAAATACCCGTTCGTCGAATTGATCCCTCGCGTCGACACTGCTCCTTCCCCTACCTCCGTCGCATCCTCAAGCCGCGTCAGCGATCCTTGGGCGGCCAATAAATGCGGCCCCACATTGGTCCAATCCGCCCGCTCCGCCAACGCCCCATCCACAGAGGACGACGAGATTGTTCCGGCATCGATGAGAACAACTTAAGCGAACAGTGGATAGACGGGCGAAGCCGCCGAGGTGTAAACAACCGCGGTGTTGTGCCGATAGACAACCGCCGTCCCCTCGACGCCCACCCGGAACTCATCCGCCCCGTTGTAGAGGCCAAGCTGGGCTTTGATGACTCCGTTCTCGACCACCGAAACGCCACTATCGCTTCCGAGTTGAAAGCCAAATCTCAAAGACGCAACCGAGCCGCTGGGCGCGGTGGCCAGGCCCATCGCTTTCGCGGCGCCGCCCTCGCCCACGACAAACCGCGCATAGCCCTGGCCAGAGGTGACGAGCTGTGCGGACACTGCGCTGCCTACTGTCGCACCGGGCGCCTTCGCGAGCGCGTTTCCAGAGACGACGACCCCGTCTACCCGTTGCCACCGTATCGCTTCCTCCGCCGAGACGCTGGCCGCAGAGACCGCGAAAGCCAGTAGGGCGAGATGCGGAAGCCGCGGCCGCCCCCGGTGACTCTTGACCTGGACGCCCACATGCCAACGCAGTTTCATGCGACCTCCGAATGCCGACTGAGTCAAGCTGCGAGAGGGGCGAAGGCTGGGGGTCTGGGTTCCGAGCTCTCGCTTTCCGCCGTTCGTCGCCTGAAAGAAGACGATGGAGGCTAGCACACTACGTACCCACTCCGGTTCACTCTATCCCCGTGCCCAGTGCTTCTCTTCTGCCCGGCCGCAAGGGCAGCACGAGCGGGCCGGCGCCGATAGACTCCATCAATGCGCGTTGTTGTGGCAATGTCCGGGGGCGTCGACTCCTGCGTCGCGGCCGCCCTGCTCAAGCAGGAAGGCCACGACGTGGTGGGGATTTCGATGCAACTCCACGATCAAACCCAAGGGCACGGTTCGTCCTTTGGGCGTTGCTGCGCCCTGAACGATCTGCACGACGCGAAGCGGGTCGCCGCACAGCTCGGGCTCCCGCACTACGTCCTCAATCTCGAGGAGGCGTTTCGCAAGGGCGTCATCGAGCCGTTCGTGCGCGACTACACCGAGGGCCGCACCCCCCTTCCCTGCGCCAACTGCAACACGGACGTGAAGTTCGACTCGCTCCTCGCGCGCACCCGCTCGCTCGGAATCGAACACGTGGCCACCGGCCACTACGCCCGCAAGGATCAGGATCCTCGGACCGGCCGTTTTCGTCTGCTTCGCGGCGCCGACCCCGACAAGGACCAGTCGTATTTTCTCTTCGGCCTGACCCAGGACCAGCTTGCGGCCGCCGTCTTTCCGGTCGGGGGTCTTCACAAGTCGGAGGTCCGGCGCATCGCCAGGGGCCTTCACCTTTCGACCGCCGACAAGCCGGAGAGCCAGGAGATCTGCTTCGTTCCGGATGACGACTACGCGGGTTTCGTGGAGAAGAATCGCAAAGACGCTCCGCTCTTCGCAGGGTCCATCGTCGATCGTGCAGGCGCCCAGGTCGGCCGGCACGCGGGTATCCACAAGTTCACGGTCGGCCAGCGCAAGGGCCTCGGGGTCGGCTCGCCCATACCGCTCTATGTTCTCGGCATCGACCCGGACTCGCGCGAAGTCACGGTCGGCCCCGAGGCGGCGCTTTTTTCGTCGAACGCTCGCGTGCGCGACGTGAACTGGCTGTCCATCCAAGCGCCCACGACACCGGTCCGCGCCACCGCGAAGATCCGGTATCGCGCGAAGGATGCCGCGGTAACGATCACACCGGACGCCGCGGAACGCGGAGCGACGCTCGCTTTCGACGAACCGCAGCGAGCGATCACACCCGGCCAGGCCGCGGTCTTCTACGACGGCGAAGTGTGCCTCGGCGGTGGCTGGATCGAGTCCGGCCTCTCACGCCCGGCCACGGCCGCTCATTGAATCCCGCCTACATCTCGCCCCTGAACCGGGAGGTTCCGCTCGCGCGCCCGGGCGAGTTCTCGCCCCTCGCCATCGGGACGATCGCGGTCGCGCCCCCCGTGGTTCTCGCCCCGATGGCGGGTGTCACCAACCCGCCGTTCCGCTCCATCTGCCGCGAGTTCGGGGCCGGACTCTACGTGAGCGAGATGATCACGGCCCGGCCGCTGGTCGACGGCAACCCGAAGACCGAACTGCTGGCGAGCTTCGGCCCCGACGAAACCGTAAGGTCCCTCCAGCTCTACGGCGTCGATCCGCACTACGTGGGACAGGCGGTGCGGATCCTGGTGGAGGAGGGCCGGGTCGACCACATCGACATGAACTTCGGCTGCCCGGTCCGCAAGGTCACGTCCAAAGGCGGAGGCGCCGCCCTTCCTCTCAAGCCCAATCTTCTTCGCAGCATCGTGAGCGCAGCCGTGCGCTCGGCCGGTTCGACGCCCCTGACCATCAAGTTCCGCAAGGGCATCAACGACGATCTGCTCACGTTTCGCGAGACCGGCCGGATCGCCGAGGGCGAGGGCTGCGCCGCCATCGCCCTGCACGCCCGGACCGCGGCTCAGCTCTACGACGGCGAGGCCGACTGGTCCGCCATCGCCGATCTCAAGGAAGTCGTCCGGACCATCCCCGTCCTCGGCAACGGCGACATATGGGAAGCTCACGATGCTCTGCGGATGATGCGACAGACCGGATGCGATGGCGTGGTGGTGGGGCGAGGCTGTCTCGGCCGGCCCTGGCTGTTCCGCGATCTCGCCGACGTGTTCGCGGGTCGCGAGCCGCAGGACCCTCCGGACTTTGGTGAAATCACGGTGACGATGATGAAGCATGCCCGCGGTCTCGCCGCCTTCATGGGCGAACTCGCAGGCATGCGGGCTTTTCGGAAGCATTCGGCCTGGTACACGAAGTGTTTTCCCGGATCGGCGCCGCTCCGCGCCGCGCTCATGCAGGTGGAGTCTCTCGACCAACTCGAGGAGACGATCGCCGTGGTGGATCCGCGAACACCGTTTCCGCCGGCCGCCGTCCGGGTCTCGCGCGGGAAGAGCGGAGGCACCCAGAAGGTGGCGCTTCCCGAAGGGTATCTCGACCATCTGCAGGACGCGACCCCGCCCGGTCCCGAGGCGGAGACCGCGGACTCCGGCGGCTAAGGAAATGGCCACCCAGAGACTTCGCATCCTCTGCGTCCTCGCCCTCGCGGCCCTCGTTCCTCCAGCGGTGGACGCCGACGATCGGTTCAAGTTCAACCTCGTTCTCGACGGCCGGTTGGTGACCACACCTGAGACCGCGAGTTTTCTGGACGGCGGCCTGGGGAAGACGCGCTATGGCCACGAACCGCGCGTCCTGCAGGCGACACTCGCCCAGGCAGCACTCCTCGGGCGCTTCGAACTCCGCCCGGATCTGACCGTCCGACTCCATGCGAGCGTCGACGCGGAACATAATTTCGAGAGACGGGTGGACCTTGTGGAAGCCCTGGCTCGCTACTCTCCCGTCCTGTCCGACCGGGTGTCCCTTGATATTCGGGCCGGACTCTTCTTTCCCTCGGTTTCCCTGGAAAACACCGACCTCGCCTGGCAGTCCCCGTACACCACGACTTTTTCCGCTATCAATTCATGGATCGGTGAGGAGGTGCGGAGCCTCGGCGTCGAGGCGGGACCGGTGCTCCGCATCGGAAACGAAGCGCATGCGCGCGTCTTCGGCGCCGTGACCCGGGCCAACGACCCGAACGGGACGCTCCTGGCGTGGCGGGGCTTCGCTCTGCACGATCGAACCAGCGGCTTCGGCGATCGACTGCCGCTCCCCGCGCTCGCGTCGTTCAAACCGTCGGGCATGTTCCCGGATCAGCCGCTTCACGTCCAGCCCTTGCGCGAAGTCGACTTCCGCTGGTCGTGGTCGGCGGGAGCGACGGTGACGCATGAGCAGTATCGATTGAAGGCGCTGTATCAGCCGCCGACCGCGAATCCCGCGGCCTTCAATGGAGAGCAGTACGCCTGGCGGACAGGCTACTGGGCGCTCGGCGCCTCGCGCACCCTTGGCCCCCTGGAGTTCCTCGTTCAAGGCCTCGACGGAGAGACCCGGATGGGCCTCGCTTCGGGAAACCGCAACGCGGTGGTGGCGCGATTTCAGGCCGCCTACGTGCTCGCCTCATGGGCGGCCGACGCGGGAGGGAAGCATCGGACCACCCTGCGCTACGATTCCTTTCGAGTGCGCGACCGCGACGACTTCAAGATCGAGGATCCAAACGACGACTCCGGAACGGCGTGGACGTTCGCGTACGCCTATCTCCCCGCCACGCGTCACCGAATCTGCGTAGAGGTGTTGCGCATCGACAGCACCCACGCCAATCGCCCTGACCTCGGCCTCCCTCCCCGCATGACCGAGGTCCTGGGCACACTTTCCTGGCGTCTGACCTTCTAGCCGGGGCGGGCAAGTCCAAGGCCCCCGACCCGTGCCATACTCTTTTCACCAGAGGAGAGGCACCTTGCCAAACAAGAAGAAGGGCGATCTGCAAAGCCGCGAGGGACAGCAGAAGCTACAGGACGTGGAGACGACCGATATAGGACGGCGTGATTTCGTGGCCCTCTCGGTTGCCGCGGGCGTGGCGGTCGCGACCGCGACCCGGGGGGCCGGCGAGGAGGCCGCGGTGGTCGAGACCGAGGTCGAGATCAAGACTCCGGACGGGACCTGCGACGCCGCCTTCGTGCATCCGAAGACCGGTTCCCACCCAGGCGTCCTGCTCTGGCCCGATGCGTTCGGCCTGCGGCCGGCCACGCGCGCCATGGCCAGGCGCCTCGCCGCCCTTGGCTATTCCGTCCTGGTGCCGAATCCCTTCTACCGAATCTCCAAGGCTCCCTTCACCGACGCTTCCACCTTCAACTTCCAGAGCGCCGACGACATGGCGAGGCTGCGGCCATTGATGGGCTCCGTGAACGCGCCCGGAAATCCGGAGAAAGACGCGGGCGCCTACATCGCCTTCCTGGACGCGCAGAAGGAAGTGAACAAGGCGAAGAAGATCGGAACCCAGGGCTACTGCATGGGCGGGCCGCTGGTGGTGCGAACGGCGGCCGCGTTTCCCGACCGGATCGGCGCCGGCGCCTCTTTTCACGGCGGCGGCCTGGTGACGGACAAGCCCGACAGTCCTCATCTTCTGGCCCCGAAGATCAAGGCCCGGATGTACTTTGCGGTGGCCGCGAACGACGACTCCCGCCAGCCCGATGCGAAGGTCAAATTGAAAGAGGCGTTCGAAGTCGCCAAAGTCCCGGTCGAGGTCGAGCTTTTTTCGACGGCCCAGCATGGCTGGTGCATGACCGACATGCCGGCGGGAGCGAACGGAGCGCCGATCTACAGCAAACCGGAGGCCGAGCAGGCATGGGCGAAGCTGCTGGCCTTGTACAAGGCGGCCCTTTCGTAGTCCGGGCGGGGCCTCGGCAGCCGCCAGTCGGGTTCTCCAGCCCGGAGCTATCATTCCAAGCGTGCCGCGCGTGATCCTTGGGTTCGAAGACGCCGAGGCGGTGGCTCAGTTCGCCGCTCACGAATTCGTTCGCCGGGCCCGGGCCGCGATCGAGGCCCGCGGCGCATTCAAGGTGGCGCTTGCCGGGGGCTCGACGCCGCGGCGAACCTTCGAGTTGCTCGCCCAGCCAACCCTGGCGAGCACGGTCGACTGGGGCGCCACCCACGTCTTCTTCGGCGACGAACGCTCCGTCCCCCCAGGTCATCCGGACTCGAACTTCAACACCGCCCGCCTGGCCCTCTTGGCCCACGTTCCCGTGCCGGACTCTCAGGTGCATCGGATGACGGGCGAGAACGCTGATCTGAAGCAGGCCGCGCGGGAATACGAGGACACCATCGCGAGGGTGTTCGCCGTCCCTAAGGGCTCAGTCCTCCCCCGCTTCGACCTGGTTCTCCTCGGCATGGGCAAGGACGGGCACACCGCCTCGCTGTTTCCTCACACGAAGGCGCTCACTGAAGCCCGCTCGTGGGTGGTCGACAACGACGTTCCCGCCCAGAAGACCCAGCGCCTGACTCTGACCGCGCCCCTGATCAACGCCGCGCGCTGCGTCGTCTTCCTCGTCGCCGGGGGCGACAAGAAAGAGCCGCTCCGGAGCGTTCTGGAAGGAGCGCGCGACGAGGCTCAGTTCCCTTCGCAGATGATCGCGCCCACGGAAGGCGATCTTGTGTGGCTGGTCGACCGCGCCGCCGCCGCTAACCTTGCGATGCGACCCGAGGTTCCGCAAAGCCTCCCCCACGCGTCATGACGAGCGCAATCAAGCTCGCGCCCTCCATCCTCTCCGCCGACTTCGCACGTCTGGGGGAAGCGGTGAAGGAAGCGCAGGCCGCGGGAGCCGATCGCATCCACGTAGACGTGATGGACGGCCACTTCGTTCCGAACATCACGATCGGCCCGGTGGTGGTGGCCTCCCTGCGGAGGGCGACCTCGCTCCCTCTCGAGTGCCACTTGATGATCGAAGACCCCGCCCGCTATGCCTCGGAGTTCGCGGCCGCGGGGGCCGACACGATGATCGTCCATCCCGAAGGCGCCATCCACCTGCACCGGACCGTCCATCGGATCAAGGACCTGGGAAAGAAGGCCGGGGTGGTGCTGAACCCGGCGACTTCTGAGACCGCCCTCGAAGAGATCATCGCCGACCTCGACCTCGTCCTGGTCATGACCGTCAACCCGGGCTTCGGCGGCCAGAAGTTCATCGAGAGCACTCTTCCGAAGATCCGCCGTATCCGCGAAATGATCGACAACGTGAACCCGAACTGCGAGCTCGAAGTCGACGGCGGCATCGATGCGCTCACCGCGCCGCGCGTGGTCTCCGCGGGCGCGCGCGTGCTGGTCGCAGGCTCGGCGGTGTTCGGGGCGAAGGACGGAGTCGCCGCCGGCTCGAAGCGAATCCTCGACGCGGCCATTCACGCCCTCACCCATCCTTATCGATAGGTCCAAGGGGATGCAGACCCGGCGAGAAGCCGCGCAGGGCTTCACCCTCATCGAGATTCTGGTCGTGATGGCCATGATCGGCTTTCTGGTCGCCCTTGCTCTCCCCGACCTGCTCCCCTCGCGAATCTGGGCCAACGAGGCCGCCGCCCTTTCCGATCTTCGCGAGGCGGGCACGAAGACCATGCAAGGGAACAGCGAGGGTGCTCCCCTGGTATGCCCGTCGCCCCTGGGGGCCTGGAGCGCCACCAAGTCGGGTTACCTGCGGGGCTGCACCAATGGCGTCTACTGGGCCACGCCGATGACTCAGAACGTAACCGGTGTTCGCGGCTTCTCGATAGACGGGACGGGCCGAATCTGTTTCACGACCGACGGCTCGATTCCGGTGATGAACGGAAACTGCCCCACCATCCAGTAGTCGGACGGGGTTCGGGACAGGGTCGTCTCCGGTTCAGGGCAATAAGTCCGTTGCCACCATCCCAAAAAATCGCAAAAAAACCTTGACATCGACCGGGCAAGAGGCGCAAATTCTCATTGCCGGTGACCCAACGTTGCGGTGGGAAACCGAGAGACAAAGGTCGCACAGAAACCTCTAACCGTACGGGAGGCGCTAAGTAGCGAAAAACACCGCATGTCCAATGAAGCTCCACCGGAGCACAACGGCCCCTCGAGCGCCACACGGCGCACCGAGGGGAGCTTGAAGTAACCAGAGCCGTCTAGCGAGACGGCCAGGGATCCCGCTAGAAACGGGTCCCACCCGGGCCTGGCTTGTTCGCGTCCCCGCATCGTCGGGGCCGACGCCAGGCCCTTTTTATTGTGGCTCGCTTCGGGACGGGTTCGCGTTCGGCCCCACCTCGCGATCGGCCTTGACCGGCTCCCACACTCGCTGCCCGCCCTTGAAGGCGTTGAAATTGTCTCCGCGCCGGCAGCCCGGAGGCATGTCCTTCAGGAGCTTCGTCTGGCCGCCGCCCAGCACCACGTAGTCCGCGACCAGCGCCTTCTGGAGGAGAGCGGCGATGGTGGCAACGTGCTCCCGCCACTTCTTCTTTCCGCACCTCTCATAGCCGCGCAGACCGACGTAATCCTCGTACTCGCCCTTCCGATAAGGCAAGTGCGCGATTTCAAGTGGCGCCACCTGGCCGTTGACGACCAGGGCGGCTCCCAGACCGGTGCCCAGACCGAGGAACAACATCGTCCCGCCTTCGTAGCTGCCCAGAGCCTGCATGGCGGCATCGTTTATGAGTTTCACGGGCTTGCCCAGGGCCTTCTCGAAGTCGAACTTGACCCAGCCCCGGCCGAGATTGTAGGGCTCCTGAGCGATCTTTCCGTTCATGATCGCGGCCGGAAAGCCTATCGACACGACATCGTAGGGCTTGTCGGCCATGACCCGCTTCACCGCCGCCACCAGCGCGCGGGGGGTGAAGCTTGTACCCGATGGAACCTTGGTGGGCTCCTTCTCTCCGCTCAACAGAAGCTTGAGATTCGTTCCGCCCACGTCAAGTACGAGAACCCGTTTGCTCATTGCGGTATGTGCCACCCACCCACATCGACGACCAGTTTATCGGCCTGGGGCGGCCCCCAGGTGCCCGGTTCGTACTCCCAGAGGTCGCTCGCGCTGTGAATCACTTCGTCGACAATGCGCCACGCCGCCTCGACCGTGTCGTAGCGCGCGAACAGGGTGGCGTCGCCTTCCATGGCATCGCCCAACAGCCTCTCGTAGGCGTCCATCTCGTCCCCGGTGCTCTGTTGCACCACGGCCAGCTCGACCGGCCGTCCCGCCATGCCGTCGCCCGACCGCTTGGCCCGAGCCCCGATCGCGATCTGAACGTCCGGGCCGAGACGGAACCTGACGTAGTTACCCTTGGAGAACGAGGGCTCGTGGAACACCACCTGCGGCGGCGTCTTCAGCTCGACCACCACTTCCGTCACCGTCTTATGAAGCGACTTGCCGGCGCGGACGAAGAACGGCACCCCCGCCCAGCGCCACGAATCGACGTAGAGTTTCAGGGCCGCGTAGGTGCCGATGTATGAGTCCCTGGCCACGCCGGGCTCATCCCGATAGCCCCGGAACTGGCCCCGCACCATATTGGCCTTTTCCAGGGTGCGAACCGTGCGCAGGACCTTCGCCTGCTCGTCGCGAATCGCGTCGGGACTGGACGAGGATGGGGGCTCCATGGCGAGGAAACCGACCACCTGAAGAAGGTGGTTCTGGATGACGTCGCGAAAGATCCCGGTCTCATCGTAGAACTTGCCGCGACCGCTGACCCCGAAGCTTTCGGCCATGGTGATCTGGACGCTCTCGACATAGTTGCGATTCCAGACCGGCTCGAGGAACGAGTTGCCGAACCGGAAATACAGGATGTTCTGAACCGCCTCTTTCCCGAGATAGTGGTCGATACGGTAGATCGCCGATTCGTCGAAGACCTTGTGGACCACCTCGTTCAACGCCCGAGCGGAGGCCAGGTCGCGACCGAAAGGCTTCTCCACCACCACCCGCCCATCGACGTGGCAGTTCGAGTCCGCGAGCTTCTGGATGACGGTCGGGAAGAGGCTCGGCGGAATGGCCAGGTAGTGCGTCGGGCGCGACGCTCCCTCCGCGTCCAGCACGGACTTCAGCTGAGTGAACGTCTCGCTCGCGGCATAGTCGCCATCGACGTACCGCAGCTTCGAGACCAGGATCTTGAACGCATCCTCCTTCAGGCCGCCATAGGCGGTGACACTGGCCCTGGCCCGCTCGACCAGCTTCTCGAGATTCCAGCCTGACTTGGCTACACCGATGACCGGGAACGTGAGTTGCCCCCGCCCGGCCATCGACTGCAGCGCCGGAAAGATCTTCTTGTAGGCCAGGTCTCCGGTGGCGCCGAAGAAAGCGAGCGCGTCAGAGGGCGCATTCTTCGTGATCATTTCTTTTCGACGTGACCCCCGAATCCGAAGCGCATGGCGGAGAGAACGCGATTCTGGAAGTCGTCCTGACCGCGCGAAGCGAAACGCTCGAACAACGAGGCGGTGAGGACATGAGCGGGAACGCCTTCGTCATTGGCCGCCGCGACCGTCCAGCGACCCTCGCCGGAGTCGGACACCTTCCCCGAGAACTTCCCAAGGTCGGGACTGCCCACGAACGCCTGCGCGGTGAGGTCCAGCAGCCAGGACGCGACGACGCTGCCGCGTCGCCACAACTCGGCCACTTCGCCGATGTTGATGTCGTACATGTAGTGCTCGGGATTCCGCAGGGGCGTGGTCTCGGCGTCCACCTCCTGCGAGGCTTTCCCGATGTTCGCGTGCTTCAGGATGTTGAGGCCCTCGCCGTACGCCGCCATCAGGCCGTACTCGATCCCGTTGTGGACCATCTTCACGAAATGCCCGGCGCCCGCAGGGCCGCAGTGCAGGTAACCCTGCTCGGCGGTGCCGGAGACCTTCTCCCGACCCTTGGTCCGGGGGATGTCCCCGATGCCGGGGGCCAGGGTCTTGAAGATGGGATCGAGGCGGTTCACGACCTCGGTTTCGCCGCCGATCATCAGACAGTAGCCGCGTTCCAGGCCCCAGATACCGCCGCTCGTGCCCATGTCCACGTAGTGGATGCCCTTGGGCGAAAGAGCCTTCGCCCGCGCGATGTCGTCGTGATAGTGCGAATTGCCGCCGTCGACGACGGTATCGCCCGAGGCGAGATGGGGAACGAGGTCGGCGATGGTGGAGTCGACGTAGGCCGCCGGAACCATGATGCAGAAGGCCCGCGGTTTCTCCAGCCGGGAGATGAACTCGGAGAGAGAGCCGGCGCCGGTGGCGCCTTCCTTCACGAGACCCGCGACCACCTCGGCGGAGCGATCGAACACCACGAGTTTGTGCCCCGCCTTCATCAGTCGGCGAACCATGTTGGCGCCCATGCGTCCCAGACCGATCATTCCAAACTGCATCGCGTCTTCCCCTTATCTCTTGTGCCTGTTGGTCCGTCGTGTGTGCTGCCGACCTGTCCGCCCGAACTCTATCCCAGGCCAAATCCCCGGTCAGCCGCCGGCCGGTTCAACGGTTTTTCTTGTAGTGATTTATGAGACCGTTCGTGGATGAGTCGTGGCTTCCCACTTTCGCCGTGCCCGCGAGCTCGGGCAGGATGGCCTTGGCCAGCTGCTTGCCCAGTTCGACGCCCCACTGGTCGAAGGAATTGATGTTCCAGACGATGCCCTGAGTGAAGATCTTGTGCTCGTAGAGCGCGATCAGCGACCCCAGGGTCCGAGGCGTGAGTTTCTTGATCAGGATCGAGTTGGTCGGCCGATTCCCGGTGAAGACCTTGTGGGGCACGAGTTTTTCGAGCAGCTCCCCCTTGACCCCCTGGGCGACCAGCTCGGCGCGCACCTCGTCCTCCGTCTTCCCTTTCATCAAGGCCTCGGTCTGCGCGAAGAAGTTCGAGAGCAGGATCTGATGGTGCTCGCCGATCGGATTGTGCGACTCGATGGGTGCGATGAAGTCCGCGGGAACGAGCTTCGTCCCCTGATGGATCAACTGATAGAACGCGTGCTGCCCGTTGGTGCCCGGCTCGCCCCAGATCACCGGGCCGGTCGAGCAAGGGGCGGGCTCGCCGTCGCGCGTGACGCCCTTGCCGTTGCTCTCCATGTCGCCCTGTTGGAAATAGGCGGGAAAACGATGCAGGTACTGATCGTAGGGCAGGATGGCGTGGGTCTGGGCGTCGAAGAAGTTGTTGTACCAGATGCCGAGAAGGCCGAGGATGGCGGGGAGGTTCTTCTCGATCGGCGCGGTCCGGAAGTGCTCGTCCATGGCATGGCCGCCTTCGAGCATCGCTTCGAAATTGTCCGGGCCGATGTAGACCATTATGGGCAGGCCAATGGCCGCCCAGAGCGAGTATCGGCCACCGACCCAGTCCCAGAACTCGAACATGTTCCTGGTGTCGATGCCGAACTTCGACACCTCTTCGGCGTTCGTGGACAGCGCCACGAAGTGCCTGGCCACGGCCCCGGTATCGCCGGCGGTCCTGAGCAGCCAGTCCCGGGCGGTCTGCGCGTTGGTGATCGTCTCCTGAGTGGTGAACGTCTTTGAAGCCACGATGAAGAGGGTCGTCTCCGGGCTCAGCACTTTGACCGTTTCCGCGATGTGTGTGCCGTCTATGTTCGAGACGAAGTGCACATGCAGGCCGGGCTTTCCGTAGGGCTTGAGCGCTTCCGTGGCCATGACCGGGCCCAGATCCGAGCCGCCGATGCCGATGTTGACCACGTCGGTGATGGCCTTTCCGGTGTAGCCCTTCCAGGCGCCGCTCCGAATCGCGTCGCTGAACTCGCGCATCTGCTTGAGCACGCGGTTCACATCCGGCATCACGTCCTTGCCATCGACGAGGATTTTGCGGTTCGACCGATTCCGCAGGGCCACGTGGAGAACGGCGCGGCCCTCGGTGATGTTGATCCGGTCGCCCGCGAAGATCCGTTCCGTCCACTGCTTCAGATTCGCCTGGGTCGCGAGACCGAACAACAGGCGCATGGTCTCGGCCGTGACCCGGTTCTTGGAATAGTCGAGAAGGATGTCCTCGAAACCGACCGAGAATTTCGTGAAGCGATCCGGGTCATCGGCGAACATCTGCCTCATGGCCCGGGGCGCCATCTCCTTCTGGTGGGCCTCAAGGGCCTTCCATGCTTCGGTGCGGGTTACTGGCGCCATCTTCCATTCACTCCCCGGTTCGCGAAGCCGCCAGAAGGCCGGGGGCCCGGCCTCCAGGGGCGGCGGGGCTTAAGGCCCTGACCAGCCAAGGACGACCTTGAAGGCTAACTCGCCTTCGTTGCCACTGCCTCGGACCGCGCGGTGAGCAGCTTCTCGAGTGCGACGATCGCCTTGGAGAAGCCCTCGATTCCCTCCGCGAGCTTGTCCTTGGCCATCCGATCCTGCTCATGCATCTTCCGGAACGTGGCCTCATCGACCGGCGTCTTGGGAATGTCCATGGACGCGGCTTTGGCGGGATCGAGCTTGCGGACGAGGGTTCCTTCCTGCTTCTGCAGGTCGGCCAAAAAGTTCGGCGCGATGGTGAGCAGATCGCACCCGGCGAGTTCGATGATTTCGCCGAGGTTGCGAAACGACGCGCCCATGACCTCGGTCTGGTAGCCGTGCTTCTTGTAGTAGTTGTAGATCGAGGTCACCGAAGCCACCCCCGGATCCTCGGCCGGCGGATAGCTGTCGCGACCGGTGTCCTTCTTGTACCAGTCGAGGATCCGGCCCACGAAGGGCGAGATGAGGCGAACCCCGGCCTCGGCGCAGGCGATGGCCTGGTGCAGTCCGAAGACGAGGGTGAGGTTGCAGTGGATCCCCTCCTTCTCCAGAACCTCGGCCGCCCGGATGCCCTCCCAGGTCGCGGCCAGCTTGATCAGCACGCGCTCCGGGCCGACTCCGGCCGCGGCGTACTGGCCGATCAGGTACCGGGCCTTTTCGATGCTCGCTTTCGTATCGTAGGAAAGTCGGGCATCGACTTCGGTCGAAACGCGGCCGGGCACGATCTGCAGGATGCGCAGGCCGAACTCCACGGCGAGGCGATCCATGGCGAATCCCACGACACCCTCGGGAGATGCGCCGGCGCCGGCCTGCTTCTCGGCCCAGGTCAGAGCGCCTTCGACCACGTCCGCGTATTCGGGCATCCCCGCGGCTGCGGTTATGAGCGATGGGTTGGTGGTGGCATCGCGCGGTGTGAACTGCCTGATGGACTTGATATCGCCGGTGTCGGCCACCGCGACGGTCATGGATTTCAACTGGTCGAGGAATGTGGACATATGAGCCTCCTGGCTCCCGTGGCGGGGCTTGCCGAGTCGCATGGGCGGGCCGCGCGGCAGCATAGCAGTGTGGGTAGCGGCCGGAACCGCTAAGGGGGGATCGGCCGAGGAGCAAAGCGCGCCCGCCCCGCCGCCTCTCGTGCGTCGGCGGGCCATTTGGCAATAAAGTCAGGTCCGCTCATGAATAAACGGAACGCGGTCGGACAAAGCATCCTGCGACCTGACGGCCTGGACAAGACCACGGGCCGGGCCCTGTATCTCGACGATCTGCCTGAAAACGGATGCTGGCACGGCGTCACTGTCCGCTCTCCCCACGCCTCGGCGGTCATCATGTCCTTCGATGTTTCCGAGGTGAACGATCCCGAGGCGCGAGTTGTCTTCGCCAAGGACGTCGGACGACGAAACTCCGTCCACCTCATCCACGATGACTGGCCGGTCCTGGCCGAGGCCAGGGTCAACCATGTCGGAGAACCGGTGGCCCTGGTGGCCGCTCCCACCCTGGCCCGCGCCCGGACCGCCGCCCAGGCCATAGCCATCACCTACCAGGAACAAACCCCCGTGCTCAGCCTCGACGACGCGCTGGCCGGCGATCCAAGGACCAACGGCCGCCTGAACGTCCTGGCCGAATGCGCCATTGAGCATGGCGATGCCGCCCTTGGCTTCACCCAAGCTCACCTCGTCATCGAAGGCGAGTACTCGACCGGCCATCAGGAGCACGCCTACATCGAGCCGCACGGGGTCATCGCGACGCCCGCGCTCGACGCCCAGGGAGCCTTCACCGGCATCGACATCGTGGGCTCCCTTCAGTGCCCCTTCTATGTCCACAAGGCGCTCACCTATCTCTTCGACCTCGGACCGAACGCAGTTCGGGTTCGGCAGTCGGTGACGGGCGGCGGCTTCGGAGGCAAGGAGGACTACCCCGACATGATCGCGGCTCACGCGGCTCTTCTGGCCCGGGCCTGCGGGAAGCCCGTGAAGATCGTTTACGAACGCCACGAAGACATCATCGCCACGACCAAGAGGCATCCGTCGCGCGTTCGTCACCGGACCGGGGTGGCACGGGACGGCAGCCTCGTGGCCATGGACATCGATGTCCTCCTCGATGGCGGGGCGTACATCACGCTGTCGCCCGTCGTCCTCTCCCGCGCCGTCCTGCATGCCGCGGGTCCCTATTCCTGTCCCAACGTGCGGATCACGGGGCGTGTTCTGGCCACGAACACCGCGCCGAATGGGGCCTTCCGCGGCTTCGGGGCGCCTCAGACCCTGTTCGCGGTCGAGCGTCAGATCGACCGCGTGGCCCGTACGCTCGGCATCGACCCTTTCGCCGTGCGCCGCCGCAACGCCTACCGCGAGGGCGATGAGACGCCCACCGGCCAGGTCCTGACCGAGAGCGTCAGCGCCATCGCCGTCCTGGAAAGGGCCGCGGGCGCGACCGGCTTCCGGGAACGTCACGCCGCGAACGAAATCGCCCGGCAAAACCGCAAGGACGACGGCCAGCCCCTTCCCGGCATCGGCCTGTCCCTCTTCTGGCACGGTTCGGGCTTCACCGGCAACGGCGAGCGGCGCATGATGTCCAAAGGCGCCCTGCGCCTGGGCGACGACCGCAAGATCGAGGTCCTTTCGTCCTCCACCGACTTCGGTCAGGGTACCGAAGGGGTCTTTCGCCAGATCGTGGCCGACGCCTGCGGAGTATCCCTTCGCGATGTGGTCGTGCATCCCCCCGATACCGCCGCGGTCCCGGACTCCGGCCCCACCGTGGCCTCGCGAACCGTGATGGTCGTGGGCGGCCTGCTGCATCGCGCGGGGGTCAAACTAGGCCAAACCCTGTGCACCTTCGCGGCCTACCAGGCGGACCTCGCCCCCGCGAGCGTGATCCTGCGCGGCGGCTTCTTCGAGACCGTACACGCAAGGACGCCCTTCGCCGAGGTGGCCAAGGCGTACCTCACGGTCCACGGACCCCTCACCGTCGAGGCCCAGTTCCAGCCGACGCCGAACAGCACGTTCAACGAAGAGACGTATCAGGGAGATGCCTATGCCGCCTACGGCTGGGGCGCCAACGTGGTCGAGGTCGAAGTCGACCCCGACACCTTTGCCGCCAGGGTCACCCGACTGACCACGGTGAGCGATGTGGGACAGGTCATTCACCCGGTCATGTGCGCGGGACAGGTGGAAGGGGGCGCGCTGCAGGCGCTTTCGTGGGGCTATCTGGAAGAGATGAAGATGAAGGACGGCCGGTACGTGAATGACCGTCTTCAGACCTACCTCATTCCCACCATGGCGGACGCGCCCGATATGGAGACGATTCTGCTGGAAAATCCCACTATCCACGGGCCGTTCGGGGCCAAGGGAGTCGGCGAACTGCCGTTGGACGGCGGGGCGCCGGCCCTGGTTCAGGCGATCGAGAACGCCACGGGCATTCCCCTGTGCGCCCTCCCGGCAACGCCCGAGCGGATCCTCGAAGCCTCCAGGTTTCTGTCGTGAATTCAAACTACAAGTTCACTGTGAACGGCCGTCCCGTCGAGGTCACGGGCCGTCCCATGGCCCGCCTCCTCGACGTTGTGCGCCGCGATCTCGGCCTCACCGGCACGAAGGAAGGCTGCGGAGAGGGGGAATGCGGCGCTTGCACCGTCCTCCTCAACGGGGCGCCTGTGTGTTCGTGCCTGGTGCCCCTGTTTCAAGTGGAAGGCGCTCTCGTCACCACCGTCGAGGGCATCTCTCCTTCGGACCAGGTGAGCGAGCTGCAGCGGGTCTTCGCCACCGAGGGCGGCGTTCAGTGCGGCGCGTGCACGCCCGCGATGATCGTCACCATTCGCGCCCTGCTCGATCGTCACCCGAAACCGACTCGCGACCAGGTGCGGGAGTACGTTTCGGGGACGCTGTGCCGCTGCACTGGCTACGAGCGGATCTTCCGCGCAATCGAAGTCTTCACCGGACAGCGCAAGGCGGAGGGAGTCTCCGAAACGGCGGTCGACGAGGGTCCGCCCCCATGACCCGCGCGTTCTCGCCCAAGACGCTGGCCGAGGCCCAGGAGTCCCTGGCCCGAGGAGCGACGAAAGTCGCGGGGGCGACCGATCTCATGGTGGCCGATCACGCCTCGGGGCGGGAACATGCCTGGGTCCTCAACGTCATGGGAATCGCCGAACTGCAGGGCATCCGCGTCGACGAGATCGGACTGAATATCGGGGCGGCGTCCACCTTCGCGGAGATACGGCGATCCAAAGACGTCGCCCTCCATGCGCTGGCTTTGATCGAGGCGGCCGCCACCATCGGAGCGGCGCAGATCCAGAATCGCGCGACCATCGGGGGGAACATAGCCAATGCCTCCCCGGCGGGCGATTCTCTTCCCGCCCTTCTCGCCCTGGATGCGCAGATCATGCTGGCCGGCCCCCAGGGTCGAAGGACGGTCCCCTATGAGACCTTCCACATCCGGTACCACAAGACCGTGCTCGAAGCCGAGGAACTGATCGAGCGCGTGGTCATCCCCTTGCCCGCCCCCAAGGTACAGGCGTTCCGCAAAGTTGGAACACGGGCCGCCCAGGCGATCAGCAAAGTGGTGATCGGACTGAGCGCGAGCCGGCGCGGCGACTTGCTGCGCAACGTCCGGCTGGCCATGGGCGGGGTCGCGGAAATACCGATCCGTCTCCGCCAGGTGGAAGCCATCATCGAGAGCGAACCGCTTTCGCGAGAGCTCGCCGATGCGGCGGCGGCGGTCGTGGAGAACACGATCTCCCCCATTGACGACGTCCGGTCCACCGCTTCGTACCGGCGCCACGTCGCGGGCCAGGTGGTGCGGCGAGTGTTGCTCGACCTCTTGAGGGGCTTCTGAGCATGCCCTCGATACCGGAACTCCAGGGACGCCGACCGGACGAAACGACGCATCGAAAGGAACCCAGAAACATGCACAGATCCCTCCTCGCCTTCCTCCTCCTCGCCGCCGCCTTCGCCTCGGCTCAGACGGACAGTTCCGAATCCGGGCGGTGGGAGCAGCAAGCCCAGCGGGTCACGATCATCCGTGACGACTGGGGTATTCCCCACATCTACGGGAAGACGGACGCGGACGCGGTCTTCGGCCTGATCTATGCCCAGGCCGAGGACGACTTCCATCGCGTCGAAACGAACTACCTCAACTCGCTCGGGCGTCTTGCCGAGGCGGAGGGCGAGTCCGCGATCTACCAGGATCTGAGAATGCGCCTGTTCATCGATCCCGCCGAGATGAAGCGGCTCTATGCCTCGAGTTCGCCGGGCCTGAAGGCGCTGATGGACGCCTGGGCCGACGGGCTCAACTACTACCTCCACAAGCACCCGACCGTGAAGCCACGCGTGCTCAAGCGGTTCGAGCCCTGGATGCCGCTCAGCTTCAGCGAAGGCAGCATCGGCGGTGACATCGAGCAGGTGAAGGTCCGCGATCTGGAGGCGTTCTATGGGAAGCGGGAACTGAAGCAGGTGGCCTCCTCGGAGTCTTCGGCCCGGAGGGAACCGGGGGGATCGAACGGTATCGCCATCTCGCCCGGCAACACCGCGGCCGGCAAGGCGTTGCTCCTCATCAACCCCCACACCTCGTTCTTCTTTCGCGCCGAAGTCCAGGTGGTGAGCGAAGAGGGACTGAACGCCTATGGCGCCGTGACCTGGGGCCAGTTCTTCGTCTACCAGGGCTTCAACGACCGGGTCGGCTGGATGCACACATCGAGCGGCGTCGACAACATCGACGAGTACATCGAGACCATCGCGAAGCGACCGGACGGTTTGTTCTACAAGTATGGAAACGAGTGGCGGCCGGTGCAGACGAAACAAGTCGTGGTGTCCTACAAGGCCCGGAGCGGCCTGGCCCAAAGGGAATTCACGGTCTACCGGACCCACCACGGTCCCATCGTGCGCGCGGACGAGAGCCTCCTTCAAACCGTACCTGCGGACATCAAAGGCGGACCCGATGGGGTCGAGGCGGGAGGCAAGTGGGTGGCCATCCGCCTCATGGAAGAGCCGCTCAAGGCTCTCACCCAGTCGTACTCCAGGACCAAGGCCCGGAACTTCCAGGCCTTCCGCCAGACCATGGATCTTCACACCAATTCCTCCAACAACACCATCTACGCGGATGCCGACGGTACGACCGCCTACTTCCACGCGAACTTCATACCGAAGCGGGATCCGAGGTTCAACTGGCGGAAACCCGTCGATGGCAGCGATCCGGCGACGGAGTGGGGGCCGCCCCTGTCCATCGACGAGAGTCCGCTCGTGGTGAGCCCCAAGAACGGCTGGCTCTACAACACGAACAATTGGCCATACTCGGCCGCCGGGGCCGACTCTCCGAAACAGAAGGACTTCCCGACCTACGTCGAGGGAGGCGTCGAGAACTCCCGGGGTATCCATGCCATCCGCGTCCTCAGCGGCAGGAAGGACTTCACCGTCGATTCCCTCGTCGCCGCTGCGTACGACAGCTACCTCCCCGCTTTCGCCGAACTCATTCCCACCCTGGTGAAAGCGTTCGACGAGACGCCGGCCTCGAACCCATTGAAAGCGAAGGTCGCGGCCCAGGTCGAAGCTCTTCGCACGTGGGATTTCCGCTGGTCGACGGCATCGGTGCCGACATCTCTCGCGGTGTTCTGGGGCGAAGAGATCTGGCGGCGCACGAGCGCCGACGCGGACGACGAGAGCACGACCGTGCACGACTACATCCGCGACAAGGCCACGGGCGCCATGAAGCTCGAGGCCCTGGCCGCCGCGTCCCAGAAACTGGCAGGCGACTTCGGCGCCTGGAACACGGCCTGGGGCGAGATCAACCGGTTCCAGCGACTCACCGGGGACATCGTGCAGCCCTTCGACGACGCGGGCTCCAGCATCCCCGTGGGCTTCACCTCGTCGCGCTGGGGCGCCCTGGCCTCATTCGGAGCCCGCGCCTACCCGGGAACAAAGAAGTGGTACGGAACCAGCGGCAACAGTTTCGTGGCCGCGGTCGAGTTCGGCGACAGGATCCGCGCGCGCGCGGTCACCGCGGGCGGCGAAAGCGGCGATCCGAAGTCTCCGCATTTCAACGATCAGGCCTCGCGTTACTCCAGGGGTGACCTGCGCGAGGTCTACTTCTACCGCGATCAGCTTCAGGGCCATACCCGGCGCGAATACCATCCCGGGCGTTGACCGCCGCCCTGGAGCCCGACCGGAGCGACGCACCCGCGTCAGGCCAGGCGAGGCCGTCCGTAGACCCGCAGACGGGAAACGCCGCCGTCCGGGAAGATATTCATGCGCACATGGGTGATCGCATTGTGCCTGGCCAGACCCTTCCCCAGGATATGCCGTCGATGGGCACGAAGCTTCTGTTCCGGGAGAAGCGGGGTGAAGGGAACCCGGCCGGCGGCGAAGTCCTCCACCGTCGCGGCCGGAGCAGTCGCGGCCTCGATGCTGACCCGATCGGGATAGTTCCCCTTGAAGTGGTTCGTGTCGATGTCGATCTTCTCGATGTGCCCGGGCGCCCCCAGCCGCACGATCACCCAATCGTGCCCCGCCCCGCGCCGGCGGCGCGACTGCCACCCCTCGCCCATGTTCGGCGCACGGCCGGGCAACAGAAGGTTGTTCTTGACTCCGTAGTGTTCGTCGCTCGCGAGCAGGGCGCGGCCTCCGTTTTCCATCGCGGCAAGATCCACCAGGCCCTTCTTCTTCTTCCAGTCAACCACCACCTCGCCGTAGGCATGCAGGCGGGCCACCCCTCCGTCCGGGTAAATGTGGAACCGAAGGTGGGTCACCGCGCGGTTGATGGCGACCGGGAAACGATTATGCGCGTTCCCGAGAACCGCCACCGGACTCAGGATCGAACTCCAGGGCAGCCGGCCGACGGTCTTCGGGGTCACCCCGGTGGTCACGTCGCAAGCGTCGATCGACGCTTTCTCGGGAAAGTTGCCGGTGAAGAAGGCGGTATCGATGTCGACGCCATGGACCACGCCCCGCCATCCGAGCTCGATCACGCACCAATCGTGGCCCGGGCCGCGTTTGCGCCGGGTCTCCCAGCCATCCATCCACGCGCCAGTTGAGGTGAACTTGGAGGCGACCGCGACGGGACCCTCGCTTTTCAGAAGGTTGTGCCGCGACGCGAAGAATTCGTCACTCGCGAATAGAACCCTTCCCCCCAGGCGGGCCGAGGCAAGGTCGACAAGGCTGGTGAAGTCTTCACTCAAGAAAAAAGGTCTCCAAAAGGCACGAAAAGTGGGGTGATGGTACACCTTGTGCCGTGTGGCGCCCCCTGACGGTAAGCTCGTCTCCTATGGCGCGAGCCACCCAATCCCCTGCCGCGAAGGCCAAGGACGAGGCCTTCATGCACATGGCGCTCCGGGAGGCCTCCTCGGGCATGCAGCGCGGGCAAGGCGGTCCGTTTGGGGCGTGCGTCGTTCGGGGCGGCCTGATTGTCGCGGTCGCCCACAATCGGGTCCTCGTCTCCGGCGATCCCACGCAGCACGCCGAAGTCGTCGCCATCGGCCGCGCCACGAAGCATCTGGGCACTCACGTCCTCAAGGGTTGCACGATCTACTCGACCACCGAGCCGTGTCCGATGTGCTTCTCGGCCATCCACTGGGCCCAGATCGACCGAATCGTCTTCGGGACAGGAATCGCGGACGTGAAGCGCCTGGGCTTCAACGAACTGTCCATCTCCAATTCGACCTTGAAGCGACTGGGCGGAAGTCGGGTGATCCTCGATCGCGCTTCACGGCGAGAGTGCACCGATCTGCTGAAATCCTGGGCCGGCATGGAGACGAAGAAGACTTACTAAGAACGGACCTGCCCGCGTCGGCGCTCAGAACTCCCGACGCGGTGGCGACTGAATCGCGGGTTCAAGGCGACCCACCACGATCTCCGCCTGGAAATAGTTCTCACCCTTGACCGGCCCCTGGGCCTGCCGCCGAAGCAGGGACAGTTGACCGAGATGGGTCAGGGCATCCGCGACCGGGCCTTGGAAAAGAGAGGCGCACGAGGGCTTCAGTTCCGCGGGGCCGGCCAGGCAATCGTCGAACTTCTGAAGCGCCCGATAGAAGCGCGAAACTTCTTCGTTCCAGGGTCCGGCATCTACGCCGCCCTCCTCGCGGCCAGGGCCGAAACAACCTCGAGGACGCGGTCGATGTCCTCGGGCGCGACACAGACATGGGCCGAGAGGCGGACGCCCTTGTCGTCCCCTTGCGCCCGTACGCGAATCTTCTTCTCCCACAGTGCGTTCTGAAGGTCGCGAGCCAGGACGCCTTCGACCCGGAACGTGGTGATCGCGGAGGCCAAACGCGGATCCGAAGGCGACGAAAGCACCGCGCCTTTGATCTTCGAAAGGCCGTCGCGAAGCTGCCTGGTCAAACCAAGATCCCACCGCTCCACCCGGTCCATCCCGTTCCGCTCGGCGAGAGCAAGTGCTGCCATCAGGCCATCGATGACCGCGGTGCTGCCCGTGCCGTACTGCATGAACCGAAATGCGCCCTGCTCCTGGCTCTCCCACTGATAGCTCGCGAGCGTGGTCCAGAACTGCGGCTGAGCGGTTCGCTTGACGTACAACAAGCCCGTGCCCTTCGGGGCCATCAACCACTTGTGCGGGCTGGCCACGTACGCATCGCACCCGAGGTCGCGAACATCGACTCTGATCTGACCCACCGCCTGCGCTCCGTCGATGAGGGACAAGACGCCGTGTTCCCGAGCCAGGCGAATCAAACCGGAGACGGGCATGAGGATTCCGAACTGCGAGGTGATGTGGCTGACCATCATCGCGCGCGTCCTCTCTGTCATGGCCTCCCGGAACATCGCCACGATCGCCGCCGGACCGCCGCCCGTCGCGCGGGCGAGAGGCAACTCCTTCACCACGATACCCCGCCGCTTCGCCATCAGGCGGAAGATCGAGACGGCGCCTCCGTGTTCCTGATCCGTGGTCACGACTTCGTCGCCTTTCTGCCAGTCGATGCCGTTGCCCAGATCGTTCATCCCCATGGTGGCGTTCTGGGTGAGGGCCACCTCGTCGGCCTCCGCTCCCAGGAATCGGGCGGCCGCGCTTCGGGCGGCGAGCAACGGCTGATAGCCGGTCAGAGGTTCTCCGTCCGCCTGAAAATAGGGCCAGTCGGGTAGGAGAGCTTCGGTGCTGCGCAGGCCGCCGACCATGGCCTCCAGAACCTCCCGGGGCATGGCCCCAAGCGTGCCGGTATTGCAGTACGTCACGTCCCGGGGGAAAGCGAAGTCGCCGCGCAATCGGGCGAAGACTGCGGCATCGGCGGGCGCTCCCGAGGGTTGAAGGGACGGCTCGGCCCACGCCCGGCCCAGCAAACCGTGAACCACGGGCGCGACGGAAAGCGCCCCCAGGAAGTCTCGCCTGTTTTCCATCGTTCTCCCTCTCCGATAACTGATTGGCCTCAGAATACGCGGTTTCCCATGGTCAGCGCTCTCATACTCTGTTCGGCTCTGCTGCACGCAGGCTGGAACGCGTTCGTGAAGAACGACGGCGACCGAACCTTGTCCCTGGCCTGGATCATGGGCCTTAGCGGGCTGGCCAGTTTGGCCGCCGTTCCGTTCATCGGCTTTCCTACCCCCGCGGTTTGGCCGTACCTGATCGCCACCACTCTTCTCCAGAACATCTACTTCGCTCTGGTCCTCCTCTCCTACCGGCACGGCGACCTCTCGCAGGCCTACCCCCTGGCCCGCGGCACCGCGGCCCTGGGAGCGGCGATCGCGTCGTCCGCCCTGGGAATCGACACCCTCGCGCCCCGCGAGTGGCTTGGAATCTGCGTTTCCTCGGCGGGTATCGCGAGCCTGGCCTTCACCACCGCCGGCTCCGGTGCTCCGCTTGGCCGGACCCTCGGCTATCCGCTCCTCAGCGGAGTCTTCACCGCGGCCTACTCCATCGTCGACGCCATGGGAGCCCGAACCTCGGGTCATCCGCTCAAGTACGTGGTGTGGATGAACATCGTCACCGCCCCGCTTCTCCCCGCCTACATCCTCGCGACCCGCCGGGGCGTGAACCTGGGCCTCAGCCTCGGAGCCATCGGACCGCGACTTGGAGCGGCGGCCGTGGCCGGTGTCAGTTACGGGATCGCGGTCTGGGCGTTCGCGCAGGGGTCGATTGGACGAGCCGCGGTGCTTCGCGAAACGTCCGTCCTTTTCGCGACCATCCTGGGAGCGCTGGTCTTGAAGGAGCCCTTCGGCACGCGACGGATCGTCTCCGCCGTGATCATCCTCGCCGGCTTCGCCCTCTGGCCCTGAGCGGTCCCAGGGGGCGCTCGATCAGCTGATTTCTTTAACCAGGCCCTCGAGCACGGCCCCGCATTCGCCCTCGACTTTCAGATGGGCCAGGTGATCCGCACGCGTCTTCCCGCGATTCACGACGGCCAGCGGCTTCCCCATCTCCGCGGCGGCCAGACAGAAGCGGTATCCGGAGAAGACCATCAACGAGGATCCCACCACGAGAACACCGTCAGCGCCTCCAAGGGCGGCGTAGCAGTCCGCCACCCGTCTCTTCGGAACGTTCTCACCGAAGAACACAACGTCCGGTTTGAGCATTCCGCCACACGCGCGACACGGGGGCACCGCCACATCGCCGAAAGGACCCTGGAGCTGCGCATCCCCATCCGGCGCGTCCACGGCCGTGAGCCTCGCCCACCGCGGATTGCGGGCCACGAGCTCGTCCTGTATGACTCCCCGCGACACGGTGGCGCCGCACTCGAGGCAGCGCACCGTATCGAGCCGCCCATGCAGGTCCGTAACCGCCCGACTTCCCGCTTTCTGATGGAGACCGTCGACGTTCTGGGTTACGAGCGTCGAGACCGCGCCCATCTTCTCCAGGGCGGCAAGGGCCACGTGGGCCAGCGTGGGACTGGCCCCCGCCACCCGGGCCCAGCCGACCAGACTTCGCGCCCAATACCGCTGCCGGGTGGCCGGCGAATTGATGAAGTCCTGGAACTGAACCGGAGGGCGGTGCTTCCAGGCACCCTGATCGTCGCGATAGTCGGGGATACCCGCGGCCGTGCTGCAGCCGGCCCCGGTCAGAACGAAGAGCCGCGGTGCGCTCCTGACGAACGCGTCGAGGGACCGCGTTCCGGGCAAGGGGAGAGCCCGCGCGTTCGGTTCAGGCTTCACCGTGGGCCCACATACCGAGGGACTATATGCTTCGAGGCGATGACGACCGCGGCCCCACCGGACGACCCTTGGCAAACGACGTGCAACCGTCTTTGGAAGGCCCTCTCGCCGGAGGAGAAGACCATGGCGGCCACGGAATTGGTCAAGGATCCCTCGCCTCTCATCCGCGGCAGCGTGATCGCGGTGGTGGCGGACGCGCGCAAGATGCGACCGGTGGCGGCTCGAAAGCTCCCGCTTGAAGCGCAGGCCCGCGTCGTGGCCACCGTCCGCGATCCCGGCGAGGTCCTCGCCTCTTCCCTTCTCGTGGCCCTTCACCTGGGTCCCAGAAAGCCCATGCTCATCGCGTTTCTCGATGCCCTCGGTCTCGCCCACGAAGACGGCCTTTTGAAAGACGAGGCCACGGAACCGATCGGCCTGGACGACCTCAAGAAGGCCTGTGGTTCCCTGGCGTCCGAATCGCCGTCCGCCATTCGCGTGTACCTCAACACGCTCTGGCTTCAAGACCCAACCCGGTGGGCGAATGCCAGGGACGTTCCGCTTCGCTAGTAGGCGTCGCCCGCCGGATCTGTCCCATGCGAGTGCGGCAAAGAGAGCCAGCATCGCTCGATCGGCGTTTGGCTCCCGGCACTCGCGGCATGACGGGCCAATCCCTGCCCGAACGATTTCGCCGATCCGAGCCGCGACTCTTGACCCAGTTCCGCGGCGAACCTGAACAAGTCGGTTGTGTCCGCGTCGCGCCAGGGCTCCGTCACGGGCTGGAGCTTGGGTCCTAGAGAACGCTGAGGATCCCAATCCTTCGCATCTTCGAACGCCGTCCTCAGCGTCCGCGACAATCGAGAGCGTTCGCGCACGCCCCCGAAGATCGGAGGGACCCCAAGACCGGCAACCAATCGAAGGCGGAAGGAAGCGTAGCGGCGAGGCAACCGAAGCTCGGTTGCCGGAGGGAGGCGCACCCCCTTGGTGGCGAGCCGAAGCGGCACCGCTTCCGGCACCAGGCACTCGGGCCGCTCTTCGAAGAACAGGAGGTCGCGCCCGCGGTCGATGCTGAGAGCGGACACAAGCGTGTCGAAATAATCGACGGTCTGCGGGGCGCCGAGGAGGCCGAGGGGAGCCAGGACGTGCTTTGGACCGAACCGCTTGATCATGACCACCATCCGCTCGCGCAAGGGGAGCGAAGCGCCGACCCCGCCGATCTCCGATTCGAGGTCATCGAGCCCGCGAACGGAACCGAGCCCGCGCGCGCTTATGGCGTCGGCTCCGGAGCTCTCTACGAGAGGGATCACCAGGGTCCTGCGACCGGCGTCCCGCTCGGCCTTGAGCCGGCCAAGGCACGAGAGAGCGGCCACCCAGGCGCTGTCCGCGAACACAACGCTGTCGAACCTCACGCTGGACCGCGCTCCCAAGAAAGACCGACGGGCCGGAATGAACGCGCGCCGATCGAGATCCGACTGGTAGCGGGGGCAGGATTTGAACCTGCGACCTTTGGGTTATGAGCCCAACGAGCTACCGGACTGCTCTACCCCGCGTCGAGTCGACGACGGAATTGTATCAGAGCAACCGCAAAGGCGGTGATAAGTTGCGGATTCCCGATGGGCACGAGCGCGATCATTCTGGTGGGCGGTGAGGGCACGAGGCTTCGGCCTCTCACCCTGGAACTCCCCAAGCCGGTCGTTCCCGTCCTGGATCGACCGTTCCTGCGGTTTCAACTCGATCTCCTTCGCAAGGCCGGGATCGTGGACGTCGTCCTGTGCGTGGCCTTCCGGCCCGAACGGGTTCGAAGCGTGCTGGGTGACGGCCGTGCCTTCGGTGTGCGCCTGACCTACGTTCTGGAAGAGACACCGCTTGGAACTGGCGGAGCGGTCAGGAACGCCGAAGGTTCCCTCGGCGACCGGGTGGTGGTCATGAATGGCGACGTCCTCGCCGACATGGACCTGGCCGCCATTCTGCGCCTCCACGACGAGACTCGGGCCGCCGCCACCATCGTGCTTCATCCCGTGGACAATCCCTCCGCCTACGGCCTCGTTGAAACCGACGCCACCGGGCGCGTCCAGCGGTTCGTCGAGAAACCGAAGCCGGAGGAGATCACCACCAACAAGATCAACGCCGGGCTCTACGTCCTCGAGACTCGCACTCTGTCCCTTATGCCGCGAGGCGTCCCCTATTCGATCGAGCGCGGCTACTTCCCCTCGCTGATCGCGAGCGGAGAGCGCGTCCAGGGGCACACCCACGAGGGCTACTGGATCGATATCGGCACTCCCCAGAAATACCTCCAGGTCCACCTGGATCTGTTGTCCCGCCGCTTCCCCTGCGACATCGCGGCCCGGCCGCTCGGGAAAGGCTTCGTGGACGAAACGGCTGTCGTCGACCCAGGCGCCGTCTTCGAAGGCAGCTTCTACGTCGGTGCTGGTTGTCACATCGGTCCCGACTCCAGAATCGAAGATGGAGCCACCCTCACCTCGAACGTTCGAGTCATGGGCGGCGCGGTGCGAAGAAGTGTGGTCTGGGGCGGCACGGAGATAGGAGCGAGTTCGACGGTCGAGGGCGCGTTGCTAGGCCACAACGTGCGAATCGGGCGGCACTGCCGCGTACTCCCAGGAGCGGTGCTGGGCGAGGGAACGGTCGTGAGCGACCACTCCTGCAGTGCCTAGGGCCCAGAAATCACCCTCGCAGCAAGGACCGACTGAACCATGAACTCCGCTATCTCCGCAATTTTCAAGGCCTACGACATCCGCGGCCTGAGTCCCAGTGAACTGAATCCTCCCCTGGCTCGGCGCATCGGAACCGCCTTCGTCGACTACCTGAAGGCGAAGACCATCGCCATCGGGCGGGACATGCGCGACACCTCGCCCGATCTGGCCGAGGCCTTCAGCGAGGGTGCGACCTCTGAGGGAGCAAACGTCATCGATATCGGCATGGTTTCGACGGACACCCTCTATTTCGCGGTGGCGAGCGGAGGCCTCGACGGCGGGGCCATGGTGACCGCGTCCCACAATCCGAAGCAGTACAACGGAATCAAACTGGTGCGCGCGGGTGCGGTCGCCCTCTCCGGCGACGCGGGCATCGGGGAGGTGCGGGAGGGAGCCCTTGGTCCCGAGCCTGCCCCTTTCGCGGGGAAAACGGGAACAGTTTCGAAGCAGGACTTTGGGGCGGCGTTCGTGGAGCACTGCCTGAGCTTCATCGACGTGACGAAGCTCCGGCCCCTCAAGATCGTCCTCGACGCGGGAAACGGCATGGGCGGCCCAGCCGCAGAACGCGTCTTTGCCAGACTGCCCTTCGAACGCACCGACCTCTTCTTCACCCCGGACGGAAACTTCCCCAATCACCCCGCCGACCCTCTGGTGGAGGAGAACCGGCGCGACGTCATCGCCGCGGTGAAGCAGAAGGGCGCCGATCTCGGAATCGCGTGGGACGGAGACGCGGATCGGTGTTTCTTCATCGACGACACCGGCGAGTTCATTCCCGGGGATTTCGTGACCGCGCTGCTCGGCGTCATGTTCTCGAAACGCGAGCCGGGTGCCACCATCGTGTACGACGTCCGGGCGTCCCGCGCGGTGGCGGACAGCGTCAGGGCCGCGGGCGGCGTCCCCGTGATGCACCGCGTGGGCCACGCGTTCATGAAGGTGAGGATGCGCGAGTTGAACGCGGTCTACGGCGGCGAAGTGTCCGCGCACTACTACTTCCGAGACAACTGGTTCGCCGACAACGGCATGATTCCGGCCCTTCTGATGCTCGAACTGGTTTGCGGGTCGGGAAAGAAGCTGTCCGAACTTCTCGCCCCCTACCGGGCGAAGTACTTCATCTCCGGAGAGGTCAACTCAAAGGTGGCCGATGTGCCGCGCGCCCTCGCTCTCATCGAGGAGCGCTTCAGGGCCGGCCGGGTGACCAGGCTCGACGGGGTGTCGGTGGACTTCGACGACTGGCATTTCAACGTTCGCGGTTCGAACACGGAGCCCCTGCTTCGACTGAATCTCGAAGCGTATTCGCAGGGCGAAATGGAGAAGCGACGCGACGAGGTGCTGGCTCTGATCCGCGCGTAAGGCCGGAGCCAGCGCGCTCAGGCCTTCGGGACCTGCGCGTCGGCGTGGTAGCTCGACCGCACCAGCGGCCCCGCCTCGACGTGGGCGAATCCGATGGACCGGCCAAACTCCCCGAACTCCGCAAACTCCGCGGGAGAGTAGTACCTCAGGATCGGAAGATGATCGAGGGACGGCCGCAGGTACTGGCCCACCGTGAGCACGTCGACTCGAGCTTCGCGGATGGCGCGGATGGTCTCGAGGATTTCGTCTCCCTCCTCGCCCAGGCCGACCATGATCCCGCTCTTCGTCAGAAGGCCCGCGTCCTTCGATCGTGAAAGCAACTCGAGCGACCGTTTGAAATTGGCGCCCGGCCTGACCTTGCGATAGAGCCGCGGCACGGTCTCGGTGTTGTGGTTGAGGATATCGGGGCGGGCGTCTGTGACCACCTGGAGGGCGGCCCAGTTCCCCTTGAAATCCGGGATCAGCACCTCCACCGCGCAGCCCGGCGCCTTCTGGCGGACCAGGCGGATGGTCTCGGCGAAAGACCAGGCCGCCCCATCCTTCTGTTCGTCGCGGTTCACCGACGTGATCACCGCATGCTTGAGCCCCATGACGGCGATCGCTTCGGCCACTCGACGGGGCTCATCGGGATCGGGAGGTTCGGCGGCAAGGCCCGTCTTCACCGCGCAGAAGCCACAGGCCCGGGTGCAGGTGTCGCCGAGAATCATGAACGTCGCGGTGCCCCGATTCCAGCAGTCGCCGATATTGGGGCACCTCGCCTCTTCGCAGACGGTGTGGAGTCTTTGGCTCCGGACGAGCGAAACCAGCGAGTCGTAGCCCTCGCCGATGGGCGCGCGGGCCTTGATCCAGGACGGGCGCGGAAGAGGGGAGGTCACACCTCCGGATCCGCCCGGCGCCAGGCTCGAGGCTTGCGCCTCAAGCATCAGATCTCGTCCTCGTCGTCGTCCTTGTCTTCCTTGTCTTCCTCGTCCTCGTCCTCGTCCTCGAAGAGATCTTCATCGTCCTCGCCGTCGGGATCGTCCTCCTCGAGTTCGTCGTCATCATCATCATCTTCTTCTTCCTCCTCCTCGGCCGCATCGTCCAGTTCTCCGAGTTCCTCGGCCTCGTCGTCATCGTCGTCGTCATCCTCATCGGCGAGTTCGTCGAGACTCTCGTCCACATAGAGATCGGCGTCGGCGGCGGGATCGTCGTCTTCCCACTCATCAGAATCGTCATCGCTGTTGCGACGCGGAGCGAGGAACAGCGATTCGGCGTGTTCCGAATTGTCGTAGCTCATGGCTCTATCGGTCTCCTTCCCGGACAATCGGGCTACAACCCGTTGCTGGTCATCCGCCCCAATCGTACCCGCACCCGGCAGAAAATCGAATACCTCCCGAACCCGGCAGGGCGCTCTCGATTCCACGGGCCATGTTGGTCGCGCTGGCGTGGGGCGCCGGAGTATCCTCTTCGCCCGCGCCGCAAGTCACTTGAAGGAGATCGCATGGCGGAACCTGCAGTGGGACCTGAACTCGATTTGCTCAAGAAGGATGTGGGCCAATGGGACGCCGACATCACGGTCACCCCGGGGCCGGGCGCGCCGCCCCAGGCGTCCACCGGCCGACTGCTGGCCCGGTTGATCAGCGGGGGTCGCTGGCTCGTGACCGACCTGAAGAACCACACCACCGGATTTGAGGGTCATGGAATCTACGGCTACAACACGGCGACTCAGCGCTACGTGGGAACCTGGGTGGACGACATGCGCACGAACATCTATGTAGGCGAGGGCGCATGGGACGCCCCGACCAGGACCATGACCTTCCGGTGGACGGCGACCATGCCGAACGGTCAGGCCATGTCCTGGCGCGAGACCACGCAAACGATTTCGGACACCGAGCAGCGGTTTTCCTCTTTCTTCCCATTGCCGGACGGCGGCGAGTTTGAAATGATTCGGGCGACCTACCGAAAGATCTAGCCGTGCTGCCAAAGGAACCTCCCCTGCCATGAATAATCTTCGCCGAGCCGTTCTGTCTCGAATCTTGGTCGGGCTGACCCTCGCCCTGCCTGTGGTCGCGACCGCCCAGGCTCCCGCACCTGCCCCTTCGGAGTTGCCGGTCCGGATCGTTCCCAACCTCGGTGAGGCCGCCGAGTTCTACTTCTCGCCCGACGGCAAGAGCCTCATCGGCAACGCCAAACGCGAGGGCGACACCACCCACCACGTCTACACCACAACCCTCGACGGCACGAAGATCGTGAAGATCAACGACCAGGGCGAGGACGCCTGCTCGTTCTACCTCCCGAACGGAAAGCGAATAGTCTGGACCTCGACCCGGGATCTCCTCGATCTCCCCAAGGGCGGCTGGTCCGACCCGAAGAACTACCCGAAAGGAGCCGAGCTGTACGAGTCGGACCTCGACGGGAAGAACATCAAGCGCCTCACGAACAACAAACAGTACGACGCCGAAGTCTCGGTGTCTCCCGATGGCAAGTGGTTTCTTTTCGGGCGCGACACCGACGGAAAAATGGACCTGTGGGTCATGAAGTCGGACGGCACGGGAGAGCGACAGGTCACGTTCACCGAGGACTGGCAGGAAGGCGGCGCGCAGTTCATGCCCGACTCCAACACCATCCTCACCCGCGCCTGGAAGCGCGAAGACGAGGGGCAGCGCATGATGCCCATGCAGGTCTTCACGGTGAAGCGGGACAGCGGCGAGCGCAAGCAGATCACCAGCGAAGCGGGCACGAACTGGGCGCCCTTCCCGGCTCCCGACGGCAAGCACTTCGTGTTTGTGAAGATCCTGACCGACACTCCGCGTCCGAACTGGGAGATCTTCATGATGAACATCGAGACGGGCAAGCAAACCCGGCTCACCTACAACCCAGGGTTCGACGGCTTTCCCTCCATCTCTCCGGACGGCAAACTGCTCGCGTTCTCATCCGGCCGCGACGCCAAGCCCGGAGAGCGCACGCTCTACCAGTACGTGATGGACATCAGTTCGCTCGGCATCGTTCCGGTGAAGAAGTAGTTCCCCGGGACGACCGGGGACTCAAGGGGCTTCGACGACCTCAACGCGTTCCCCGGCCGGGCCCCGCAACACGGCCGCTTGCCGCCCATCGTAGGGCGGCGCAGCGACCCTCGTGGGTGGGGTCGCGGGGAACCCGGCCTCGGTCGCCCGCGCCAGAGTATCGACCAGGTTCCCCGTCTCCACCGTCAGCACGGAGTTTCCGGGGCGAAGTCGATCGTCGGGGTGCGAAGGCTCGGCGGGAACGTCGTGTTCGTGAATGTCGATCTCGATCAGGCCGTCGCCCTCCCCCTTGTAGACGAGCATCATGAATCCCCAATCGTCGGGGAGACCGATGATTCGATTGACCGCGGGCTGGGTCAGACGACCGGCCAATCGAAGGCGCATGCCGAGGATCTTCTCGTAGAAGATCTCCACCGGGGGTTGCAGGTCCGTGGAAACCGCGGCGTTGAACATCGGGCCCACCAGCGTCTCGCAAATCGGCAACGTCCGCGGGGGCGGGACTTTCAGATACTGGGTGAAGAAGAAGCCGGCGCCGCCCGGCCCTCGGGTGGCAAAACTTCGAGAGACGGCGCCCCCGCCCGCGCCCGACAGATCGTAGGTGTTGAGGTCGCTCATCAGGCGGAACCGGGTCGACCCCTGGAGGCGCTTGAAAAGCGCGTCCACATCCGAGGTCAGTATCTCGGCGTTGAACATGCCTCGCTTGTGGAAGGTGCCCGTCTCATCGTCGGAGGGACCTTCGACGAGGCGTATGAAACCACGAGATACGCCGGGGGCGCAGAGGAGCGCGAAACGAGGATGGGCCCGCCTCGATACGCCGAGGACCCGGGCCATGTCCTTATCCACGAATCCCTCCGATCGGAGATCGAACCCCAGACCCTCGCGAAGGGCGGCGACCCCATGATCAAGGTCTCTCAGCGAGACGGTTTGCATCAAGACTCGCAGAATCAAGGGTGTGCCTCCTCGCGGGCGGTATAATTTCGGATTGTACTGTTCCCACCAGAACCAAGAACGTCGAGGAGATTCCCAATGAAGATTCGCATACCGGCCGCCTTCCTGCTGGCGGTGTCCCTCGGAGCCCCATCCACGACCTGGGCTCAGGATTCGGGGAGCCTCACCGTATCCATCAGCGACAATTACGGCGTTCTCCCGGGCACCGTCGTCCGCCTGTTCAGCAAGGATGGCCAGGCCTCTCAGCGCGCGATCGCGGACGCGACCGGTATCGCCCGCCTGTCCTCTCTGGCGGCCGGGGAATACACCCTCAGGGCCAGCCTCACCGGCTTCGCGGACGCCGTAAAGGCGGTCACGGTGGGAGCGACCGAGGAAAGGGTCGAACTCGTCATGTCCCTCACCCGTTTCTCGACCACGGTCACTGTCACCACCGCCAATCGCCGCGAGGAACTCCTGATGAACACCGCGGAACCGACCACGGTCATCGACCAGGTCGAGATCCTCGACACCGGCGCGCGCAACGCCAAGGACCTGCTCTCCGAGCAGGCGGGCACAGGCGTCCAGGTGAACGTGGGCGGCGGCCAGGGCTATGTGTCGCTGAACGGCGTCTCCAACAAGGGCGTCCTCGTCATGATCGACGGCCGGCGGTACCTCGGCCGCGACGCCAACGGGAACTTCAATCTCGAGGATCTCCCCATAACCGGCGTGGAACGCGTGGAAGTGGTCAAGGGCGCGGGTTCGGCGCTCTACGGGTCCGACGCCATGGGCGGCGTGATCAACTTCATCACGGTCAAGGGCAAGAACAAGGGCTTCAAGAACACCTTCAACCTCTCCGGCGGCACCTACAATGACTACCGGGGCGACGACAATCTGACCTACCGTGCGGACAAGGGCGGCTTCGCCGTCACCGCTGGCCTGAGGACCTACGACGGCTTCGATCTGGAACCGGTGGTTTGCCTGCTCCCCGGCGGCGACCCGGCCAACTGCACGCCCCGGCCGCCCAATCCCCAGACCATCGGTCAGCCGGAGAGTCAGTGGCAGACTTTCACCGGGAACGCGGACTACCGCCTGTCCGACAAGCTCAGCTTCAACTTCGTGGGCGACTACTCCAACCGCGACATCGACAACTACTACTTCTCCGGCGCCACCCAGCTGTCGACCACGGTCTATAACTCTCAGCGAAAGCTGGAGCGGTACAACTTCACCCCCGAGATGAACTTCACCCCGGGCAAGAACACCGCCATCAACGTCAACTACACCTACGGCCGCTACAACCGCGACGAAACCCAGCTTTACAGCAACCGGCCCTCCAATCCCAAGGTGGTGGTACCAACCTGGACCGAGTCGAACGACGAGTTCAAGGCCCGCCTCCTTCAGGTCTGGCGCGCGGGAGGACGCGAGCATCCCTTCCAGGCCGGATACGAATATCGGAAGGAACAGCTCTCCCGCTCGGGTCTCTCCGGATGTCTCCCCGGCCGGGCCTGCCTCAAGGACCGCACCCTGAACGTGATCTGGGGCCAGCAGGAATTCGCGGTGACCAAGGACCTGAAGTTCACCGCGGGTTTCCGCTACGACGACTCCAGCGACTACGGTAGCCAGACGAGCCCCAAGTTCGCCTCGGTCTACTCTCTGCCCAAGAACCACCGTCTGCGCGTCAGCTACGGCGGGGGCTTCCGCGCCCCCTACTTCGGCGAGCTCTACCTCGTGAGCCCCGGATTCCAGGGGAACCCCGACCTCAAGCCTGAGGAGTCGAAGACCCTCACCGGCGGCTGGGCCTACATCGGCTCGAAGTTCGAGGGATCGATCGACGTCTTCCAGGCCAAGATCGAAAACGGCGTGGTGTTCGCCCAACTGAGCCCGGTTCTCTTCACCTACGCGAACGAATCCAAGTTCGACTCCACCGGAACGAACATGAGCTTCGCGGTCAACCTCCCCAAGGGCTTCACCCCGTCAGTGTCCTACACCTACACCAAGCGGGAAAACGACAAGGGCGTTGAAATCGGCGGGTTCCCGAAGCACGCGGCGTTCGTCAAACTGCTCTGGGCCAATCCTCGCCTCGGCCTCCGCGCCAACATCCGCGGGAACCTCAACGGCAGGGTGCCCCTCGTCACCGGGGGCACGAGCTACACGCCCGCCTACAACCTCTGGAGCGCGCAGGCCAGCAAGAAGCTGACCTCGAAGGGCCGGTACGCGTTCAACATCTACGCCCAGGTGAACAACATGTTCGACGTGCAGGACATCTACAACGTCAACGCCGCGGGCGCTCCAGTCACCACCGACGTGCTCCCCGTCTGGAACGCGCCCCGCACGTACCTCGCGGGCATCACCATCGACATGGACTGGACTCGCTGAAAATCTCGAGGTCTCTTTGATGAAACGACTGCTCCTGGCCGCGGCGGTAGCCTGCCCGCTCATAGCCTTCGCTCAAGAACCGTCCAACCTCCCCATCGGAGATCCCGCGCGCCGCGACAAGACCGTGGAGCTTCTGCTCGACGGGATCAACGATGCCGCAACCGGAGAGACCATCACCCCGAAGGAGCTGGCCACCCGCCTCGCGGAGGTGCGCTTGGTGTTCGTGGGTGAAAGCCATACCTCGATGGAGTACCACAACGTCCAGCGCCGGCTGATCGAGGAACTGACCGCGGCCGGGCGCAGGGTGTTCGTCGGCCTGGAGATGTATCCCTACACCGAGCAGGCCTGGCTCGACAAGTGGTCGGCCGGCGAACTCACCGAGGATGCTTTCCTGAAGGACTCCCGCTGGTACAAGAACTGGGGCTATCACTGGCTGTACTACCGCGACATCTTCACCTTCTCCCGCGACAACAAGATCCGGATGTTCGGGGTCAACACACCCCGCGAGGTCGTGGCCGCTGTCCGCAAGAAGGGTTTCGCGAATCTGACCCCGGAGGAAGCCGCCCGCATCCCCAGCAAGATCGACACCGACAGCGCCGAACACAAGCGGCTCTTCAAGGCCTACTTCTCTCCCGAGGACTCCCTCCACACCACGGGCATGACCGATGAGCAGTTCACCGCCATGTACAACGCCCAGGCCACCTGGGACGCGACCATGGGCTACAACGCCGTCCAGGCCCTCCAGAAGTTCGGCGACAAGAGCACCATCATGGTGGTCCTGATCGGTTCCGGTCACGTGTCCTACGGCCTCGGCGCGGAGCGTCAGGCGAAGCTGTGGTTCGACGGAAAGATCGCCTCGGTCATTCCCATGGCGGTGGCGAACGACAAGGGCGAAAAGCCGGTGGTGAAGGCGTCCTATGCGAACTTCGTCTGGGGCGTGGCCCCGGAAAAGGCGCCTCTCTTCCCCACCCTCGGCTTCTCCACCGGCCAGAAGAAGGACAACGCCTATCCGCTCATCGCGGTGCAGCCGGGCTCAGTGGCGGCTCAGGCCGGCTTCAAGGTTGGCGATATCCTCGTCTCCATGGACGGCGTCGCCATCACCGACACCGAGATCACGAACCAGCTCATGGCCCGGAAGCGCTGGGGCGATGCCGCCGAGTTCAAGGTCAAACGCGGCGCGGAAGAAGTGGCGCTCAAAGCCTACTTCCGGCGAACGCTCTAGAAATACCCACTCAATCCGTACCTCCTCTTTCAGGAAGGTCCCCATCGACATGCGCGCCACTTCTTTTTTGATTGCGGCGCTCGTCGCCGTTCCCCCTCTCGCCTCCGCGCAAGCGGCCCAGGCCCCGCCCGCCGCTCCCAAGCGGGTGCGCCACACCATGCAGGTGACGCTCGACCCGAAGACGCACCAGCTCACGGTGAGCGACGAGATCGCGCTGCCCGCGGGCACGCCCGCGGAATTCCTGCTGAACGGGAACCTGCGCCCCACGAAGTCGGAGCCCGCGGTGAGCGAGATCCCGCTCGGCGAGACCGAAAAGTTCTTCGGCATCAACGCGGGCGAAGCGGGCAACGAAGGCCTCAAGCTCAAGCGATATCGGGCCGCGGGCTCGCCTCAATCAGTGAAGGTGTCATACGAGGGCGTCTTCGACTTCGGTCTCGCCGATCAGAAGGAGGAGTACACGCGAGGCTTCCGCGAGACCTCGGGTCTCCTCAACGACAAGGGCGTCTACCTCGCGGGGAGCGGCTTCTGGTACCCGTACGTGAGCCGCGAACTGATCGACTTCAACCTCGACATCACCCAGCCCGAAGGCTGGCACGTCATCAGCCAGGGCAACGGCACCTCGCGTGGCCCCGACGGGCGCGCGAAGTGGGACTCGCACGGTCCCATGGACGAGATCTACCTGGTGGGAGGGCCGCTGCGCGTCTACCAGGACTCCGCGGGTGCTACGGAAACCCTCGCCTACCTCCATGAGAAGGACGACGCTCTGGCCGCGAAGTACCTCGAGGCCACCGCGCAATACATCGAGATGTACCGCGGCCTCCTCGGTCCCTATCCCTACGGCAAGTTCGCCCTGGTCGAGAACTTCTGGGAGACCGGCTACGGCATGCCGAGCTTCACCCTGCTCGGGCCCCAGATCATCCGCTTCCCCTTCATCCTCACCTCCTCCTATCCGCACGAGATCCTTCACAACTGGTGGGGCAACTCGGTCTTCGT
>JANODX010000156.1:0-3034 GCA_031412915.1 Vicinamibacteria bacterium | reverse complement strand
CCGCCCCCCGGCCATGGCAGGCATGAACCGTTTCCTTTGGAACATGCGATACCCGGGTACCCAGTTGCCCCCGGCCGCCGGGGCATTGAAAGATTTCCAGAGCGTCGATCACTCGCCGCCCTCACCACCGGTGGCGCCTCCCGGACGGTATGTCGTCCGACTCTTTGTGGATGGACAGGCCCAGGAGCAGCCTTTCGAGATTCGGAAGGATCCCAGAGTCGAGGCCGGCGACGCCGATTTCAGAGCCCAGTTCGAACTCATGGTCGCGATCCGGGATCGGGTGCCGGAGGTGACCGACATCGTGATGAAAATCAGAGCGGTCCGAGTCCAGGTCGAAGGACGTCGGGCCGCCCTGCCAGAGGAGTCCAGGGTCAAGGCGGAGAGCGTCCTGGAGCAACTGAGGGAGATCGAGGGCACGCTCATGATCTGGATGGGGTCGAAGGCCCACCCGATGATGTGGGGTCCCCCGGGGTTGATGGAGAAGTTCAGCACCCTTTCGCGGGCCGTCGGCGCCGCCGATGCGAGGCCCACCGCTTCGATGGTCGCGCTCTTCGAGGACCTCTCACAACGCCTGGAGGTCCAACGGAACCGGTTGAACAAACTCGTTAAGGAAGAGGTTGGGCGTTTGCTGTCCCACTGATGGAGCGCCGAGCGCGTTCCTCTCCGCCTGCTTCGGGGCGATCCCGGTCGCCTGCAGGGGCGCGTGAGGGTGCTATGCGCAAGCGAGAGGCCGACCTCGTGATCATCGATGCCGAGGAGTCGAAGGGCCAGAAGCAGATCGTGGATCCTGCGATGGTGGCGCACAGCGTCTTCGCCGCGTGGTACGCGGGCAGCACGACCACGATCTTCTTGCCCATCAGCATGGCGGTTGACTCTATTTCTCCCTGTCGTCTGACGACTCGGTGCTCTTCCCACGGTCACGATAGGGCGGAAGGCCGGGGGCCGACCAGAACGCCGGGCCTTCGACGCCACCCTTCAGCCGCTCAAGTCGGGCATCATCGACCCGATAGACATAGATCGAGTAGCCGATCCTCTCATCGGGTTCTTCCTGGGTGAGCCAGTCAAAACATCCCGGCCGAACGCGCTTGGGTCGATGCACCTCAATCGCGTGAAGCGCGTACTTCCCGGCAAGCAAAGGCACACACGGCGCCTGCCGGTAGGTGATGCCCCAAGCCTCGGGATTACCGTTGTAGCGGCTGTAGTAGAGCCGCTTCACGCCATTTTCCTTTTGCCATACCGCGAGCCTCCTCTGGTCCTGTCCCCAGTCCTCGCTCGTGATCAGGTATCGCGGCCCGCCTTCCGGTCCGCCCGCGAAGAGATTGAAGAACATGAGGTGATGCGGATGGATGCGGAGGTTCTCGAAGCAGGCCAGCGCCACCAGCCCGCAAACCGCGGTCTTGATTCGCGGCATCTTCTCGAAGGCCCGCCGGCTCTGAATCGCGAGCCAGACCAGGAAGAAGGGAAACGACGGAAGAATGTAGCGGACGCCTGCCTGAGTGTTGCCAAGACTCATGGCCAGGACCAGGAAGAAAGGATAGAGGAGAAGCAGAGCCTCGGCCGGCCACTTGAGACCAGCGCCCCATCGGAGACGGGCGATGAACCCCAGCACCGCGAGAATCTGCGCGCCCACCGTTACCTTGACGGCGAGAACGACGAGATAGAACCAGGGCCAGCCGGTGCGGCTCCTCTCGCCCAACAGATAATTCAAGAAGCCCACCTGGCCGCGTCGGACCTGGAGCAGCCAGCCTTCGATCCACAACGAGGCGGGCAAGGGCCCGAAGCGCCCCTCGCCCAGTCCGCGGCCGGTGCCGCAAAGGCTGGCCAGGTCAACCATGCCCACACCGAACCCGAACGACATCCAGATCACGAGAGCCGCAACCAGGACGGCAAGAGCCACCAGGAGCAGCGATCGCGATGGTGACAGGCCGTTCTTCCTCGCGGCAAACCACGCATACAAGACGGCGATCCCGGCAAACGGGAGGGCAGTCAGCTTTGAGCCCGTGGCCAACCCGAGAGCCACGCCCAGCGGAAGAAAAGTCGAAATGCTGCTGCGCCGCTCCGCTCTGAGCAACAGGAAGAGAACCGCGGCGAGGCCGCCCGCGGCCCACATGTCCAGAGTGGCGAGGGATCCGTGGGCCAGAGTCGAGGGCGAGAACGCCCAGAGAATCTGCGCCAGCAAGCCAGCGCCCGGCCACAACATTTCCGCGGCGCCATGGAGAAACAGCCCGGCGAGCACGGTGACGAGGATGGTAGCCGCGCGCGCCGCGAACAGGTTCTGCCGCATCTGGAGTCGCGGCCTTGAGTAGAGCGGATGTGACGAGGCGCCGTCCGATTCCCGCCATTCGGAGAACAGCGCGGGGTCGGACACGCGCAGCCCAAGACCAAAGCCCCAACGCGGTATCGCTGGCGCGTGACAGTTGTTCGTGTAGTCGCCTTGGGTCCATTGAGCGAGCGCACCGATCAGATAGTCGGGCTCATCGGTCGTGTCCGACTTGTCCCAGGCGGTGGAGGTTAAGAGGGCCGCCTGAAGGAACAGGACCAAAGCGCAGAGCCCCATGGCTCCCCTGGTTTCAAAGACACGCGCCGGGAAGGGCGCGTCCACGGCGGCCGACACGACGTGCGGTGACATTCAGTCGGTCCGGGGCGGCATCAAAGGGGCCGATCGCGTTCTCGTGTCTGGCAAGACCTGTGATCTTGCCACTTTTCCGTCCGCTCGCGGCTCGCATTGATCAATAGGCTCCGGTGAAGACGTCACTTTCCCGTGTCTTCACGAGGCCGCAAGGTGGGGAAGGGTGGAGAATGACGCACCGCCTGCTCATCGGAGAGCGGCGCGCAGGGCGCTTACGTGTTCGGGCCCCGTGCGGCAGCACCCGCCCACGAGTCGGGCGCCTGCGGCGCGCCAGGCTCGGCCGCGCGCCCCCCAGTCCGCGGGGTCACAGAGCCCCCTCCAGACCTTGGTCGCGGCGTCGTAGGTCTCGCCCGAGTTGGGATAGGCCACGAGCGGCTTCGTGGTGACGGCGGCGGCCGCGCGCAG
>JANODX010000155.1:0-19707 GCA_031412915.1 Vicinamibacteria bacterium | reverse complement strand
CGCGATTTGACCTGTTTGAGGAATTCATAACCGGTCATGCCGCCGAGCCGGGCATCCGTGATGATCATGAAATACTCGTTTTCCTCGAGCCGCTTGAGCTCACGAGCCTCCTCGCCACCAAACACGCGCCCGAGGTGTGTCTCCCAGCCGCCCCCGCACTCGAACTCCGCCGCTCCCCCCCCAGACAATCGCCTCTCTCCGCGCCACCCTCGTGCCGGGCCAATGCCGCGTGCCCACGGCCCCCCCCAAAGCCGCAAGGCGCCCCCCTCCGCACCCGCTCCCTCGCCTACAATCTACATAGCGTCGCTGCCCGCGGTTTAGTCCAACAGGTTGTTCACGTAATCGCTATGAACCATCACTCCATCGATTCACGTCATCGTGTCCGCGACTACGTGAACAACCCTTTACGTTCGACGGACGTGGAGGGCTTGAGCGGCAGTCGAAGAGATCAGCGCGCCTTGCGCCCGCGCCCCAGCGTGATACTACGGAGGAGAGAATGAAGCTATTACACGTTCTGCTGGCGCTACTCCTGTGCGCGCCCCTGGCGTCCCCAAGTGACGACGCGGCGGCCGCGGTGAGCGCATTTGTCGCGAATCCCACGTCCCTGAGAGAGCTCCTCGAGGCTGGTCAATATGACAGGCTGGAGAGCACTCTCCTGGCGATAGAGCGTGGCACCACAGGAAGGTATGACCGGGAGAACGTGTGGTGGGCCGCATTCAACTATCTCGCTCAGCCCAGGCCAGAGAATGACAAGCGATACGATGAATGGCTCACTCACGCGAAGGGCTCGCCCCGCGCCAGGCTCGCGAGGGCGATGTTTTTGGAGAAGCGAGGCTGGAGGGCTCGCGGGGAGAAGTGGGCGCAGCAGACCGGTCGTTCACAGTTCATTCGAATGGCAGACTTCCACGCCGAAGCCAAGCGCGAGTACACGGCTCTGGTCGAGAAGAGCCCGGACAATCTACTGGCCTACGACGGGCTGATGTCCATCTGCCTGGCCGAAGGCGGAGTCGACTGCAGTGCTCGATGGCTCAGGCAAGCGCTATCGCACGACCCCGGCTCCTTCAACATTCGAGCGGCGCACATGTACGCATTGAAACCACGATGGGGGGGCTCGTACGAGGCAATGGCAGCGTTCGCGACTGAGGCTCAGACGGCCTCCACCAGGAATCCGCGCCTCCGTCACCTCCTTGGGTTTGTCGATGCAGACCGAGCATACGTGGCCGGTCTAGAGGGAAACTGGCCAGAGAGCATCACTCTCCACACGGAGGCACTGAAATATGGGCCCGAACCCACGTTCCTGGCCAACCGTGCGTTGGCGTATCTGAGCGACGGCCGCCCGCAGAAGGCGTCCCTGGATATCCAGAATGCGCGAGACTTAAGTCCGGTGGGCTGGTTCTACTCGGACATGCGACTCGCCCACACCTTCGCACTTGAGGGCGCAATTGCCTATCGCGAGGGCCGGAAGGACGCCGCCCGCAAACTGATCGGGCGTGCGTCCGAGATTGAGGTCGACGACACCTACATTCTGGGATGGGCGGCAATACTGCAGCGATGAGGCATCAGCCGCTCGTGGTCCGAAGGGACGCCGTCGAACAACGCGTTGCACCTGACAAAGCGCGTTGGTGCGGCCGCTTCGCAGGTGAACGCGAGTGTTGTACGGGCATGAGCGGTGGGGCCAGAGCATGAAAGCGGCATGGCCCGGAATCAAGCGAACGTGGTGGGTCATCCTTCTTTGCGCATTCGCGGCAGCGTGCGAGGACTTAAGACTCGATCGAGCAACCAACTCGCTTGAGATTGGCGCCGCCGAGGAGGAGGTCGTGAAGCGCCTTGGCCCCCCGAGTGACTCTGGGACCAAGTTCTATCTCGGGCAAGCGCAAGGCGTTGAGGCGCAGTATCGGGACGCGGCCGCAAGCACTTCGATCCGGTATCTCTTCTGGCACGTGGGCGTCGATGTGGTTTGTGCAGTGGGCCTGGATCAAAATAGTCGCGTTGCCTTCAGGGCCTGCGGTGGCACATAGCACCGTGCCGTGCAACAACGGGTTGCAACTGACAAAGGCCGCAGTCAGAGGTGTCATCTTCTGTTTCATGTGCGCCAGCGCGGCCACGGCTGGGGCAGCGCAGCCTCCGGCCCCGGTTCCCACACAGGCGCCCGAGGCGCGCAGGGTTGTTGATCTCGACAAGCCGGGCGTGCCGGTGTATCTCGATGCCGAGAAACGGGTATCCATCGATGTTAGGGCGCTGATTCCAACCGGCACCTATCGCGCACGGACCATCGTCCCGTACCGCGGGGCGGGCTGGATGCTTCTGCCGGGCTTCGATCTCGCGCCGGTTTCCTCGGCGTTCGGTGAAGGTTGTGTGTCCCGCTACAGGGCCCTGAAGGCGGTGTTCGACGCGAAGGGGGCCGACGAGGCGTTGCAGTTGCGGCAGGACTACGAGGCTGGGGCGGCGCGCGGCGAGTGTCTCCAACTCGAGTCCATGTTGCTACGGATGGCAACGCGGCTCTCACCTCAACTCACCTACGGCATCGAACCCGTGGCCGGCGCTGACATCAGGCTCGAGCTCGAGCGGATCGACGTATCCAGCAACGTTCTGCAGGCGTATCACTGGCCGCTCCTGCCTCCGAAAATCGACCCAGTGGCCACCGAGACGGAGTGGATCGTCTCGGAGGTGACGGCGCGAATGGCGAGCCTTGTGGGCCGCCGCGGGGATGTAACGGTCACACCGACGGCGGGCCTGCCTGGTCGCTATCGGATCAGCGGTCTCGCGGAGGGCGGCGCCGTCGAGGTGGATGTCGCGCCCGGACCATGGGCCCCCGGGAGTTTCGCGCCCGTCGCGAAGGCCCTCGGCCCGAAGCGGCCGGCCCTTTCAGGACGGGTCTATTCGAACGACATGTTGACCGCGTTGACCACACCGACCATCGGAACTCTGCTCGCCGTCAACCTGGAACTCGGCCTGGCCCTGCGTTCTGATCCTCGAAGTCCGGCGAGTCATGAGGCCGCGGCGTTGCTTCTCGCCACCGTCGCCATGCGGGCGGCTGACACCGGCCTCGAAGACATCCGGCCTCTCGTGAACCGGGCGGTCGCTCATCTGGCTCTCGCGGCGGCGGCATCGAATGCGCGCGTCGGGGTTGAGGGCGAAGTGGCTCTTGCCGCGATCGACGCGCTTACCGGACGGCAGATAGCGGCGGCGGCTCGCCTGAATCGATCGAAGGCGCGGTCCGGCTCGGCTTCGGCCAGGGCCTGGTATCGAGCGCTGATGATGCGGGCCACCGGGGACTGGAGGATGTACCGCGCGGCAGGAACACCCAGCCTCCTCGAACAGGTCGAGCATGCGAGGGCCCTCAAGAGGTCATGGACGCAGCCGCGAGCCGCGGATTTCCGGAGGGAACAGGGACGGTATCCGGAATCCGCCCTGTGGGGCCGCGCCATTCTCGGGGATCACGCATCCGTCGAACTGGGCAGCGAGCTCGCGGGCTCCCGTCTCGAGGCCGAGATGAGCGAAGCGGCGGCCCTTGCCCGGTACTTCGTCGACCCTGACGTCTTCCATTGGCTTCAGGCGAAGGGCGAGACCGACGGTCTCAACCCGATCTCGCCCGATCTGTGGGCACGGCTCGCAGAAGGCTCGGTGGCGGACGCGGCGTGGAAGTTCCACGAGCACCTGACCGGACTGCCGCCCTCGCCCGCGCCCGCGGACTTCCGCCAGCAGTTCGCCGAGCAGTTCCCGCGGTCGCTGGTCATTCAGGCGATGGCGCACTGGTGGCGCGCGAGCGCCCCTGCTCCTGAACTTCCGGACCGTTGCGAGGACCTGGCCCGGTCGATCCGGGCGGAGCCTTTCCGCCTCGGCGCTCGTGCCGGGGATATGGCTGCGCAGGCCTGCGGCCGCCTGGGCCGCGCCTTTCCCGCCCTCGCTGCCCGCATCACGCCCTGGACTCCGAGCGGAACCCTCTTCGATTTCAAGAATCGCCTGGAGGCCGCCTCCCTGATGCCCGAAATCTCCCAGTCAGACTGGTCCGCCGCGCGACGGATGACCTTCTACGAACCCTCGGTCCTCGGCTTCGCGATCGGCAGAGCCGAACAAAGGGATCCGACGGCCGCCGACTATCGGGCATTCCGTCGCGAGAGGGCGTACAGCCTCGCCCTGCTCCGGGACTGGCGATACGTGACCTCCAGCCGCGGGGACATTGGCGAGGCGCTCGAGCCCGGCCGCGCGGCCTGCCGGCTGGACGCTGAGGAGTGCCTCGGCCTGGTCGATGTGCTCCGGGCGGAAGGCCACGTGGACGAGGCCTTCTCGATCGCGATGCGCGTGTTCGGGCCGGGTCAGGACATCAGTGTGGGCGCCTCGAACTCAGTGGTCTGGATCGTCGACGAAGCCACGCAGCGCGGGAAACTGGCGGTCGCGCGCGACATCGCGGATCGCGCCGCCGAGACCCGCTCCTATGTCTCCCTGCTCGTTCAGGCCCGCCTGACTGAACGGATGGGAGATGCGGCCGAGGCCCATCGACGGTATTGGCTGCTCGATGAGACCGACGGCACCAATCAGTCGAGATCCCTCGCCCTGCGCGAGCTGGCTCGGGCGGGTAAGGGGCACGACGAACTGGCCCGGGCGCTCGCTCAACTGGGGGAGCCTTTCAAGATCCTACTGTCTTCGAAAAACGAAGAGGTCGCCGGCCTCATTGTCGACGGCGGATGGCTCGAGCAAGTCGGCGTGGTGCGGCGCGCTCAAGCCGAACGCATCGGCCTTCAACCCGGAGACGCCGTCACCAGAGTCAACGGTTACGACATCCTCAACACCGAGCAGTTCTGGGCGGTCCTGAGCCTGTACGACGAGCCCGTCATCGAGGTCACCGTGAGATCCGACTCGAGGCCGGAAGGCCCGGTGGTTCTTCGGGGGCCCTTCTGGCATGCGCGGCACGGACTAATCGCTGCCTCCAAGTAATGGTTCCTGGAGCTTTCGAGCCGGGGGCTTCAAGCTCACGTCCGTAGAAGCCGGCAAGTCGCCCGCGCTTTGCCCAGTGCACCCCCGGGGCAAGGGGCCGCTGACATGACCAAGAAGGAGGAGTGGAGCCAGTTCTTCCTCGTGAACGCTGGGTTCCTTCTCCTCTCCATCGGGGCGGCCATGGTGGGGCCCGAGCACCAGAAGTGAGCCTCTCGCTTCCTGCTCTCGTCATGATCAATGGCCCCTTTTCCATATCGGTCCAACGCTCCTTGGGGGGCACCTCTCACCTGGCACTTTGACCTCGACTACCCTTTACCTTCCGCTCGGCACTTGGGCCTATCGTAGGGCGCAGAACGAAGGCCTCCTTACTCGCCGTGTTCTCATAGTTTCCACTCTCATAGGTGCAGGTCTCAATGCGGTACCCTTCCTGCTCCTGTGGTTGGTGGGCGCATACCGACGCTGAGCCATGTCCACGCGCCCAACCACGGCTTGCGGCATGGCAGCAGCAGTGTGGAAGGAGCCGCCGAACAAGCGGATGCCGCTGACGAAGCCCGCGCCGAGAACGGGAGCCGCGGGCTTCGCAGCTGATTCGCGGTGTTCGACGGGCTTCGCAGGGGACAGAGGATCTGGGTCGGAATGACGCTGGGCATCGGCGTTCCTGAGCGCAGCCTGGCGAGGCTGTCAGACTGGGCTTGTGTCTCTGCTCGCCGTCCGGGAGGCGAGGTCGTCAAGCCAGGTCGTGCTCGGCCTCTCGGATCGCGAGGCGTCGGGCCAAGGCCGCTTGGTCCGGTGCGCAAGGCTTCGTCGAAAGTGCGCGGCTGTTTGCTATCGGCCCAAGCCGCGGAGTTGGCTTGCGAGGCGTGGCCCCAACGGCTAAAGGTGCTGGTCTCATTACGTCTCGATCAGCAGTCGCCAAAGCGTTATGTTGAGCCTGTGCCAAGAGTCGCACGAAACAGGCAGCCGTCGAACAACGCGTTGCACCTGCCAAAGCGCGTCGGTGCGCCTGCTACTCAGGCGGTCGTTGAGGCGCGCTTTGCAGGTGAACGCGAGCGTTCTACGGGCGCGGGGGTGTGGCCGAAGGTCTGTTCGCGATGCTGAACCTCGGACTCTGGTCAGGCGGCATCGTGCTGCTCTTGCTGATCCTCAACCTCGCCCAAACCACCGGCCGACCCAGCGGGTCAGTGTTTCGGCGTAGCTGGAGCGGGAGCTTTTCGGAAGGCCTCGCCAAAGGGGTCGAGGAGGCAATCCTGGAGGTTCAAGCCATCGAGCAGCCCGAGAAGCGACACTCACGGAACGAGCACAAGGCGACCAAGGTCGCGGTCGATGACAGCGGCGGACCAGATGACCCAGGCAGAGCATCTCGTCAATTGAGATCATCGGTGCCAGGTCAACAAGCTCTTCTCAAAGGCAGTGACGCCGAAGGCGAGGAATGAGGACCAATCAGCAGTCGCAGAACAAAGAATTGGAGCGGACGAGGTCCACGCCTTTCGCCGCAGGCCCTTGCCGCTCAATGCGGTGTTATCCCGACCAAGGGTGTATCGAGTGATACGCTGAAGCCAGATGAGCGTGCCTGGTTTCGAATGGGATCCACCGAAGGCAGCGTCCAATCTCGCGCGACATCGCGTCGCATTCGAGGAGGCAGCGACGGCCTTCGTCGACCCATTGGCCAAGGTCCATTCCGATCCCGAAATTCTCAGGACGAGAGCCGAGGTATTCTCGTCGGGCATTCTGAAAAGGGGCTGCTGCTGCTGGTTTCCTTCGCTTACCGTGGGCGTAATATTCGGATTATCAGCGCTCGGACCACCACCCGGCGCGAACGTGAGAAATATGAAGAAGATTCCAACTAGAGCGGGGGCCGACGAATTGAGGCCGGAATACGATTTTGACTACTCCAAGGCTCGACCCAACCCGTTTGCGGCTCAACTAAGGGGCCGGGCCGTCGCCGTTCTTCTGGCCCCGGACGTAGCGCCCTCGTTCCCAACCGCCGACTCCGTGAACGACATCCTGCGGGCTGTCATCAATGCGGTACCTAGGTCAGGTCGTCGTCCTGCTCGGCCCAGAGCACAGGCCTCCCGCAAGGCGGGATAACAACGCATTGGAACGGACAAAGTCCCGCGCAAACGGACTGATGGGCCCTTGCCGCTCAATGCGGTGTTAGGCATCAGCGAACGATGTCTCTACTACAACTGCGCATCGTGACATCAGCAACCATTTCGGGAGATCTCTACAAGGAGATCCTCTCGCTTGGTAACGTGGCGTATCGGGAGGATCTCACCAAACTCTTTCGTACCTTTAGCTCGTGTACCCACGTGATTGGCGAGATTGATGATCGGGTCGTGTCACACGCGATGTCGGTTACGCGCTGGCTTTAGCCAGCTACGCCTCGACCGCTCAAAACCGCGTACGTCGAAACGGTGGCAACGCTCCCCGCCAATCAAGGCAACGGCTATGCGACCGAAGTCATGAAGCACCTCCTTGCTCACATTCCGAAAGGCTACGAGCTTGCGGCGCTATCACCCGCCGATACGAGTATGTACGCGAGACTTGGCTGGCAATTCTGGCGAGGTCCGTTGAGTATTCGTATGCCGTCGGGCTCGGACGAACTGACTCCAGACGAACGCGTGATGGTGCTCGAGCTCGCAGGCCGGCCAGAGTTGAACCTCGACGAGTCCCTGTCAGCGGAGTGGCGAGAAGGAGAGTTGTGGTAGCGGCGTGAGCCGCCTACCGATCGTTGGAGCGGACCCAACGCACGGACGGGGCATGCTCGCGGCTCGACCAGAATGGTTGAGCATCGGGTGCGAGTGGCGGGGCTAGAGTTGAGGTCCAACATCCGTCGCGTGATCGGGGCGGCTGGGCCGTCAGCCTGAGCAACTGGCATCATCGCCATGTCCGGGTGGTGCGGTTGTCGACCCAGGTCCAACGTCCAAAGGCGTGGCGTGGGGCGTCGCGAAAAAGAAGCCACTGCGGCTCATCCGCGTTAGGCGGGCGTAGCATGGGACGAATGAGGAGATCCGCATTGGCCGGAATAGTCGTAGCATGGTCCGCTCTCTCGGGGGGGAGCTCAGCACTCGCCCCCGAGTCGGGCGCATCTCAATTACAGGAGTCGCTCACCGGCAGCGCAGAGGCCTTCGATGAGACCTTGGCAAGAGTTGAATCTGCTCAAGTTGAGCTCGTGCGTGGTCGGCCGGCGGCGTTCAAGGCGCTATGGTCGAATCGTGACGACGTGACGCTGACGGGCGGACTCGGTGGTGCGATCGAAAAGGGCTGGGGCAGCGTGAGCCGGCGACTCGATTGGGTCAGCGCACAGTATGCGGACGGCACCCGCGAGCACGAGGAGGTGGTTCGCTTCATAGGGCGAGATGTTGCCTACGTCGTGCAGAAGGAAATCATTCGTTTTCGTGTTCCGGGCCAGACCACTCAAGTGACGCAAGAACTCAGAGCGGTCATGGTGTTTCGGCTCGAGTCCGGCTCTTGGCGAATCTCGCACCGACAGGCCGATTCGCAGACTGCGAAGCAGACGGCACGGTAGATGTCGTTCAAGAAGCAGCCGCAGCGAGCAAGCCACGGAGACGGCTCATGAAGCGTCAGGCGCTTCGGCTTCTTTTCCTTGGGATCTCGGTCCTTTCCGCACTGGGGCCCGCATTCTTGGTCCTGAGCGTCCTGAATGCCTTCAATCCTATGCAGCTGACATTTGTAACGACGTTTGCCGTGCGCAACGACTCGGGCCAGTCGATCGAACTATGGCCTCTGGGGACGGCTGGTGGCACAGAGCCGCACATATTGCCGCTCTTCGCGACCGTGTTCCCGGCAATCCCACACTTTGGCAGCGGTCGGTTCGACTTGGCCTCGGGAGGCACGGTTGAGATCCACTACGATTGGGACGACATCAACTTTACGGAGCTTCTCGTCCGCACCGGCGGAGGCGGATACAGGAGCCTCGCGATCGACACCGATCGGGAGGCCGGCTGCTGTTGGCGGCACAAGTCCGACGTATACGTGATCCCTCGAATCGAGGACCTTGCGGTTGCCTCCGAATCCTCCATTGCAGCCGTGACACAGTGGCCAATGATGGCAGGTCCGCTGCTGTTCTCTCTTCTTGCCACCCTGCTTTGTGTAGCCACCTGGCGGGAGCAGGCCCGACTCCGTCGCGACCCGAGGACCAATTCAAGTGCCGCATGACGATGGACATCAAAGGGAAGGGGGCAGACCGGGTCTGCGGCCAACGGATAGGGCGGCCTCGCTCAAGTCGCCGCGCCTCTGCCATTAGAGTCGCCCTGACGAGCGATGGGAGGGTGTGGTGGTGGAAGACAAGGTAGCAATCGTTACGGCCGGCGGGACCGGCATGGGTGCGGGAGCCGCGCGAAAGCTCGCCGACGAGGGTTTCCGGGTCTCGATCCTCTCTTCGTCGGGGAAAGGAGAAACACTGGCGAAGGAGCTTGGAGGCATCGGCGTTACCGGCTCGAACCGATCCAACGACGATTTGAAGCAACTCGTCGACAAGACAGTCGAAGCCTGGGGACGCGTTGATGTCCTCGTCAACAGCGCCGGGCATGGTCCAAGAGCACCGATACTCGAGCTTTCGGACGACGACTGGCGCCAGGGCATGGAGGTCTATCTCCTCAACGTGGTTCGTCCAACGCGGTTGGTTACCCCGATCATGCAACGTCAGAAGGGCGGCGTCATCATCAACATCTCCACCTTCGCCGCTTTCGAACCCGACCCTGCCTTCCCGACCTCCGGTGTGTTCCGCGCCGGACTCGCCGCATTCACGAAGCTGTATGCCGACCGGTATGCGGCGGAGAACATTCGCATGAACAACGTTCTGCCGGGCTTCATCGATAGTTTCCCGGAGAAGAAGGAGTTCCTCGACCGCATTCCAATGAAGCGCTATGGCCGGACTGAAGAGGTGTCCGCCGTGATTGCGTTCCTTGCTTCCGACGAAGCCGGCTACATCACGGGCCAGAATCTCAGGGTGGACGGTGGAATCACCCGGTCCGTGTGAGCCGGCGCCGCCGAACAGGGGAATGGAGATGAGCAAGCCGGGTCAACGCCGGACCTTCGCAGGTTTTCCCCGATGAGCTTCTTCACCATCGAGCCCGAGGCGTCCGGGTCGCCTTCTCCTGGTTCGGCGACAGGTCGCGTCGGTTGTGTGTTCGATACGTTGCCAGGCGACGATCTGGTCCGTGCATATCCCGCGGTGCTGGTCACGACTCCGGTCAAGAGGGCGTTGCTGGGCCTTGTTGGGCCATCCGGGTTCGAGATCACCAGGGCCCGCATCGGCGCCTCACGGTTCTTCCGGAAGCACAATCCGGGCAAACGCCTGCCGGCCTTCTGGGCTATCCAAGTGCGGGGCCACGTCGGTCGGGACGACATGGGGCTCACGGCGGCGGGCACGCTCGTTGTGTCGCGTCGAGTCCTGGACGTGCTTCTTGACTTCCGAATCGGCCGCGCCGTGTTGACGCAGTACGCTCCTGGGCGATCGGCGAGCCGCCGAACCTGGGAGTGAAGTCTGGCGAAGCCTGGTCCACATGATGCCGCGGATGGTCGCCCTGACGGAGGGGGATGGCAGGCCTCCCGGGCGGGGAGGTGACCGCCCACCCTGGTCGATGAGGCGGGCCAACCCACGACCTCAGCCCGCGAAGAGATCATCGCGTCCTTCGCGCGTCGAATCGGCTCCTGAACCCTGCTGTTGGGAAACGCCTCGGTGAGGTTTATTTCCGGCACCTCTGGCGAGACAGTGACTGCCGTGCCTGCGGTGAGACTGTCGAACGGTCGAAGCCCCCTGGCGGGCCCTTCGACAGGCTCAGGGACCGCCCTTCGACAGGCTCAGGGACCGCCCTTCGACGGGGGCGCGTCCATCCGGGACGGCGTGGACTTTGGCGGTTTCGTGCAGTAGATTCGCTCTACTTGCCGTTAGCCTTGAAAAGGGAGTGAGTATCCATGAGAAGAATCCAGATCCTGACCGCCGTGACCTGCCTCGCGCTCAGCCCAGTCCCATCGAATGCCCAGAATCTTGCCGAGCTCCTCCCGCGGCTGGTGTCCGAAGCGGTCACCATGCCGTCGACCGTCGGAACGGTCGCCGGAAATCCCCACGAGGCGCACTTCCTCCCCTCGGCCGCCCAACTCGTGGCCCCCTACGCGATGAACGGGGCGGTGGTGGGGCAGCTCGCGACCTTCCCCATCGGCTCGTCTTCCGGGGGCTTCACGTACAACTCCGACTCGGCTACCGGTTTCCCGGTGCGCAGCAGCGGCAACTTCGGGCCCTCCTTCACCGAACGCGCCCTGGTGATCGGGAAAGGCAAGTTCAGCGCCGGGCTGAACTTTCAGCGGGTGTCCTTCCAGCGTTTCGAAGATCTCGACCTGAACGGGGGGCCCATCTTCTATCTGCAGCACAATGACTGTTGCCCGAATCAGGCGGCGGATGGAACGCCCATACTGGGCACCACGGGCCCCTCGGTGGACGTGAACCCCTTCTTCGAAGGAGATCTGGTGCGCACGTCGCTCAATCTGAAAGCGTGGACCGAGACGACCGTGCTTTTCGCAAACTACGGGCTGAGCGATCAGTTCGACCTGGCCCTTTCGGTTCCCTTCGTCCGGGTGAAACTCGAGGCCAGCATGTCCTCCGAACTGATCCGCCTGGCCACCGCGGCGAGCCCGGCGATCCATTCCTTCGGTGGGAGCAGCCCCAATTCCCGAACCACCAAGGAATCCGGGACGGCCAGCGGCATCGGTGACATCCTGCTGCGCGGAAAGTACCGGATGGTCCAATCGCCGGGTGGCGGTCTGGCCCTGGCCGTGGACGTGCGTCTTCCCACCGGAGACAAGGAAAACCTGCTCGGCACCGGCGCCACCCAGGTCAAGGGCGCCCTGGTGTTCTCGCGCGACTACGGGTCCTTCTCGCCCCGCCTCAACGTCGGCTACACCCTGTCGAACGGGTCGATGTCATCCGCGGTGGGGACCTACCAACTAGGCGACGAGGTTCCGGTACCAATCACCGGCGCCCCCAATGCGTACACGACGGTATTTCGTCAAAACCCCCAGCCCACCCTCGACCAGACGCAGCTCCAGATTCCCGACGAGATCAACTACACGGGAGGATTCTCGGTCCAGGCCGGTTCCCGCACGACGTTCAACGCCGACATGATCGGTCGAACCCTGCGCGGCGTGTACCGGTTCGACGTCACCTCGCGGGGTTTCAACTACCGACTCGCCACCGGCGGCGCCGTCCTGAACAAGACGTACACGGACGTGCTCGACATCCGGAACAGCGCCGGTCCGAACACCGTTCCCCCTCCTCCCTCCGATTCCCTGACTCTGTTGCTGGGGGCGGTGGGAGCGAAGTTCAACATCCCCAACACGACGTTGCTGCTGAACGTCAATGTGCTGTTCCCGTTGACCAAGGGCGGCCTGCAGCCCAAGACTACGGTCGTGGCGGGAATCGACTACGCGTTCTGACTATTCCGCCTCTATGCGATCGATGATCCAGAGGTCGCCCTGGCGCCGAAGAAGGAAGACCTGGGCCACCGGCTTTTGCCGGCCCGCCGGTTTGGGCACCGGGCTGTAGCTCACGGAGCACCTCGCCCGGGCCACGTCTCCCTGGACCGTCACGTCCTTGACGTCGATCCGCACGAGGTAGCTGCTCACCGAAGCGAAGATGTTCTTCATTTGTTCGTAGTTGACGCCGGGCTGCACGGCGCGTAAGGCCTCCACATCGCGGCGCTCGAACGCCGCGCGGAACTCGTCGAGCACGCCCCGGATGGCCTGGCGAGCCGCGGCCTCGCCCTGGACCGGCAGCCCGGGAGGAGCGACGCTCGGCATCGCGGTCGCCATCGGCGGGGGCGGCGGGGTCGGTGACGGAATCGGCGCCGTGGTCGGCATCGGCGTGGGGACTACGGTCAGGACGGCCGTGGGCAGCGGAGCCGGGGCGCGCTCGAGTTGTGGTCGCTCGGTCCCTCTCCGCGCCTCGTCGGCCAGGAGGGTCTTCAGTTCGTTCGCGCGCCTCGACAACTCACCGAATTCCCGGTGACCGGGAGCGAGTGCGGCCAGGGTCCGCAAACCCCGGGCCGCGCGCGCTTCATCCCTCGCCGAGAACGCGGCTCTGATTTCTCTCACCGCCGCAGTGACCGCCGCGGGTTCCACGGGGGCCACGGGCACCGGGACGTTCTGGGCCATGGTCGGCGTGGGTGCCGGAGTGGAGAGCGGTGCTAGAGGTGTAGGAGACGCCGGGCTCTCGGTCGGGGTCATCGTCACCTGGGCTTCGGGCCTCAGCCTCTGCCATACGGACGGGCCCGCGACGATCGCCACGATGGCGGCCCCTACCCCCGTCGCTATCCATGCTGTAGGTACCTTCGACGGGGCGGGCGCCACCCTCGTCGGTCGCCGGGGCGACGGGGCAGGCGCGGGCGCGGGCTCCAGGATCTCCGTTAGTGTCGCGGCCACGGGTCGCTCGGGTAGGGCGGGGGCCTGCGAAGGAACGGGCGCCGGGCTCGCCGACCGCGCGGCCGGCCGCGCCGGCGTGATCGGCGCCCTGGGGCGCGTCAGCGGCGGTGCGGGCCAGGCCTCGGGGGGAACTCCGCGTCCGGGCGAGGCCTTCGAGATCGGCTCGACGGGCGACGGCCGAGCCAGCGTCTCGATCTCGTTAAGGGCCCGCAGGGTTTCGCCGGCAAAGGCGGATTGATCTCCCTGGAGGGTCCGATCGAGCGATTCCGAAGGCCCCGCCGCAGGGATCGCGGTGAGCACGGTGGCCGGCTCCGGCGCGCTCGGCAACGGCGTGTTGCGCGGGGGCACGGGCCACGGCGTGGGGGGGCCTCCGCGTCCCGGCGGGGCCTTCGAAATCACCTCGTCGAGGGAGGAGCGGATGAGCGTCTCGACCTCGCGCAATGACGTCAAGATCTCCCCGGCGTTCGCGTAGCGGTCCGCCGGGTCCTTGGCCATGGCCTTGACGATCAGCGCCGAAAGGCCGGGGGGCAGACTGCGGTCATGCGCTTCCACGGGCGTTGGCTCCACCGACATCACCTGATAGACGACGCCGGCCAGCGAGTTGGCGTCGAAGGCCTTGCGACCGGTGAGAAGCTCGTAGAACACCACGCCCAGCGCGAATACGTCGGATCGCTGGTCCGCCGGCTCTCCCCGCACCTGCTCGGGAGACATGTAGTTCGGGGTGCCGAGAATCGACCCCGCCAGGGTCATGTCCGGCGTGGACCCGCGGGCCAGGCCGAAGTCCATCACCTTGATGTGGCCATTGCGCTGCACGTGGATGTTGCCCGGCTTGATGTCGCGATGAACGATGTCCTGCTGGTGCGCAAAGGCGAGACCTTCGCTGACCTGGCTCAACAGCGAGAACTTGACGGGCAGAGCCAGGGGAGTGCGATTGGCGATGATCTCTCGGAGATCCGTGCCTTCGAGCAGTTCCATGGCGATGAAGAGCTTCCCCTGGTCCTCCCCGAAGTCGTGGACGGTGACGATGTTCGGATGGTTCAGGCGCGCCGCCGAGCGCGCCTCGCGCAGGAAACGTCTGCGCAGTTCCTGGTCGGCATCGCCGCCCGCGGACATTATCTTTATGGCCACGTCGCGGCCCAGAACGGGATCGTGGGCGCGATAGACCTCGCCCATGCCGCCCTCTCCGATCTTCGCGACGATCTCGTACTTGCCGAGCCGGGTTAACTCCACTCAGCTTCGATCCTAGCACGCAGGTCGAGCGCGTAAACGACGCTTCAACGACGTCCCCCGGGGACGACGACGTCGGTCTTCAGCCCGGTGGACTCCAGGCGCCGAGGAGCCGTCCCCGAGGCCAGCACCTGAACCGTTCCTTCACTCCTCTCGCACCGCCTCCGCGATGGGCAGACGCGCCGCGTGGGCGGCGGGCAGCAGTCCACCCAGAACCCCCATCGCGAGCGCGAAGCTCATGCTGGCGGCGATGATCTCCGGGGTGATCCGGAAAGCGAAGGCGACCTCGCTGAAGCTCTGCAGGTTGGACGTGCTGGTCGAGTAACCGTGCAACGTCGAGGCGACGAGGCAGCCCAGGGCGCCGCCGACCACGCCGAGAACCGCGGACTCGACGACGAAGGAGAACAGAATCGCCCGCCTCGAGAACCCGATCGCGCGGAGGGCGCCGATTTCTCGGGTGCGCGAGGCGACCACGCGGTACATCGTGTTCATGGCCGCGAACACCGCGCCGATTCCCATGACCACGGCCACCAGGCCACCGAGCGCTCGTATCGTCTTCGCCACCGGCCCCGCCTGGTCCTCGTAGTACCGCTTCTCCGAGACCGCCTTCAAAGGCATGTTGGGCTGGAGCCGTATCCAGCGGTCGAGAGCCTGGATCTGGGCGGGATGCTTCACTCGTATCACCAGGGAGTTGGAGCCCGCACCCCGCCGGGATGCGGAGCTCGTGACCTCGAAGTCGCCCCAGATCTCGCTCTCGAAGGCGGCGCCGTCCGATTCGAAGACGCCGACGACTCGCAACGGCTTGCGCCGGTACTTCAGTATGCCGCCGAGTTCCAGACCCCTGATGCGGTCCATGATCCGGCGTCCCACGATCACCTCCTCGAGGCCCGGCGTGAAGACGCGGCCCGAGGTGAACTGGATTCCAGATCGAACCAGGAAGGCCTGCGGCGTGACCGACCTCAGCACCACGTTGGTGCGCTTCCCGTCGGTCTTTCGGGGGAGGGCCATGACCGAGACCCACTCCCAGGAAGCGAGGAGTCTTCCGTCCGGCCCGGCGTCGGGCTGAACCTGCTCGAGGATCGCGTTTCGCTGATCGATCTCCACCCGCGAGGTCACCTCCGAGTTGGAGCCGCGGCTCACCACCATCACGTTGTCCTCACGACCGGTCCCGCGAAGCGCCGTGGCGAAGCCCTGGGACATGGCCGTGAGCACTGCACAAGCCGCCACCACCAGCGCGACCCCCACGATGGCCAGAAGGGCAACGGTCCAACGCTCGCGAACGTTCCGGATGTTGTAGGCAAGGGGCAAGGCCATGACTAGGTTGTCCTGAGCATTTCCGTGACCCGGGCCCGATAGGCACCCCAGGCGGGAACGAAGCCCGCGGCGAGGCCGAGAGTCAGCGCGACTCCCGCGCCGAAGAGCGCGACCGCAGGCTGGAGTTCGATATGCGATATCCCGAGCACGGTCTGCCCGGGAGCCCGGTTCATGACCGCGATCGCCCACAGCGTGCCCAAGATGCCCAGGGCGCCGCCGGCCGTGCCCATCACCAGGGCCTCGGTCAGAATCAGGCCCATCACCTGGCCGCTGCCGAAACCGACGGTCTTCAGGACCGCGATCTCCTTGCGCCGCTCGCGCACCGCCATGCTCATGGTGTTGGCGGTGACGAGGAGGATGGTGAAGCACACCGAGAGGCCGATGCCGTTCACGAGCACGCCGAGGTCCCCCACCATGGAGATGAAGTTGGCGCTGAAAGCCCTCTCTGTCTCGGTGTAGGTCTCGTCGCTCGAGTTCTCGAACATGGCGTCGATAGCGGCCGAGATCTCCGCGGTGCGCGCGGGGTCCTCAATCTCCACCATGAAGAACTGGGTCTGGGTGATCCCGCCCAGGCTCTCGGTCAGGTACTTGAAGTGGAAGATCATCTGGTTCGTCTCGGTGCCCGGATACTTCGCAAGGTCGGTGTCGAGAAAGCCCCGCACCACGAACTCGAACGGGCCGCTCTTCTTGCGCATCCCGGGGACGAAGCTCTGAAGGAAGAAGCGGTCGCCCAGCTTCCAGCCGAACTTCTCCCCGAGCTCCCGTCCGATCACGCAGCCCTGCAAGTCGTTCATGAAGTCCTTGAACTGATCGGGGGCCACCATGAACTCCGGGTTCATCGCGAAGTACGGCTCCGCCTCGACCGCGAGGTTCTGGAAGACCGTGGTCCAGTCGGTCTCCCCCGAAGCGCGCGGATCGACCTTCCCTTCCTTGCGGGCCATGAGCACGCCGCCGAAGGCGGTCAGTGCCGACACCCGGGTCACCCCGGGCACGGTCTGGATCCTTGGCCCGTGAGTGATGGGCACCACGCCGATGATGCTCATGGCGTTGCGGGTCACGATGCGCTTCGGGCTGCGGCCCTCGATGAAGCCATCGAGGTGGGCCAGGATGCTGCGCAGGGTGCAGAAGAGGAAGACGCACAGCGCCATCGAGATGATGGTGCTGGCCGTGCGCACCCAGGTCGCGAGCAGGTGCTTGAAGACGAAAGGCAGGAACTTCATGCGCTCTGGTTCAGCCTGACCGCGTCAGTCGTCAAGCAGGGCCTTGCCGAAGATCGGCTTGCCGCCGAGGGAGAGGTACGCCGACGTGCCGAGCAACACGACGAAGAGACCGAGCACGGCGAACGACCGGCCGGCGTACCAAGCCGACCCATCGAGGGAGAGTGGTACGCGGGCGATGATCAGGAACGTGGCGAGCATCGCCGCCGAGGCCAGCAGTCCGAAGCGGGTCAGGACGAAGATCGCGAGCATGCCGAAAAACCCGGCGAGCACGAAATCGACCGGATCTTGAATTCCGGCCAAATGCGGGCTCGCGGCAAACAGGACCACGAGCAACTGACCCAGCCACTCGCGGCGCAGAAGCGCGTACAGGAGATACAACAGGAAGAGGATGGCCAGCGAGTACAGGACGCCGAGCAACGGGCCCAGCAGAAAATGGTAGGCCAGGTGGCGGGGCGACGTGAGTGTGGTCAGAATCCCGATGCCGCCGATCGTAGGCGCACGAGAGAACCAGAGGGGCGCCTCGTGCGAGACTTGCGAACTCACGGCCATCGCCAAGCCGGCGAGCACTCCCACGAGGATGTCGCGCGCCACGAGCGGGTCTTTGAAGCGCCCGGCGAGGACTCGAGTCCATGAAATGAGGGTATGGGGCCAGCGCCGCCGGACCGCTGGTTCGGCGGCCATGTAGAAAGCCCACAAGGCGAGCGCGGCGTAGCACCCCTGGCTCACGATGTGAATGATGAGCGCGTGCTGTTCGATCGGGAGGCTTGTGTGATCGGCCCGAATGCTCTGGGCGAGGGTCAACACGAAGAAGGCCGCGAGAGCGAGACGGAAGGCGCCGCGGCGGTCTCCACGACCCATTTGAAGGTTGCGGCGGACCAGCATCACACCGGCGATCACGAGCGGAATGGTCACGAGGAAGACCACGCCGCTCGCGATGGCATCGCCGGTCGAGCCGTCGCCCGAAGGCGAATCGCGCGGTTTGACCCACGGGCCTTGCACTTCGAAATGGACCGGACGTCCGTGGTACGCCGAGGCTTCGACGTGAACGGCGGCATCCTGGAGGTCAGGATAGGCACCGTCCCACGCGGCCTTGCGGTCGGAATCCACCGGGCTTGCCCAGCGGGGCGTCGAAAGGGTCAGAAGCCTCGGATCGAGGCCCGCTTCGTTCAGAAGGACTGACCAGTCGGGTTCGGGGAACGGACCAGCCGCGGCCTCGAGACGTGGCGGCACCGATGTGAAGCTCACCAGTCTTCCGCCGGTGTCGAAAACGATCCTGGCCATTCCGGAAAAGGTCAGGGGCGGGACGTTGGAAAGGACGCGGCCGAGTTCGGGCGGGCCCAGCCAGGGCTGCACCGACGTCCAGCCGCTCGCCACCATGGGTCTTGGACTCTGTCGATAGAAGAAACGGAGCACACCGGGCCGGGCCTGCGCGAGATGCTCGCGTCGCTGCAGAGACTGGTCGGTTGACTCGACATAGTCGATGAGCTGGTCGTCGTAGAGGAAACCGAAAGCCGAGTCCGCGGGCGCGTCCGCGACCCCGAGCCGACTGAGGATACTTTTCGCACGTTCGATCAGCACCTCGGGCGACTTCGCCATCGGCACTTGACGGAAGAGGGAGACTCGTTCGTTCAGAGCCGTGATGGCCCAGAGGCCGAAAAGGCCAAGGGCGAGGCCTGTCCAGGCGAGGGCGGGACGCAGATCGCCCACCTTCGAGGCCGCCGCCACCATTTCCGGCGAGGGCGTTTCACCCGCAAGCACCGCAGCCTGCAGCGGATCGCCCCCGGGCAGCGAGGCAAGGACCACGCGCGCTGTGGCTGGCCGGTCATTGGGGTCGCGTGAGAGACAGCGCAGGATCACGCGGTCGAGGGCGGGATCCACGTCGGTGGCGCTGATCGACAGGCTGGGCGGCTTCGTGTCCGCATGAAGCGCCCGGAGTTCGTTGAGCGACTTTGCCTCGAACATTCGCTTCCCCGTCAGCATTTCGTGCAGAACGAGGCCAAGGGCATACACGTCGGAACGCAGAGAAGCGCCTTGGCCGGTCAGCTGCTCCGGCGCCATGTACTGAGGTGTGCCCGACATATCGGAGGCTGCTCCGCCTTGCGCGAGGGCGGCCAGGCCGAAGTCCGCGATCCGCGCGTGGCCGCGGCCGTCGATCATCACGTTCGCGGGCTTGAGGTCGCGGTGGATGATCCCCTTGTCGTGAGCGGCGGCGAGGCCGGCGCACAGACCGCGGGCGATATCCAGTGCCTTGTCTCCCGGCAGCCGTCCGATGCGGCGTAACAATGACGCGAGGTCTTCTCCGTCGACGTATTCCATGACCAGGAAGTGATGACCCTCGGCTTCGGCGATGTCGTAGAGCCGGCAGACATTCGGATGCGAGATCTGGCGGCCGATCCGGACCTCGTCGACGAGGCGTTCGAGGCGACCGCTGTCCGCGGCGAAGGCCGCCGGCAGAAACTTCAGGGCAACCGGCTGGCCGAGCCGGATGTCATCCGCGCGATAGACCTCGCCCATGCCGCCCTTGCCCAGCGGGGACACGATGCGATAACGACCGGCCAGGAGAGTCCCGGGA
>JANODX010000154.1:0-8757 GCA_031412915.1 Vicinamibacteria bacterium | reverse complement strand
GAACTTCCTGCTGGACGTGATTCCCTATCGACATTCGGAGGCGGCGCAGATCCTCGGGGGGCGCTATGCGGCGCTTTGCCAGGCTGTGGCGCTCACATCCGAAAACGACTTTGGAACACTGTACAGGCCAGGCTGCGCGCTCCCTCGACCCAAACGTTCGTCTCACGGCCGAGGTGGAGCGGATGCCTTCGTCGCCTTCGGCTCCTTCAGGCCTCCGCTCCCTCGGAGACAAGCACATCGAAGTCATCGGCCGTCAGATGATGCGCTGGGTAAAGATCGAGGAGGTGGGGGACTCCGACTTCCTGGTTGACGAAGTCGTCGATTTCTACCGCTTCATGCGCGAGAACGCGAAGCTCGAGGGGGCCGGCAAGGCTCCCGCGGGCGCCAAGCGGATCCTTCTCGGCATCACCAAGGCGTCGCTCTCGACCGACTCGTTCATCTCGGCCGCGAGCTTCCAGGAAACCACGCGCGTGCTCACCGAGGCGGCCATCTCGGGCCGCGTCGACCACCTGCGCGGTCTCAAGGAAAATGTCATCATGGGCCGGCTCATCCCCGCCGGCACCGGCATGCCGTACTACCAGCGCGTCGAGATCCCCGAGGAGGTCTACGAACCCCGGGAGGAGACCTTCGACAACGAATACAAGACCGAGGCGGCGCCCGAAGAAGCGGTGGTCGGCGGGACGTACGGAGCGGATTCGTAGCGCACCCGTCACCCCGGCGCAAGCCGGGGCCTAGCGCGAACGCTCCGTCTGCCGCCGCGACTTGATCGCCGCATCGTACCTGACGTGAAAGCGGGCACTGGGTTCAGTGCCCGTCTTCTTTTGAGGCCGCGCGCTGGAGCGTATTCGTGGCCCGAGGCCAGGCTTTCGCTTCCCCAAGGGGAAGCTTCGCGCTACTCGTGGGGCGTACTCGGCCGTGATGTCGCTGGTTCAGGTGCGCGTCTCGCCGCGGGAGCCCTCATCTCGCCCGGCCGCTGCTCGCCCGTGTGGCGCTGCTGGCAGTTAGAGGCTGACCGCGTCCATGTGGATGACTCGGTTGTCTGAACCGTTGACGGCCGCGATCAATCCGGCGTCGGCGGTTATCAGCGGAACGCCCTCCGCTTCCGCGACCGCCACGTACAGCGCATCGTACATCGTGATTCTTCGAGTGACCGAAAGCAGAAACGCGCGGTCCTGGAGGACTCGAGCGGAGACAAGGGTTATTGGAAGCCCTCGAAACGCCGACCAGAGTCGTTCGGCAGTTGCGGCATCGCACCGTCCTCGGCGGAGTTCCTTTCCAAGGACGTGCCCGAACTCCAGACCGATGAGCGCGGGTGCCACCAAAGCGATGCGGCTGGCCTGCGCGGCGTCTAATACAGTGAGGGCCGCCGACGAATCAGTCGCTCGAAGGAGCCACTTGCTCGCGACACTGGCGTCGCTGACGTAGCGCAACTATCTTGGACCGTTGTCGCGAAGTTCCCGTATGGCCGCCGTCGAATCGAAGTATCCGTAGCGTTCGAAAAGGCTGAGACGTAGGGCGTCAATCTCTTTGCGAGAGAGGCTTGGTCCGCTGGCGGAGGTCTCCGCGGTCATTCCAGCAACAATGGCCTCGAGTTCGGCGAGTTTCGCCGCCGGGAGGCGTTCGATGTAGGCGAGAAGTTCAGCTTTGCTCATGGCACTAAGCACGACCGAATCCTACAACACGGCTCCAACTGATGCGGGTGGCGCGATCGCATCATCGGCCGGGTCAGCGTTCAAGATGTCCGCGACCCGTTCGGGGGCGGCGTCATCGTGGCCGGCAACGAGGAAGTCACGGGAGACAAGGCGACCCACGTGGACGCGTCCGGGGTCGATCACATCCGCATCCGCTCGGTTCCGACCTGCGCTTCCGCACGCGGGGTCTGCGCCCGGCGTCATCGCCTTTTAGGGCCTGACCACGGTCAGGAACAAGAAGGGCGAGTCCATCGTCATGAATCGCGGCGGCTGGATGATCGTCGCCGACAGCAAGGGCCGCGAGCGCGAGCGTCACCAGATCGTTTACGGCGCCAAGCTCAAGGTCAAGGAAGGCCAGGAAGTCGAACTCGCCCAGCAGCTCGTCGAGTGGGATCCCTTCTCGTTCTCGACCCTCACCGAGGAAGCGGGTGTGGTCGCCTTCAAGGACATCCTCGACAAGCCGTGAGGCCGTGTCGGCGCCTCGACCTAGGGGTGATAGTCGCGAACGTGAATCGCGAGGATCTCGCGAGCACCGTTTGCGGCCAACCCGTCATCGGCCGTGACGACGACGGCTTTGTGCCGCCGAGCGACATCAAGGTACGTCATGTAATAGACGCTGATCTTTCTGGCGAGAGCCTCGATAAGGATCGCGTCAAGGAGAGGCTGCACCGGAACCCACGCGACGGGAACGGCATTGAGGTCCTTCCAGGCTTCCAAGGCCTCCGCGATATCGAGGCCGGAGTGAGTCTTCTTTCTGAGGACGTGCGCGATCTCGAGTCGCAGCAGATCGGGGGCGACGGCACGATCGAGCTGGCCGAGGATTCGAGAAAGGAGTACCCGCGAGTTCTCGGAGTGTTCTTCCCGGAGAAACCACTTGATGGCGACCGAAGCGTCCGGGACGTAGAGCAAAGGCTAATGCCCGCTGTCGCGTAGTTCTCGTATGTCCGCGGTCGAATCGCCAAGGGGTCCGTGAAGCGCGAAAATCCGTTCAGCCCTGCCGACGATGCGCTCGTAGAGATGCTCCGGAGTGTCCGGGCTCGAATTGAGGCGAGCAGTCAGGGAATCGACGAGGCGGGCGACCGCCAGCTTCTCGGCCTCTGGGAGGGCTTCAATCCGTTTGACGAGATCTATGGTGGTCATACGTATTTCCTGGGACGCATGGATCGTACTACGGCATCGCGAGGAAAGATGAGCCCCACCCCAAACCCCTCCCCGTCCCGGGACGGACTGCGGGGGGAGGGGCTCGTGTCACGTGGGGAGAGGGTCTCGGTCCTTCGGACCTCGACCCAACGTTCGTCTCACGGCCGAGGTGGAGTGGCTGCCTTCGTCGCCTTCGGCTCCTTCAGGCATCCTCTCCCTCGGGGTGGACTTCTACCGCTTCATGCGCGAGAACGGGAAACTCGAGGCCGCCGGCAAAGCTCCCGCGGGCGCCAAGCGCATCCTGCTCGGGATCACCAAGGCGTCGCTTTCGGCCGACTCGTTCATCTCGGCCGCGAGTCGCTTCCAACCAGCCAACGGACAGCCGCGTTGTCGATCAGAGACCGCCCGGCTTTGCCAGGCAGTCTCTAGTCTTCCAGGAAACCACGCGCGTGCTCACCGAGGCGGCCATCTCCGGCCGCGTCGACCACCTGCGCGGTCTCAAGGAAAACGTCATCATGGGCCGGCTCATCCCGGCCGGCACCGGTATGCCGTACTACCAGCGCGTCGAAATCCCCGAGGAAGTCTACGAGCCTCGCGAGGAGACCTTCGACAACGAGTACAAGACCGAGGCCGCGCCGGAAGAGGCGGTGGTGGGCGGCACCTGCGGAGCGGATTCGTAAAGGAGCGCGCCGACGTGAAAGCGGGCACTGGATTCAGTGCCCGTTTTCTTTTGGAGCTGCGTAGTCGCCGTTGCGTGCCCGTACTCGGCTGTGACGGGTCGAGGCCCAATCAGATGGTTTGGGGGGAGCACCGTTACGGACGAGTACGAGAGGAGTACGCGTATGGCGGCGGAGGTCGCCCTACGCCACGGCCTCCAGCGAATTCCTGTGGTCGATCTTGTTCCGATAGAGATCGATCATTGGGAAACACAGTTCGTAGTCCCCCCAGACGAGTTCGCCGTACTCGACGCGGAATCCCGCAAATCGGTCCGGGTCCAGCCACGCTCGGATATCAGGGTGGGCGGAGTCCGAGAGGAATCGCTTGAGATCGACCGTCTGCTCGAAGGGGAGCGTCACTGCAGGGCGGCGGTAAGGGACTGGCCTGGCATGCGGATGTCCTGCACCGCGTGAGCGAAGACGTGAAGGTCCCCCTCGAGGAGGGCCGGGTTTCGAACTCCGCGACCGAGAACACCTCGGGATCGCTGGGCGCGTCGTTTGTGGGATCTCGCGGATTCTTCGGCGGGAATGCGTCGATGTTCGATACGAACTACGGGATTCCGAGCGAAGAGGGGGTGGCGCTCGACATGAAGCAGCGGCGTCTCGATCTCAAGGGCGCGATTCGCGAGCCCTTCAGCGCGTTCCGGGGAGTGAGGCTGCGGTTCGGCGTCTCCCACTACGAGCACCGCGAACTCGAAGGCGACGAGGTCGGTCTCCTCATCGGGCTTCTGGGGCTCGATACCTATGTGCGCGGCCAGAACAAGACCGACGTTTTGCCGCTGGCGCAGCTCCCTCCTCTCGAAGCGCGCGTTGGCATTCAGTATTCGACCGGCCGATGGTTGGAGGGCGCCCTCGCCCGCGCGGCTGCGGCTCAGGACCGTTACTCCCTCAACCAGGGCAACACCATGGGCCAGGATCTGGGTCCGACTGCCGGCTTCAGCGTGTTCTCTTTGAACGGCAGCTGGCGCATCGCACCCCGCGTGGATTTGCGCATGGGCGCAGACAATCTCTTCAACAAGGCTTACGCTGAATTCATCAGTCGAGGTGGAGCGGGGGTGCCAGGCTTCACTCCCACCACCAGGGTCAACGAGCCGGGCCGCATGCTGTGGCTCAAGCTGGGCCTTCGATACTGAAGACCAACCACCGCCGCGCCAGGGCCGCAGGTCTGCCGGGCACCTCAGCGTCACCCCGAGAACCAATACTTCTCCACAAACCTCCTGTCAATCCGATCCTTCCACCTCCAAACCCACTTCCCTTCCCAGGCAAAAGTTCCCCACGACCCAATCGCGTATTTGTCCCCGGTACTGATCAGATACAAGGACCGCTTGCGCGGCCTGAACGGAATCAACTTCTCCCCCCGCAAATGACGCCGCAAATTCTCCGCCAGCGGTGGCCCGGCTCGCACCGCATACACACCGGACTTCGGCCGCTGATAGTTCACCATGGTTGCGCAGTCCCCCGCAGCGAACACGTCGGGATGCGAGATCGACTGCAAGTGATCGTTGACCAGGATGAATCCGCTTCCGTTGGTTTTAAGTCCCGACGCCGCCGGCCAGGTTGCGGCGACGGCGCCGGTCGAGATCACGATGTGATCGGCGCTGATCGCCTCGCCATCCTGCAGGGTAACCCGTCCCGCCTCAATCCGCTGCGCCGTCCTGCCGGCCAAAAACTGAAATCCTCGGGCTCGCATCATACGGAGCAAGCGCGGGCCGACAAGGCCGGGCAAGGTGTTGGCAGCTGAGATCAGGGTCAGAGTGGTTCGCTGTTCGCGAAACGCATACCGCATGGCCAGTGCCAGTTCGACGCCGGCCGCGCCGGCGCCCACAAACGCAATGCGGGATTGCTGGCCGCTGGCCGCACGGGCGCCGACATCGGCGGCAAGGAGCAGGAAATCCTCGATGAACGCTTCGATCGGACGCACGGTGATGGCATGTTCTCCCGCGCCGGGGATCATCGTTGTGTTCGCCACCGGCCCGGTGTCCACGGACAGCACATCGAACGGCATTTCGGCGCCGTTCGCGCATCGGACAATACGGCGTGCAAGATCGATGTGATTGGCGGCCGTCTCCACCAGAGTGACACGCGCGGGGCGACACAGCGGCGCCAACGGAATCACGCATTGATCGATGGCGTAGTGTCCCGCGACCCAGCCGGGCAACATTCCCGAATACACCTGTCGCGCAAAGGGCGAAACCAGCGTCACCTCGGTTTCCGCAAGCGGAGAATCGATCAACGACTTCAACACCTGCACATGGGCATGCCCGCCGCCCAGCAACAGCAGCCTCTTCATGGCCGCTCCCTCATCTCGCCGGTCCGACAAAGGCCACGTCGCCAAACCAGGTGCGAACGCTCTCGCCGGTCTGGTCGGTATCGCTGCCGACGGCGACACCGGTGATCGCCGGCGCATCGCCACCGAAGGCCGTCTTGAAGTCGACCGCCACGTCGCGCGACTCGTTGAGCCATTGGCCGGCGTGATTGGCGCCACTTTGCAGCACGATCATCCTTACCCGATTCGTATAGGGACTCGCGCGTATGAAGCCTATCGGGTGCTTGTTGTCCCACACGTAGCACAATGCGGCGGTGGGAATCTCGGCACCGGACAAGAACCGCGCGATACGAATCCTGTTGCGTTCGCCAAACGAAAGCGCGCTTAGCGGTACCGCGAAGAAGACATACACACGCGCGGCGAAATCGTCGCCGGACTTCGTGTTCATGTCGGCATTGACCAAAGCATCGCTGACCTTCCATCGCCACTCCAGCCGAGCGCCGCTGCCCGCTTCTGCGGTCAACGGGATGCCGACCTTCGCCGCGCTGGCAGTGGAGTTGACCAGCAGGACAGTCCTGCCTTCATCCGCGACCAGCTCAAAGCGGTTTGGCGTGATCTTGGGCAGTGCGATGAGCCGCAACGGGCTTGCAATGGCTTCGCCGGGTTTCATCGATGAGAACAAAGGCGGCGCCTCTTTGCTATCGGCGTGTGCAGCCGGCAACAAACAGAAAATCAGAACAAGACGCTTCACTCCGGTAGAGGGGACGGCGCTTTCGTCGCATCGCTGCTGACGTGATCGACCAGGATGATTGCGGGGCCCTTCTCGCGTACGCACGGCCGTGGCGCCAGGGTCGCCGCGATGTGGGCGGCTTCATTCAGCGCGGGGATGATGATGGGGAGACGCATACTGCGATTCTACCGATGCATGCAGCCCGCTCCCGAAAACAGCAAACCCCGCACGGGTGCGCCTTTCGCGGCATTAAGCGTCAACCAGGCGCTGCAGGCTAATTTCAGCGTAAGGAGCCGACTAATTCGCCCCGTTCAAACTCCAGTCGTAGTCCAGGTAGGAAAGCGGCGCCTTGCCGCTCGCGATGACCTGCTGATCCGCCGGCGAATCCGCAAGTTGCTTGGCATAGCGCGCGAAGTATTCCTCGCGCGACTTGATCGCCTGCGTCTTGCCGTCAAATCCCGTGTATCCGCCGGCCCAGTCTTCTTTGAACCAGTTGAAAAGCCTCGACACCTCCAGCTTGCCGTTGGCGTAGCGGTTGCGCGTGCGGTCGGACAGGAATCGCACGGCCTGCTCTTCCAGTTGCGCGCCCAGCCTGTCGGCGGTGAAGGCTTCCTCGCGCAAGGATGGGCAGCCGATCGACGCGCAATTGACGGCGTAATGCACTCGCGGCTCGTTGTAGGCGCCGGGTTTGCGCAAGATCTCATGCTCGATCTTGTCCAAGTATGAATCCTGCCCCAGCAGTTTGAAAAACTTGCGTTTCCATCGATTATCGAACAGTCCACCGATGTCCTTGATCGACTTCACCGGATAGTTCTGCAGGATCAGTTCCAGCGTGTAGCCGTTGTAGGCATTGATGAGGAAGGCCATTTGCTGCGGCGCGGGCCAGGCGTTGAATTCGGCTTCGGTGACTCTCGACAGGCCATCGAGGTAGGACTTCAACTGTGGCTGGTCTTTGTTCAGTTCAGCGTATTTCACTTTCGAGGTCTTGCCGCCGTCTATGAGAACGACGTGTTTTGTCAACAGCGTCGTGAACGCGGCGTGGGAATGATCGAAGGATTGAGCGGAGGCGGGAACGGACATCAACGTCGCGGCAAGCACGGTGAGGAATGTCTTCATGGTGTGGCTACCTTGATTGTCGCCTTCGCGAGGACGACGTGTTAGTGATGCGTCGTGGCGTCCTTCTATTCCGTCTGGTCGTTCGCACCGCTCTCGTTTCGAGTCAAGTTCCCTTCCGCCCACCACAGACGCTGGCCGACGCCCAAAAGCACCAGACCGGCCATGAGCATGAAGAGTACGCTCATGTGGTCTGGCCAGATCAGGAAGGCTGCGTAGAAGAGGATCGTCTCCGTCCCGCCAACCAGCCCAGGGGGCATGGTCACGGAGGTGACCTCGCCCCGCACGAAAGCCCCGGCGGTGCGTTTTTCGAGGATGGCCGACAGAAACATCCAGGATGCGGCATTGACGTAGAAGCTGCCCAGCATGACGATCAGGCTCAAGGCGTTGCCGGCCCCGGGCTGGCTCAGGTACAGGCCGATGGGAACCGCGGCATAGACCGCGAAGTCAGCCATGATGTCGAGGTAGCCGCCAAAGTCGGTCGCGCGCCCGTGTTCGCGCGCCGCCAGTCCGTCCAGTCCGTCCAGAAGTCGATTCAACAGCCAGAGGCCGAGGGCGGTTCGATACCAGGCCATTCCTGCCATCCCAGCCGCAGCCAGACCCGAAAGGAGAGCGCCCGCGGTGATCGCGTGCGGTGCAAGGGCCGACATGAGGCGCGCCACCGGCCGGAGAACGTCATCCTTGTACGGACGGAGCCGAGTGTCGAACACCGTCGGCAAGATAACACCCCGAAACTCAGAATCCGCTGTCCCCGATCTTCTCGCTCTTCAGTGATTGCCAGAAGGCGACTTCCTGGGCGACCCCGGCCTCCGGATCGGCAATGAACTCGGCCTTCGTATCGTAGGCGTGCAACCGCCCGTCGCGCAGGGTGGCCAGTCGGTCCCCCAGAATCAGGGCCTCCTTGAGGTCATGGGTGACGAAGATCGCGGTGATCGCGTATTCCACGGACACCCGCTTGAACAGGGCCTGCATCTGCGCGCGCGTGTCGGTGTCCAGACTCGAGAAGGGCTCGTCAAGCAGAAGAAGAGAGGGGGCGAGAATGAGGGCGCGGCCGAAGGAGACGCGCTGCCGCTGGCCTCCCGAAAGTTGATGGGGCGCCTT
>JANODX010000153.1:0-27796 GCA_031412915.1 Vicinamibacteria bacterium | reverse complement strand
AGCGAAGTCCGCGAGGGTCTTGGGGGCTAAGCCGGGCCCCAAAGCTAGCTAGCTGAGTCGAAGGACGAAGCCGGATTCCTGAGCCGGCTCCGCTTCCCGGACCCGCTACAGAGCAAAGTCGCTGGCGCTCGTTTGTCACTCCGGCGAAGTCCGCGGGGGGCCTGGGGGGGCGGGGCCGTTCACCGCCCTCTGAGCTAGAGCGGAAGGACGAAGCCGGATTCACTCCGGCGAAGTCCGCGGGGGGCCTGGGGGGGCGGGGCCGTTCACCGCCCCCCCAGCTAACCAAGGTAACTACAGGAACATGAGGCCGAAGGCGCAGGGCAGATAGAGCAGGGAAACCCCAAAGAGCGACGCGGCCGTCGTGCGGTCGCGGCGCCTGGCGAAGCGAGCCGCAAATCCCACGAAGATCAGGGACAGACCGATCCCGAGAAGCGACCCGAGGAGCGAGGCGCCCTCACTGAGAAGCGGGGCCGCGGTGATCGGAACGAGGCACAAGGAGTACAGCAGGGCCTGTCGACCCACCATGCCGCCCTGGCTGTCTTCAACCGAAAGCATCTGGAGGCCGCCCTTCGCATAGTCGTCCCGGTACATCCAGGCGAGGGCAAGGAAGTGCGGAACCTGCCAGGCGAACATCAACAGGAACGGGATGAACGCCGCCATGGAGAGAGGTGCGCCGGTGGCCGTCCATCCGATGAGCGGGGGCAAGGCGCCGGGGATGGCTCCGACGATGGTGTTGAGGGAAGTCATCGACTTCAGCGGGGTATAGACCAGCACGTAGAGAAACCAGGCCAGAGCCGCGATGCCGGCAGGAAGACGGCCGGTTGAAAGGAGGGGCCAAAGTCCGACCAGGCTGATCCCCAGGCCCAGCACGAGCGCGCTCTTCGGGGTCAGGATATTCAACGGCAGGGGCCGCAGGCGCGTCCGATTCATCAAGGCATCGGTTTGCCGCTCCAGGAACATGTTCACAACGGAGGCGCCTGCGGTAATCAGAAACACCCCGGCCGCCACCTCAAAGAGCGGGCGTCCCCACAGCGGATTCGGGGCAAGGCCGTACCCGGCCACCGCGGTGAGGGTCACCAGAGCGGTGATGCGCACCTTTATCAGGATCAGAAGATCGCGGACGCCCATCTAGGGTTTCTTCTGGCGTTCTCGGGAAAGCTCGGGCGCCGCCCGATCGAACTCGGCTACGACGGCCTGGTAGGCCTTCTCTGACTCGTCTTGACTCTTCAGCCGAAGGACGCTCTCGAAAGCCCGGGCCGCCTTGACCACACCCACCACCCCGAGGTTGCCAGCGGCCGAAACCAGGGAATGGGCAAAGCGCTGAGCCTTGAGGAAATCTCCCTCGGAAAGAGCCTTGGAGATCCGATTCAGCTTGTCTGGAACCTCCTTCAGGAAAGTGTCCACGAGCTCGGTCACCAGATCGGACCCTGAAGCTCCGGCAGGAAGGCCCAGGGCTCGCAAACGCTCGATCGCGCGGGTATCGAAGATCGCCGGCGAAGAAGCGGGGACTCCGGGGGCGGGGGGCGGCGCCGGCTTCGTTGGTTTGATCAACGTGTCCGTTGCCCGAGGCTTGTCCGTTGGCGGGCGGGATGGGGGGACCGGGGGTGGCGCGGCGAACGCGACAGGCTGGGGCGGGGCCTGCCGGGCGCGTTCAATGACCAGAGCCAGAGCGTCGCGCTGGAGGGGTTTGGCCAGATAGTCGTCCATCCCAGCACTCAGGCATTTTTCCCGGTCCCCGGCCATCGCACTCGCGGTCAGAGCCACAAGCCAGGGCCGCGGCGTACGGGACTCCTCACGAATGGCCCGAGCGGTCTCCAGACCGTCCATCTCGGGCATGTGGAGATCGAGAAAGACGAACTCGTAGGTCTGGGTGGCCATCGCCTTCAGAACTTCGCGACCGTTCGAGACCACGTCCACTCTCGGAAATCCCAGGCTCTGCAAGGTGAGGCGCGCGACTTTCTGATTGACGAGATTGTCCTCAGCCACCAGCACCGGCAACGCCGAGTTCGCCACCTCGGCCTCCGGCGAGGGCTTCCGGTCGATCGCGGATGTCCGCGACGCGCCAAAAAGAGCTCGGTCGATGGCTTGATACAAACCCGCCGCTTTGATGGGGGTCACCGCGGAAGCGAGGGAGATTCCCTGGGTGGCCACGACGTTCCGAGAGGCGATGGGCCGGAGCGAAATGACCGGGATGCGTCTCTGCACGCAGGTGTCTTTGAGCGCTTTTAGCGCGGTCTCGGAAACCAACGCCGCTCTTTGGTCAAGGGTCCGGCTGGTGTCGATGATGGCCAGGTCGAAGGCCTCGCCGCGCTGGAGACGGTCGCGGGCCTCGTTGATCGAGGCCCGCACGGACGAGCCGCCCCATCGTGCGGCGAGACGGGCGACGACATCCGTGGTCATCACCCCGGTGGCGCAGACCATTACCCGTTTCCCGGCAAGCCATGAGGAGGACGGACTGAGGTACGGCTGCTTCGTTTTCGAGATTATTTCCACCGGAAGGGTGAGGGTGAACCGCGACCCCTTGAGGGGCCTGCTCTCGACCGAAATGCGGCCACCCATCATTTCCGTCAGTTGATTCGAGATCGCGAGGCCGAGGCCCGTCCCGCCATAGCGGCGCGTGGTGGAGGCGTCGATCTGGGAGAAGGCCTTGAAGAGCCGGCCGACCTTTTCCTCGGGGATGCCGATGCCGCTGTCGGTAACGGAGATCAGCAGATTGGCCCAGGCCGAGGCCCCCGGTCTTTCTCCGCTCTCGGGCTCGAGACGCACCTCGATCAGGACGCCGCCGGCTTCGGTGAACTTGACCGCGTTGGCGACCAGATTGACCAGGATCTGACGGATGCGGGTGCCGTCGCCCCAGAACTCCACGGCCGCGGTCGCGTCCACAAACCCAGCCAGATCCAGGCCTTTTTCCGAGGCTCGGGCGGCCAGCAGATCAAGACACTGCTCCACCAGGCCTTCGGCGGAACAACTGTGCCGATCGAGCTCCAGCTTTCCCGCTTCGATCTTGGAAAAGTCCAGAATGTCGGAGATGAGAGAGATCAAGGATTCGCCGCTCTTCTGGATGATCTCCGCGTAATCCCTTTGTTCCGCGGTGAGTTCGGTGTCGAGCAGGAGCGAGGTGAGGCCAATGACCGCATTCATGGGGGTGCGAATCTCGTGGCTCATGTTGGCCAGGAAATCGGACTTCGCCAGCGTGGCGGCTTCCGCAGACTCCCGGGTCCGCGTGCTCTCGCTCTCGGCATTCTTCCGCGCGGTCACATCCTGGCCCACCGCGATCAGCGTCCGGCCTGGACCCTTCGCGAACTGGAAGGCCAGGATGTGGGTAGTTCCATCCCTGGCGAGAAGGGGCGCCTCGAAAGGCTCGAGCGGCGACTCCTCTCGCCGGGCCGCGTGCATGAACTCCGCTCTCATCTTTTCGGCCTCGGCGACTTCCGAGAAGCAAAGGCCCCAAAAACCTTCGCCTATCGCATCCGCGGTGTCGTAGCCCAGAAGTGTCCGAATCCCCGGTCCGGCGTAGGCCACACGTCCCTCTGGATCGGCGACCAGAACGACGGCGGGAACGCGGTCGAGGATTTCATTCGACAGCCGGAGTTGGCTTTCGATGTTTCGAAGTTCGGTCACATCCCGCAGCGCCACGCCGATGGCCTTCTCGCCCCGGAAAATGAGGGGCGTGGCTCGCAGGGCGACGTCTATGACGCTGCGACTGCTCTTGATCTTTCTCTCAACACTCCGGGTCAGGTCCAACGGCTCGTCGAACCGAGCGCCCAGGAGATCCTCGGGCAAGGCCAAGAGGCTCCGCGCCGCCGGATTGGCGAAGAGAACCCGCCGATCGTCATTGACGACAAGAAAAGGCCCCGTATCGTTTTCGGGGGACAGGTCCGGCCAGCCGACCTGAAGACCAGGGCCCGCGGAGCCGTCGGGCGCCGCCGCAGGCTCGGAGGGCGATGGAGGCTCAGGAGGCGCCACTTCGCCGATGGGGGTCGGGGCCAGGGCCGCGGTCGCCTGCAACAGATGGTCAATGAGAAGCTCCGGTCGGGCTTTCATCTTGTACACGACGCCGCCACGGCGAACGCGAAAGACCGGAACGTCCGCCGCGTCGATGAGATCCGCTGGGTCTACTTGTATCGCGGCGCGGATCCTCTGGGCCAGGCTCTCGACGGAGAACGGCTCGAACACGATGCCCAGGGCCGACACGTCGATCGCCCGAAGGGCATCTTCGGTGTTGGGAACCTCCGCAAGAATGAGCAGGCGCAGGGGTGAGGCCGCTTCCTTGCGCAGGGTGCGAGCGAAGCCGAACCCATCGGTGTCGCCCAGCCGGCGGCGGAGGACAATCACCCGAGCGCTCGGGGCCTTCAACGTGGCTTCATCCGTGGACTTGCACCCAAGGGCGAATATCCCGTGATCGGCCAGGTCGGAAGCCAGGGCAGCGCCCCGAGATTGGTCAACGTCGATGATCAGAGCATCGACCGTTTTGCCGGGGGAGGGCCTGGGAATGCGGCTACTCATGTCTATCAGATAAGAAATGGGTGTTCGCCCTTCTCGGCCACGGCGAGCACCTGCGCGCGCGTGGGGGGGTCGAGCTCGGACGAGAGGATGGACATGTGAGACAGGAAAGCCTTGCGCTCACGCGCCATGGCGGGCTCGTCCTTGCGAAAGGCGAAGATCCGCGAGCGAGTCTGAGCGATGCTGGCGAGGATCCAAGGCGAGCCAATCTGGCCGGCGAGTTGAAAGGCCTCGTCCAGCTTCAGCATGTCCCGAGCCAGGAGACCGCGCAGGGTCAAGGCGTTCACCTTCATGGAAAGAAGCGAGCGCTCACGCGCAAAAGCCTCCACGCGAGCGGCCAGACGATCCGCAGACGCAGTATCGGCGCGCGCCAGGCACCGAGCGGCCAGGAGCCGTGCCGCGCTGGCCGAGATCTCATGGGCGCCCCGCTCGAAGGCCAGGCAAGCGGCCTCGGCCTGGGCCGCGCCGGTCGGCAAGTCCCCCTTGAGAATCGAAAGTTCGGCCCGGGCAAAGACGATGAGCGCTTCCTCGAAGGGCCGATGAACGCCGCGGGCCGACTCGGAGGCGCGCTTGGCCGCCTCGAGATCGGTGGCCGACGCGGCGGTGTCGGCCCGCGCCATGGCATAGCGGGCCCGGTGCAGAAGGGCATCGGCGAGATCGCGTCCCGTGCCACGCCCGGCCAGCCTCACTGCCGTCGCCGCATCCTCCAGGGCCCCGCGCAGGCGCCCCTGGGACAGTTTGATCTGAGATCGGTATGAAAGGAGGCCGGTCCCGGTCGCGGGATCGCCATCGGGAGGCGTCTCCCACTCGAGTAGATCCGCGCATGCCTTGAGGTCGCCAGAAAGTTCGAAACATCGGGCGAGGCGGAGCTTGTTGCGCAGCGCTCCTCTGACCACACCCGCGAGGTTCAAAGCCTCCATCTCCTCTTCTGAAGAGGTTCTGGCTTCCAGAATGAGCCCTCGGCGGATTTGGATCGAAGCCCGGTGGCCTGAAAGCGCCGCCTCGATGGCAAGCGCGTCCGCCTCCTGAGCGCGAAGGAGACCTCGGTCGAGAATGGACAAGGCAAGATCGGGATCCGCCTCGATACACAGTTGAGCGGCGTCGAGCGCACTTCGCGCTTGAAGCAGACGATCAGCACTTTCCTCCGAAATCTTCATAGCCCGCCCAATGCCCTCCCGGAGGCCGGCGAGGTTCTGACCCTTCCCATAGATGCGGGCGGTGAGGAGAGCCGCCTTGATGGCCTCGCTGGCCCCGAACTCGCCCAGGGTGGCCGTGGACGCCTCGGCCGCTTCGGAGTAGCGGAGGGCTCCTTGGACGTCGTCCGATCGCAACTCGGCGTCCACCAGACCCTCGTAAAGCCGGGTGGCCAGGCGTGGGGCGTTACTGCTCACCGCGATGGCCAGACTTCCTCTCAATCTGGTGACCGCCGCATCGAGATGGTCGCTCTCGATTTCCAGGCGGCCGAGTTCGAGCATGGTGGCGCCGCGCCTCACCAGGTCCCCGCGCTCGGTCGACTCGTTCCACGCTTCGAGAGCGAGGGAGCGGGCGTGACCCGTCTCGCCATTCAGGCGGGCCATCCGCGCGAGCTCCGTCAGGCTATCGATGTAGACCGAGACTTCCCCGGCGCCGAGGGCAACGGAGCGGGCGCGTTCGAAGGCGTGCGTCGCGTCCTTCAAGGCTCCGGTTTCCTTGAAGACCAGAGCGAGAGCCATCTCAGCCCGCGCCTGCAGGAGTTTGGCGGAAGCCGCCGTGGAGAACTGAAGCGCCACCCGCGCGGCGATCTCGGCCGCCAGGTACCGGCCGCGGGCTCGGTTGGTGGCGGAGAGTCCAAGCTGCGCCTCAAGCAGCAGCACCCGAGCTCCCATGCCTTCGGCCTCACGATTCGCGGCCAGAAATTCGGCATCGGCGGCGCTCACCGCTCCAAGCTCGCTCAGGCACTGGGCAAAGGCGAGCCGAACGCTGGTCATCAGCAGCGCGTCCGGAACTTCGCCCGAAAGAGCCATGGCGGTGCGCACATCTTCGATAGCCAGATCCGGCGTGCCCGCCAGCAGGAGCATGCGGGCCCGGGCGTTCAGGGCTTGAACCTGGGCCACGCTGTCGCCCCGGGTTTCGGCGCTTTGAAGGGCCTCGTTCATTAGATCGAGGGCAACGGCCCGGTCTCCCAGGTACGCGAGCACTTCGGCATAGGCGAGGAAAAGGGGCAGCGACCGATCCTCGTTTCCGGCTTCGCCGTCAAGGCCTTCAGCCTCCAGCCTCTCGCGCGCGGTGGCCGGCTCGCCCAACATGACCAGAGCCTCCGCCTCGTGGGCGGCAATCTGGACGGCCAGGGCGCGGGGCACCGAACCCTTCAGAATGAAGTTCGGAGCCAGTGCCGTACGCGCGGCCTCCAAAGCCTCATTGAGCTGCATGGAGCGGAGCAGAAGTTTGGTGTGCAACAAGCCCAGACTCGCCATGGTCACAACATCGCTCTGCCCCGCCATCTTCAGGGCTTGGCGGCAGGCCTCCAGGCCTGCACCCAGCCGGCCGATCTTCAGGGCCAGGTCGGCGAAGCGCATGAGGTGGGCCACTTCTTCTTCGGGCGGCGTCGGTTCTTTGCGGTTCGCGCGTTCCTCGGTCGCCTCCTCGGCGGCCAGGAACTCGGCTTCGAGAATAAGGAGCGCGCTGGCCCTCGGGGCAGGGGCCGGGCGCGCCTGCGCGGATGGCGTGAGGTGGGCCGTGGTGGGCAGAGGGGAGGCGCCCCCCTGCGCGCGCGAGCGCTGCACCGCCTCGAGGAATTCTCCAAACCGTTCGACCGCCCCGGTGAGCCGGTGCTCGCGCGCCAGATCCATGCCTTCGGTGGCGATGGCCTTGGCTTCGTCGAGCTTCAACGCTCTCAAGGCCGCGTCGGCCCCGAGAACCAAGGCCTCGGACTGTTGGCGATAATCCTTCTCCTGGGCGAACAGCGTGGCCGCCCGGCGGCCCATCCTCCCCGCATCCTCGGACTCGAAGGCCTCGAGAGAGGCGCGGGCATAGGCGAGGCAGGCCTGTGCTTCGACGGTTTCGTCGCCCAGCCAGTTTTCGCTCTCGACCAAGTGGAGCACAGCCTGGGAAAGGCGCCTCGAGTCCTCATAGGCGCCGCCGGCGAACGCATTCCGCGCACCCGTGAGTCCGTGGACGGCGGCGCGATCGAGGAGGCCGGCGACCGAGAAATGCCTGAAGAGAACCGGGGCCACGCGGTCCAGCCGCTTCGCGTAGCGGGTCTCGAGAAACTCCGCATACGATCGATGGAGAGCACGGCGACGAACCTGATTGAGAGTGCGATAGGTGGCGTCAAGGAGGAGGGTGCTGGCGAAGGTCAGGCGGGATCCTCCCGAAACCGCGTCCTCGCGGAAGATGCCTCGTTCCATCAGACCCTCGATCACCAGCTCCGCCGATGCTCCAAGGCCCGAAAGGTGGCTCACCTCGGAGGTATCGAACGACGCTCCGATGATGGCCGCGGCCTGAACGACGCTTCGATCGGAATCGGCCAGGGCGGCGACCTTCTCCTCCATCAGTTTCTGAACGGAGTTCGGAAGGGCGAGTCCCTGCACGCCCCCGCGCCGGGCCGCGAGCGTGAATTCTTCGAAACGTCCCTCGGAGGCCAGACTCCGGACGAGTTCCGCCACGAAGAAGGGATTGCCGCCCGTGGCCTGCAAGAGAGCCACCCCCGCGTCGTCCGGAACGCGGTCCTCCCCCAGGATCCCGAGCGCCAGCTGGCGGCAATCATCGGCCTGAAGCGCCTTGAGTTGAATGAGCAGCGTGCCCTGATCGCTCCTGATGCTCTTGAGCAAGCGCGACATCGGGTCGCCGTCGCCTCCGCCGCTGTGGACGTAGGTGCCGGCGATCATCAGGCGCGAGGAAGAGCGGCGATGGAAGACGTACTGAATGGCCTCGAGAGACACATCCGCCAGGTGAAGGTCCTCGAAGAGCAGCACCAGAGGCTGGGCGGTGGCGAGCCGTCCCACGGTGCGGGCGAGCAGGTCCAGGGTGAAGGTCCGGTCCTCGCGTCTGGGCAGACTCGACGCCGAAGAATCTCCCTTGGCCGACTCCCCAATCTCCGGAAAGAGAGCTCGAAGCTCGGGGAGCAGATCTCCCAGGGTCTTGGCCGCGCGGACGGGATCGGCGTCTATGTACTCGCGGAATGCTTCCCCGAATCCTTGATAAGGCAGGGCCGGGTCGACACGCTCGACGAAACGGCCGTGAAGAACGAGAGCGCCACGGCTCCTGGCCAGCCGCTCGAGCTCGCGCAGAAGCGAACCCTTCCCAAAGCCCTGTTCTCCTCCCACCAGCGCGAGTTGCGCCTCGCCCGCCTGGGCCCGGTGAAAAGACTTCACGAGATTTTCGATCTCATGGGTCCGGCCGACGATCGCCGACCCCGCCCGGGGGACGACGAGAGCACTTGAAAGCTCGGCGTCGGGGTTCTTCAACCGGCGCGACAACTCGCGCAGCACGGAACCGATCTCATTGCCGTCCTGGGGCCTCGCCGCCGGCGATTTGGCCATGCAGGCGAGGACGATGTTCTCGGTCTCCAGGTCGACGAGCGAAGCCAGGAGTCCCGGCGGCTCCGGTTCGGAGTGAACGATCTTGTAGAGAACGGTCTGGGTGTCCCCGAAGAAAGGAAGCTTCCCGGAGAAGCTCTCGAACAAGACCACGCCGAGCGAGTAGACGTCCGCCGCCGGAGAGGTCGAGGAGTCCAGGATGGACTCGGGAGGCAGGTACGCCAGGGTGCCGACGATGATGTCGGACTTGGTCATTCGCGAGTCTTTTGGCCCGAGGGCAATGCCGAAGTCCATCAACTTGGCTCGCCACTCGTCGCCTTCCCGGGTCACCATGATGTTCTCGGGCTTGATGTCCCGATGAACGATGCCGCGCTGATGGGAGTAGTGAAGGGCTTCGGCCACCTGGGCGCCAATATCGAGGATCTCGAATGGCCTCAGGGTTTCGTCCTTCTGGACCGCGCGCAACGTCCGGCCTTCGACATAGGGCATGACGAAGAAAAGGTGCCCCTCAAAATCCGCGAAGTCGTAGATCGGGACGATGCCGGGGTGATCGAGCTTGGCTACGGCTCTGGCCTCGCGCTCGAACCGTTCACGCTGATCCCCCTGCAGGTTACCGGAGGTGAGCATTTTGATCGCGACGTCGCGCTCGAGGACGGGGTCGCGCGCGAGATACACCACTCCCATGCCTCCGCGACCGACCTCTCGGAGGATTTCGTATCTCGACGCGAGTTTTCGACCGATCACAGAGTCGTGGCTAAACGGGCCCTATCTTTGGATTTTCCGGCCTGGGGCATGAGAGGGCGCTCACGGATGATAACCGCCCGCTGGACGCCGCTCGACAGATCGAACTGCGATTAATTCACCGGGGCGGTCTGAAGGGCCACGATTCGCCTCGGACCCGAGATTTCGGCCAAGAGGCGCCCGGCGAGGAGGAGAGGAGAGGAGAGGAAGCCTCCTCCGAACTTCGTCCGACCGAGGAGCTTCGCGGTTCGGGGATCGATGGCCACGATCTCATCCTCGAAGATGGGCGCCCACACCCGGCCCGCCACGAGGACGGGCGGACCGAAGGGGCGGGACGACAGAAGGACCCGGCGTTTCATGTCGCCGCCCTTCAACGACAGCTCGTAGAAAACGCCTTCGAAAGAGATGACGCCCACCCGTTTCCCATCGAGGAAATCCAGTGGCCGGTCCTTGACCCGCGCGCCCACCTTGAATCGCCATGTGAACTCGCCTCTGGCAGAGATCGACCGAACCAATCGATTTCCGGAGCCGACCACCAAACGCCCATCAGGAAAGATCGCGGGAGCGCCAAACTCCCCCTCCGGGGAGGCCAGTCGGAACCGAATGGCGCCGTCCTCCCGCCCTCGGACAGTCAACGCGCCATCCTCCAGGGCGGCGAGGGAGTCGCCCGAGGCGTCGATAGCCCGAACTCCCTTCGCACTCAGATCGAACCGAAGCTCGCCGGACGAGGCCATTACCGAGGCAAACCCGGAGGCGCCACCAAAGAAGACCCTGTTTCCGTCCAACCGGACCGACTCAACCCCGGCGACGTTGGTGGAGGTCTTCCACCGAGCGTTCCCGTCTTGAGCGTCAATCCCCCAGGCCACACCATCCTTCTCGACAAATACCACCAAGCCCGGCCGAGCCACCACAAAGCCCGACTTCGCCCCGGGCCGGATCCAAACGGTGGCCCCGGTCGACGAGTCCAAGGCCATCACTGAACCGGTTGAAAGTGCTGCAAAAACTAGAGTTCCATCCGATGCGAGTGACGAAGCCAGGGGGCCGTCGAGGGTCTTTTCCCATCGTGACGTGGGTGGGAAAGGCGAGGCTGGCGGCAGAATACGGGCCTGAGTGCAGGCGCAGGACAGAACAACGGCCATGAGAATCGACCGCCCGAGGTCGACCTCAAGGGCTGCGCTCGCGGCCAGTGCGCTTTTCGGGGGGGTCGTTTCCTGGGGGCCCATCAACGCGCGCTAAGTGTAGTCGAATCGGTCCTATACTCCCCCGTTCCTTAATGAGGTGAGGGGCCGCAGATTGTGTCTCGTTGGAAGTGCTCAGCCCGCCACACCCCCACGCTCCGGCCAAAGTGAATTTGGCCTTCGCTGTTTTTTCGGCGGCGGCCGAAGATCTTGTCTTGTTGGAAATGCTCAACTCCCCACACCCCAGGCACTCAGGCCGAAGTAAAGTCGGCCGGCACTCAGGCTCTTAGGTTCGACCGAGGTTCTACATGGTCCGAGACTCCGTTCTCATCGTGGATTTCGGCTCTCAGTTCACGCATCTGATCGCTCGCCGTTTCCGTGAGTTGGGTGTGTACTCCGAGATCGTCCCGCCGGGCACCTCGCTGAAGGCCATCCGGGCATACAAGCCCAAGGGTTTGGTCCTTTCGGGCGGGCCGTCGAGCGTCTACGAGAAAGGCGCTCCTCAGATCAGCCGGGAAGTGCTCGAAGGAGTCGGCGTTCCGATCCTGGGAATCTGCTACGGGATGCAACTGATGGCGAGGGTCCTCGGCGGCGAAGTCGTTCAGTCCGACTCCAAGGAATTCGGCCCGGCCGATCTGGAGGCCTCGCCCCAGTCGCGGTTGCTTCGCGGCCTGGCCGCCCGCACCAGGGTGTGGATGAGCCACGGCGACTCCATCCTCCGTCCTCCCCGCGGCTTCGCCATCTCGGGCTCGACCTCCAACACCGCGGTGGGGGTCATGGAGTATCCCAAGAAAGGCATGTACGGGATTCAGTTCCATCCGGAAGTCAAGCACACTGCTCAAGGCATGCAGGTGCTCGGAAACTTTCTCGATCTGTGCGGCTGCGCGCGCGACTGGGATCCCGCCTCCTTCGTGGGCGAAACCATCGAGCGCATCAGGGCGCAGATAGGCAAGGAACGCGTCATCTGTGCGCTCTCGGGGGGCGTCGACTCCGCCGTCACTGCGGTTCTCGTCCATCAGGCGGTCAGGTCTCAACTGACCTGCGTCTTTGTCGACAATGGTTTGCTCCGCAAAGACGAAGCTCAGCAGGTTCGCGAGCGTTTCGAAGCCAAGATGGGCCTCCCTCTGGTGTGCGTCAACGCTTCGAAGAGGTTTGAGAAGGCGCTCAAGGGTGTCTTCGATCCCGAGAAGAAGCGCAAGATCATCGGGAAGGAGTTCATCGACGTCTTCAAGGCCGCGGCGAAGAAGATCGGCGGGGTCAAGTTCCTCGCTCAGGGCACGCTCTACCCCGACGTGATCGAATCCCAGTCGGTGAAGGGGCCGTCCGCGATCATCAAGAGCCATCACAACGTGGGCGGCCTTCCGAAGGCTCTCGGGTTCAAACTGGTCGAGCCCCTCCGTGAGCTCTTCAAGGACGAGGTGCGCGCAGTGGGCCTCCGTCTCGGGCTTGAAGAGGAGTTCATCTTCAGGCAGCCCTTCCCCGGGCCTGGCCTCGCCATTCGGGTGATTGGCCCCATATCGCGCCCCGCCCTCGAAACCCTGCGCGAGGCCGACGCGGTGGTGGTGGACGAAATTCGCAAAGCCGGGCTCTACCGAAAGGTGTGGCAGTCGTTCGCGGTCCTTCTCCCGGTGAAGTCGGTGGGGGTGATGGGCGACGGCCGGACGTACGACAATACGATCGCGGTCCGAATCGTCGATTCAGCCGATGGCATGACCGCGGACTGGGCGCGACTCCCCCACGATCTGCTGGCCCGAATGTCCTCGCGCCTGATCAACGAAGTCCCAGGGATCAACCGTGTGGTGTACGACATCTCGAGCAAGCCGCCCGCGACGATTGAATGGGAGTGACGATTCCTCCCGAAGGCTGGCCACCGAGAGACTCGAGGACCTCGCCGCATCGTTTTTCTCTCGACCGAATCGGCGATGTCCTTCGGAACCGCGAGCCGCGAACGGTTCAGGGCACGACCAACGCGGCCGCCGTCGCTCTGGTTCTCCGTCAGAGCAGCGATGGTCTGGAAGCTCTCTTCATCAGGCGCGCCGAGCATCCCGATGACCCTTGGTCGGGCCACGTCGGCCTTCCCGGGGGCCGAGCGGAAAGTCGGGATCAGGGTCTCGTGCACACCGCGATTCGGGAAACCGAAGAGGAAATCGGCCTCTCCCTGGCCACGGATCGGGATTTTCTCGGCGCGCTCGACGAAACCCGGGCCGTCGCCCGCGCGAAGTCCATCGACCTGAGGATCGCGCCGTTTGTCTTCGCCGCCCCGGGGGCGCCCGATGACTTGGTGCTCTCGGACGAGGTCGCGGCGGCCCATTGGGTCCCGCTCCTCGCCCTGTTCGACGGCGCTCACACGGGTTCGGTCACGATGCGGCACGGGGGTCAGGACCTGCGCTTTCCCGCGATTGAAGTCCGCGGTCTGACCATCTGGGGCTTGACCCTTCGCATGCTGCGGAACTTCGAGACCCTGGTGTCCTTGTGAAGATCGCGCTTTCGATCGCCGGGCAGAACCTCCACAACTGGACCACCGCCGATGTCGGCATCGTGTCGGGCAACGCCTTCTGGCCGCACGACGTGACTTTCGCGCACAAAGAGCCGGTCGCGACCGACCGGCCAAAGAAACCCCATGAGCGCGCCGCGCCGTGGAGGACCGGCGAGCGATGAGGGGATTGGCGCGCGGCCCCGTTTGCGTGGCCGCATTGGCCATTGCCGCCTGCAATGGCCCCGAACCTCGGCTCCTGGCGCGCTGGCGCGCGCTGGATGGTGTCGCGGAAGGTGCAACCGAAGTCCCAGGCCTTTTCTTGAGTTCCTCTCGTCCCGGCCGGGTCGGTGTGGAAGATATTGAGGCGGCTGCTGATGTCCGCAGAGCGCTCGTCGGTCGGGGACTCCTCACCTTGCGCTTCAAGATCCAGGCCTTCCCCGGCGCGCATCTCGAACTGGCGCTGACTTCCAAGCCGCACTCCGCGGGTGTGCAGTGGCGAATTCGTGGCGGCCGCTCGGGCCGCGACTCCGCGCTGCGGGACTTGGCCGCCGGGTCGCAGCAGATGTCGTCGCCATGGATCGAGACCAGGGTTGCCCTGGACAACCCAGACACCGGTCCGTACGACATCGAGATCACCGCAGAATCGAAGACGGGACGGGTGGCGATAGCCGAGCCCACAATCCTGGGGCCTACAAGGGAGGAGAAACCGAATGTCATCGTCTACGTCATTGATTGCCTCCGGACGGACCGGGTAGGCGCTTTCGGCTCCACTCGCGGACTCACTCCCGCAATTGATGCCCTGGCCAGGGAGAGTGTGGTCCTCGAGCAAGCATGGTCATGCGCGTCGTGGACGACGCCATCGGTGGCCTGCATGCTGACGGGCCAGCTTCCCCCGAAGCATGGCGCACGCACCGCCGCCGATCGAATCTCCGACGACGCCCCGCGGCTCGCCGAGGCCTTCGCAAGAGCTGGATATCAGACACGCTCACTCGTGGCCAATCCGGTGCTCGACGGCAAGGCTTTTGGCTTCGGACGGGGCTTCCTTTCGTATCGCAATCTCGCCCGGGCCTATGTGGAGCGTGCGGTAAACGCGGCGCCCGCTGACGCGAAGGAGATCACGAACGACCTGGCGGCGTGGGTGCCCACGGTCAAGAGTCGCCCTTTCTTCCTCTACGTTCATTCCCTCGACCTTCACTACCCGTATCAGGCGCGCGCCGTCCCAGGGCGGCCCGCGCCCGCCGCGGGCGCTTCCGAGTCGGACCTCTATGACAGCGAGATCGCGTATAACGACCGGGAGCTCGGGAAGGTCCTTGATGGGTTGCGGCGCCTCGGACTTTTCGACAACTCGATCATCGTGGTCACCGCGGATCACGGCGAGGAGTTCGGGGAGCACGGTCAGAATCGCCATGGGCACACCCTTTATCAGTCGCTCGTTCACGTCCCTCTCGTGATCCGCCTCCCCCGGGGCGTGCGGGGCGGCTCGCGGATCGCGGACCCCGTGAGCCTCGTCGACTTGAGCCCGACCCTGCTCGACCTGTCCAGGCTGGCGCCTCTTTCGGGCGCGGATGGAGTCAGCCTCGCCCCCCGTCTGCGGGGGCAGGGCGTGCCTCGGCCCATGCCGCTGTTCGCCGAACAGATTTCGAGCGACGGAGCCCTCTACGCCGCGCGCGACGAGAGGTTCAAGGCTATTGAGACGATCGCTCCCGAAACGTCCTCCCTTGCCTTCGATCTGTCGGCCGACCCGAATGAGAAGGCGCCGCTCGAGAAACTCCCCCCGCGCGCGGCCGCGGTGCAACGAGACCTCATGGCGTTCATGTCCCGATCCCAAGAGGGCGTCCATCTCGCCGTGGATCCCAACCCCGATGGCGCCCCGGTTCGGGTTGAGCTTTCGAGCTTGACGGGCTTTGCGCGGGTGTATCTGATGGGTCGGCGTACAGGCGAACCGCTTCGCGTCTCCAAGGACGGACGCGCGGCGAGCTACGAATTCAAGCGCTCGGGATTCACGCATCGACTGGTCGCGGTGCCGAACAACCCCGAAGCGATGATGACATTGGCCTTCAGCGTGGCGGGGCGCCCGCCAGATCCTGCGACGGTTTCGGCCGGTGACGGAGTGCGCCTCTCGGGACCAAGGTGGACTTTCCGGGCCAGGGACCTGTTGAAACCGAAGGGTCCGGAGGCCAAGGGAATCCGCGTCTGGTACCAGGCCGGGCTGGCCCAGTCCGGAGACGAGAATCTGGACCCCAAACTGCGCGAAGAACTGAAGGCCCTCGGCTACATCAAGTGATGAGGCCCTCCTGATCATGAGGATCGCGCTTTCGATCGCCGGGTCCGATTCGGGCGGAGGCGCTGGCATTCAGGCCGATCTGCTGACCTTCGCCGCTCACGGCCTTCACGGAACCACCGCCATCACGGCCATCACCGCCCAGAACACGGTCGCGGTGAGAGCCTGGCAGGCCCTGGATCCGGCGCTGGTGCGAGCCCAGATCGAGGCGGTGGCGGATGACATGGCGATTTCGGCGGTCAAGACGGGCATGCTCGCGAACCGCGCCATCATCGAAGAGGTGGCCGCGGTGATCGCCGCTCGCGGTCTCGCCAACCTGGTGGTGGACCCTGTCATGGTCGCGAAGAGCGGCGACCGGCTGCTCGATGAGGACGCCGAGCGCGCCTACGTCCTTCGCCTCTTTCCTATCGCCGCCCTGGTAACACCCAACCTCCCCGAGGCGGAAGCCCTGCTTGGGCGCCGGATTCGATCGGTTGCCGAAATGAAGGAAGCGGCCCGGGCGCTTTCGGCTCTCGGGTGCCGCGCCGTTCTGATCAAGGGCGGGCACCTTGAGGGCGATCCCACCGACGTCCTCTGGGATGGGTCGATTCTTCACGAACTCGCTTCGGTGCGCATCGACACGAAGAACACCCACGGGACCGGATGCACCTACTCGGCCGCTATCACGGCCCGCCTTGCCTGCGGGCACGACCTCCAAACCTCGGTGCGTGGGGCCAGGCAGTACCTCACCGCGGCGATTCAGGAGAGCTACTCGCCCGGAAAGGGGCACGGCCCGGTGCGCCATCTGAACCGTGGCGCCGTCTCTGCCCTCCACCGCGCCGCGCAGCCGCATCGGGAAGCGGTCTCGCGAATCGACTAACCGGCGATCGGCCTGACCGGTCGACGATCCTGCATGCGGCGATGGCCGGCGGTTCTTCCGGAAACCGGGGTGGAGAGACTCGTCGGCTGGCTCTGCGGTCACGCGACCATTCTTCCAAGCAAGTGCTTCATTCGCAGGATCGCGCGAAGAAGGGTCACGAAACATAGAATTCATCCATGAACACGAAGGCACTTTTCTCTCGACTCGGCATCGAAGCCACAAATTCCGGCGGCAAGGGGATCGCCTGGATCGCCGCCCCCTCGGGTGAAGAAATCGTCTCCAGGAACCCGGCCACCGGTGAAGTCCTGGCCCGGGTGCTCGGGGTGAGCGACGCCGAATACGACCGGATCGTTGATGAAGCGGCGACAACGTTCAAGCGATGGCGCGCCCTCCCTGCTCCAAAGCGCGGCGAAGTCGTGCGCCAGATCGGCGATGCGCTGCGCGCCCACAAGGACGAGCTCGGCGCGCTGGTGACCCTCGAAATGGGCAAGATCTTCGCCGAGGGCAAGGGCGAGGTTCAGGAGATGATCGACATCGCCGACTTCGCGACCGGCCTGTCGCGTCAGCTCTACGGCCTGTCCATGCACTCGGAACGACCGGGCCATCGCATGTACGAGCAGTGGCACCCGCTCGGCCCCATCGGCGTGATCAGCGCTTTCAACTTCCCGGTCGCGGTGTGGTCGTGGAACGCGCTGGTGGCGGCCGCGTGCGGCGACACGGTGGTGTGGAAGCCGTCGGAACTGGTCCCGCTCACCGCCATCGCCACCCAGAAGATCGCGGACTCGGTCCTCGAGCGCCACGGTTTCGCCGGCGTCTTCGCCCTCGTGATCGGCGGCCCCTCCATCGGCGCGCGAATCTCGGCCGACAAGCGACTGCCCCTCGTGAGCTTCACCGGCTCCACCGCGGTGGGGCGAAAAGTCGGCGAAGGGGTGGCGAACCGTCTGGGGCGCAGCCTCCTCGAACTCGGCGGCAACAACGGCATCATCGTGATGAAGGACGCCGACCTCGGTCTCGCCTTGCGCGGCGTGGTGTTCGGCGCGGCCGGTACCGCGGGCCAGCGATGCACGACGACCAGACGCCTCTTCCTCCAGAAAGAAATCGCCGCGACGTTCACCGCTTCCCTCGTGAAGGCCTACGGTCAGATCAAGGTCGGCGACCCGATGGACCCCCAGACCCTGATGGGACCGCTCATCAACGAACGCGCGGTGGCCTCGTTCGAGCGCGGCGTCCGGAACGCGGTGGCCGAGGGCGGCGAGATTCTCTTCGGCGGGAAGGTCGTCAAGGGACAGTTCGTCGAGCCGACCATCATCAAGGCCCGAGCCGACATGAAGATCGTCTGTGAGGAGACGTTCGCGCCGATTCTCTACGTGATCGAGTTCGACGAGTTCGACACCGCCCTGGGGGCGCACAACGACGTCCCTCAGGGCTTGGCGTCGGCCGTCTTCACCACCAATCTCCTCACCGCAGAGGCCTTCCTCTCCGCCGCGGGCAGCGACTGCGGCATCGCGAACGTCAATATCGGCACTTCCGGAGCGGAGATCGGCGGAGCGTTCGGAGGCGAGAAGGACACGGGCGGGGGGCGCGAGTCCGGATCGGACGCGTGGAAGGCCTACATGAGAAGGCAGACCAACACGATCAACTACTCGAAGGACCTTCCCCTCGCGCAGGGGATTGTCTTTGGAGGATAGCCGTTAGGCGAAAGCTTTGGCCACCAGTTCCTCTTGTTCCCGGGTGTGGACCTTGTGCGAACCCGGAGCTGGAGATGCGCTGGCTGCGCGACCCAGGTAACCGGGAAGGCGGTACTCGAATCCGGCCAGGTCGCCGTCGAGAAAGCGCTCCCGCACGAAGCCCCAGGCGCCCATGTTCTTCGGCTCTTCCTGGGCCCAGACGATCTCCGCGGTGACCGGATACAGACGAAGGACGGCCGCGAGTTCGGCGCACGGGAATGGGTAGTAACGCTCGATTCGAACGATCGCGACATCGCGGGCGCCCCGGGCCTCGCGCTCTTTCATCAGATCGTAGCTGACCTTGCCCGAGGTGATGAGTATGCGACGGACCATCGCGGGATCGACGCCTCGATCGGCGATCACCGGCTCGAACCGCCCATCGGACAAGTCCGCGAGAGGCGAGGCGCACTGGGGCGCACGCAGGAGGGATTTCGGCGTGAAGACAACGAGGGGTTTTCTCGCCCCCATCCGGCCCTGGGCCCGGAGCAGGTGGAAGAACGACGCCGGCGTTGAAGGGTACGCCACGCGCAGGTTGTCCTCGGCGCACAGATTGAGGAACCGCTCTATGCGCGCAGAACTGTGCTCGGGGCCCTGGCCCTCGTGGCCGTGAGGAAGGAGGAGGGTGAGGCCGACCGGCTGATTCCACTTCTGCTCGGTGGCGGCGAGGAACTGGTCGATGATCACCTGGGCGCCATTCATGAAGTCGCCGAATTGCGCCTCCCAGAGCACCAGGGACTTGGAATGCACCGCCGAATAGCCGAACTCGAAGCCCATGACCGCGCACTCAGAGAGGAGCGAGTCATAGACGTCGAAGCGCGCGCCGCCCGACGCGACCTGCTGGAGCGGAATGAACTCCTTCGCATCGCGGTGGTCGTAGAGGATGGCATGACGCTGCGAGAAGGTCCCCCGCCCCACGTCCTGACCCGAAAGGCGGACGGAGATGCCTTCGAGCAGGAGAGTCCCGAAGGCGAGCGCCTCGGCGGTGGCCCAGTCGACCTCTCCCTTGCCCCGGCCGTCGAGCAGGTCGGCGCGCTTCTTGAGGAAGGGTATGAGCTTCGGGTGCGGCTCGAAGCCCGCGGGGATCTGAGTCAGGCCCTGAAGGGTCGCGCGAATCCGGCCGGACAAAGCCGAAGCATCCGCCTCCGGTGGCTCGGCAACCGGGGCCTTCGCCTCGGGAGTCGCCCCGCCCTCGGTCTGTTGCATCAAGGCCCGCTTGGTGGCCCAGATGTTCTCGAGGTCCTCGCGGGACATCGCACCCGACGCCACCAGTTTCTCGCCGTAGATCGTGGCCACCGAAGGGTGCGTCTTTATGCGCGCGTACATGGTGGGCTGGGTGTAGGCGGGCTCGTCTCCCTCGTTGTGCCCCCACCGCCTGTAGCCCACGATGTCGATGACCACGTCATGCTTGAACGTGCGCTGAAACTCGAAGGCCATGCGGGCCACGTGAATCACGCCGTTTGGATCGTCCGCGTTGACGTGGAACACGGGAGCCGCCACCATCTTGGCCACGTCGGTGCAGTAGGTGGAAGAGCGAGCGTCTTCGGGCAGGGTGGTGAAGCCGATCTGGTTGTTGGTGACGATGTGGATGGCGCCGCCCGTCCGATAGCCCGACAGACCGGCCAGGTTCAGGGTCTCCGCCACCACACCCTGGCCCGCGAACGCGGCGTCGCCATGGAGCAGTATGGGGAGAGCCGACACATGGGCGCGATCGCCTCGCTGATCCTGCTTGGCCCGAACCATGCCCTCGACCACGGGGTTGACGAACTCGAGGTGAGAGGGATTGGGCGCCAACTCGATGGCGAGCGAAGAACCATCGGGCGCCGTGTGCCTGCCCTGGGCGCCGAGGTGGTACTTCACGTCGCCCGACCCCTGGGTTTCGTCGGGATCCGTGGACCCTTCGAACTCCGCGAAGATCTGATTCAGCGGCTTCTCGAGGACGTTGGCCAGAATGCTCAGGCGTCCTCGATGGGCCATGCCCAGAACGGCATCCTCGACCCCGGCCTTCGCGGCCAGGGAGAGAAGTTCGTCGAGCAGCGGGATGGTGGCCTCGAGGCCTTCGAGGGAGAAGCGCTTATGGCCCACGTACTTGGCGTGAAGGTGCCGCTCGAAGGCCTCGGCCTCGGCGAGCTTCTCCATCACGCGCTTCTTCTCGACGGGAGAGAGCTCGGTCTTGTTGCGCGAGGTCTCCTGGCGGTTCTGGAGCCACTCCTTCTGGCCGGGCGCCGCGATGAACATGTACTCCGACGTGACCGTGTTGCAGTAGGTCTCGCGCATCACGTCGATGATCTCCCGCAGCGTCGCCTTCTCCTTGCCCAAAGCACCGTTCGTGAAGAATTCTCGATCGAGATCCCACAGGGTGAGACCGTAACCTCCCGGATCGAGATCCTTGACCCCGGGACGCTTGACCCCGAGCGGATCGAATTGGGCGAGAAGGTGACCGCGCACGCGGAAGGCGTGAATGAGCTGAAGAACCCGCGCCTGCTTTTCGACTTCCTCGCGATTCGAGGCCCCGCCCCCGCCCATGAAGGCAGGAGCCAGAGCGTCCACTTCGGTGCGCACGGGCGGGTAGGGAACGGCCAGTTCCTCGAACACACGCTCGTAGAAGCGGTCTTCGCCCCGCAGCAACGCCTCGATGCGGGCCAGGAACAGACCCGATTCGGCGCCCTGAATGACCCGATGGTCATAGGTCGAGGTCAGGGTCATGACCTTGCTGATCCCCAGCATCGACAGAGTCTTGGGCGACATGGACCGAAACTCCGGCGAGTAGTCCAGGCTTCCGGTGGCGAGGATGAGACCCTGACCCGGCATCAGGCGAGGCGTGGACGAGGTCGTGCCCACCGTGCCCGGGTTGGTGAGCGAGATCGTGGTGCCCATGAAGTCGTCGGGCATCAAGGTGCTGCGCCTTGACCTCCCGACCAGATCGTCGAACTTCTCGAGAAACCGGGGGAACGAAAGTTGATTGGCCCCGCGGATATTCGGCACCAGGAGGGTCCGCGAACCGTCCTTCTTCTGGACATCCACGGCGATTCCCAGCCGAACGTCGCCCCTATGGATCCGATGCGGCTTGCCGTCCAGTTCCGCGTAGGCATCGTTGAGGCGGGGGAAGGTATCGAGGGCCTTGATCATGGCCCAGGCGATGATGTGGGTGAAGCTGATCTTGGACGCGGAGATCGCGGCGCGGTGTCGGTTGACCAGGGCGCGGTTCTCCTCGAGGGTGCGCACCGGAACTTCGCGCATGGACGTCGCGGTCGGAACCGAAAGCGAGGCCTCCATGTTCTCGATGATCCTGACCATTCCTCCCCGCACGGGTTCGACAATGTCTCCCGGGAGAATCACGGGGGCGAGGGCGCGCGACCGCGGGGCCAGGGCGGATCCCGCCGAACCCGCGGCCACCGGGGCGGGGCGCGTGATCATCGCGGCCGGCTCCTCGGCCTTAGGAGACGCCTCGATGGCGCCGGTGTAGCTGTGGCGGTCGAAAAGTTGAGTCTCCGTGGTCGGCGCGGCTCCTTGAGGCGAGACCAGGAGCGGCTCCACCACGGTCGGTTCGACCACGGCCGCCACCGGCTCCAGAACCCGCTCCTCCCCGACCAACGCGCTTTGAGTCGCGACCTCCACCCTTACCGGCTGCCGCTGGAAGGCCGCGGTCTCGGATGAACCCTCCGGGTCGGGAAGGCTCAGGACATAGGCAAAGTAGTTCTGCCACTCCAGGCCCAGGCTCGCCGCGTCCTCTCGATACTTCGCCAGTTCCTGAAGCGCGAACTCCGTGTTGGCCCCGAAGTCGGTCACGATCCGCTCGGCGATGTGGCGGGGAATGGTGTCGATAGTCATCGGAACGCTCTGAGGATAACTCGCCGTCATCGCCTTTGGCTTGTAAAGTCCCGGACTGAATGATGATCGAGTGTGTTCCCAACTTCTCCGAAGGCGCTCGGCCGGAGGTGGTCGAGTCGATCGTGGCGAGAGTCCGCGGCGAGACGGGGGTGCGGATCCTGGACGTGCAATCGGACGCCTCCCACAACCGCTCGGTTCTCACCCTCGCGGGCGGAGCCGACGCTCTGGCCCGCGGAATCCTCGCACTGGTGGCGGCCTGTGTCGAGAAGATCGACCTTCGCTCCCACCGGGGCGAACATCCGAGGCTCGGCGCCGTCGATGTGATCCCCTTCATACCCCTCGAAGGAGCCACCCTCGCGGATTGCGTCGCCCTCGCCCGGAGGGTCGGTGAGTCCATCGCCCAGACCCATCACATTCCGGTCTTCCTCTACGAAGAGGCGGCCTCCGCCCCGCACCGCCGGGGTCTGGAAGATATTCGCCGCGGCCAGTTCGAGGGTCTCATCGGCAAGCTCAAAGATCCGCTCTGGCAGCCTGATTTCGGGCCGAGCGAGCCCCACCCTTCGTTCGGCGCGGTGGTGGTCGGCGCGCGCATGCCCCTCGTCGCTTTCAACGTCAACCTCAACACCGACGACGTCGAGATCGCGAAGAGGATCGCGAAGGGAATCCGTCACAGCACGGGCGGATACCGTTTCGTGAAGGCCATGGGCCTGATCGTCGAAATCAACGGCCGCAAGGTCGCCCAGGTTTCGATGAACATGACCGACTTCACGCGAACCCCGCTCTTCCGTGTGGTCGAGACCATAAGGAGCGAGGCCGCGCGCTACGGCGTCGCCGTCGCCGGCTCCGAAATCGTGGGGCTCGTTCCCGCCCAGGCCTTGATCGACTCGGCTGAGCACTACCTTCAGCTGACCGGCTTTTCGTCGAGCCAGGTCCTGGAGACGAGGTTGCGCTCGGAGTAGGTCTGCTTCGGCCGGACGCCAAGAGCAGCACCCGGGGACCGATCGTGGCGGGAAAGCGAGGCCGAGGCCGCGGCTAGGATTCGGAGACTTCGGCGGCTTTCCTGGGAGGGATCAAACCGAGCGCCTTCATCTTCTTGTAGAGATACGAGCGCTCGACGCCGAGGGCCTGTGCGGTGCGGCTCATGTTCCCGTGACACGCCTGATGCTTGCTGGCGATGTACCGGCGCTCGAAGTCTTCGCGGGCCGCGGCCAGAGAGTCGAAGTCGGCCAGAGTCGACGGGCTGGCCGCGCCACTTCCGGCCAGGTTCGGATCCGTCCCGCCCTGCGGGAGGAGGGCGGAGGCAACGCTCTCCGGGGTATTGGAGGCGCGCAGGACGCCGAGATCGCTCACCTGCACCACGTCGCCCTTCGCCATGATGACCAGGCGCTCGATCATGTTTCGAAGCTCGCGCACATTGCCCGGCCAGTCGTGGGCCACCAGCAGCTCCATGGCTTCGGGGGAGTAGTCCTTGATGTGGCGGCCATACTCGGCCGCGTAGGCCCTGCTGAAATGCTCCACCAGGAGCGGAACATCGGATCGGCGGTCACGCAGGGGCACGACGTGGATGGGAATCACGTTCAGTCGGAAATAGAGATCATCACGGAACGTACCTTTGCGAATCTCGTCCTCGAGGTTCTTGTTGGTCGCGGCGATCACCCGCACGTCCACGGTGACGCTCGACGACCCGCCCACCGGTTCGATCTTCTGCTCCTGAAGAGCGCGGAGGACCTTGGCCTGCGTCTTCAGGGTCATATCGCCGATCTCGTCCAGGAACAGCGTGCCGCCATCGGCGATTTCGAACTTGCCCTTGCGCGAGGCGGTGGCCCCGGTGAAGGAGCCCTTGGCATGGCCGAAGAGCTCGCTCTCAATCAACTCTTCCGGGATGGCGGCGCAGTTCACCTCCACGAAGGACCCGCCGCTGCGCAGGCTCTGCTGATGGATGCCCCGGGCCACGAGCTCCTTCCCCGTTCCATTCTCGCCCGTAATGAGGACTCGTCCGTTGCTTGGAGCGGCCTGGGCGATGACCCGGAGAAGTTCCTTGATCGCTTCACTCTCGCCCACGATCTGATGCTTGTACTCGACCTCGGCCTTGAGGGCGCGGACCTCCTGTTCCAGTTTCCGCCGGCGGAGCGAGTTCGAAACCGCGAGGAGAATGCGCTCGAGGGAGAGCGGCTTCTCGATGAAGTCGGCGGCGCCGAGGCGAACCGCCTTGACCGCGGTCTCGACCGTGCCGTGGCCGGAGATGACGACCACGGGGAGGTCGGGGTCAATCGCCTGAATGCGTGTCAGGGTCTCGATGCCGTCGATTCCTGGAAGCCAGACATCTAGGAGGGCGAGTTCATAGCGGTTCGATTCAACCGCTTTCACCCCGGCTTCTCCCGTCTCTACCGCATCGACGCGATAACCCTCGTCGGAGAGAATGCCTGAGAGGGAGGCCCGGACGCCCGCTTCGTCATCGACAATGAGAATGCGTTCGCGCATGAAGTCAGGGATCCTAGCAGTCCTTCTGTGTCCGTCGGGCCACAAGACGCGCAATGAAACTGTTTGAGAGACCCCCAACGGCTTGGGAATCATTCGAAAGATCTCCAATCGATTTCTTCGCTGTTCCGTCAGAATGCTCAAGGAAGTCTTCATGCAACCATATTTGATTCAATTGTTTGTAACCATCGGTCTGGCTGGAATCCTGGCCGCTCCAGCATCCGCTCAAAACTGGCCTTCTTTCCGCGGCCCGTTCGCAAACGGGATCGCGGATCGGCAGGACCTGCCCGCCGAGTGGGACATCAAAACAGGCCGAAACATCCGCTGGAAGGCCGCGATTCCGGGCCAGGGCCATTCGAGTCCGGTGGTCTGGGGCGACCGAGTGTTCGTCACCTCGGTGGTTCGCGAGAACCCGCCGACGATCGCCCTCGGCGACACCGGCGGCATCAGCCTCGCCAACGACAAGACGGTCCACACCTGGCGCCTTTCCTGCCTGAGTACTTCGGACGGGAAGCTGCTGTGGTCGAAGGACGTGCATTCGGGAATTCCTCGCGCCACCCGGCACGTGAAGGCCAGTCAGGCCAACGCCACCCCGGTCACGGACGGACGCACGGTGGTGGCCGTTCTCGGCTCCGAGGGCGTCGTGGCTTTCGACGTCGACGGCGCGCTCAAGTGGCGAGCCGATCTCGGCGTGCTCAATCCCGGTCTCTTCGGCGATCCCACCTCTGAATGGGGCCATGCCAGCTCGCCCATCATCTTTGAAGATCGGGTGATCCTCCAGGTGGACCGCCACCAGGACTCGTATCTCGCCGCCTTCGACCTCGCCACCGGAAAGGGCGTGTGGAACGTCCCGCGGGTCGAGCGCCCGGTGTGGAGCACCCCCACGCTGCACACCGCGGGCGCGCGGACCGATCTGATCGTGGTGGGCGGTGAATACGTCCGGGGCTATGACCCGCGCACCGGCGCGGAACTCTGGAAATTCAAGGATACGGCGGAGGTGAAGACTCCCACGCCCTTCGTAGCCGACGAACTGATCGTCTTTTCGGGCGGCTATCGGGGCCGGCCCATCTTCACCATCAGGACCGGCGCCACCGGGGACATCTCGGAGCCCGAGAACGCGAAGACAGGCGCCTGGCTCGCCTGGCGCAGCGACGTCGGCGGCCCCTACACGACCACACCGCTCGCCTACCGAGGCGTGCTCTACGCCGTGCGCGATGAGGGGATCCTCGGAGCCTACGACCTGAAGACGGGGGCCTTGATCTACCGCGAGCGGACCAGCGCCACCCACTCAGCGTCTCCGGTCGCGAGCGATGGGAAGATGTACCTCGCGGCCGAAGGGGGCGAGGTGATCGTGCTGAAGGCGGGGCGGTCCTTCCAACCGCTCGCCCGGAACGACATGGGAGAGATGCTCATGGCCACCCCCGCGATCTCCGGGAACACGCTGTTCATCCGCACCGGCGGCCATCTGTACGCGATAGGCAAGCCGAAGCCAGCCGCCGCCCGCTGAGCCGGAGACAAGTTCGTCCGCTTAACGCTGGCGGCCAATCGGCCTGGGCGGCTATTCTTGCCCCCAGCCGACGGTGTTTCGGACCGGTGGGTCGGTCATTCGACTCCTCCAAAGCGATTCCGAGCCATCCGACTTGTTGGAGCGGCATCGCCCGCCGTCGACGAAATCTTCGAGGCGTCGTCCTCGTGAACGAAGGAAACGTAGCCATGACTCTCAGCAAGAAGGCCGGGACGTGGATCCTCGGGGGCCTGTTTCTCACGGCCTGCGGAGGCGCCCCCCAAGGCGGCCCGGGCGGGCCCGGGGGTGGCATGCCGCCGATGGCGGTCGAGATCGTGACCCTCGCGCTCAAGCCCGTCGAGCAGACCACCGAGTTCGTGGCCACCCTCAAATCGCGCCGCTCCTCCACCATAATGCCCCAGGTCGAAGGCTTCGTCACCCGCATCGCGGTGAGGTCGGGAGAACGGGTCGGGCGGGGCACGACGCTCTTCGAGGTCGATTCCGCTCCCCAGCAGGCCGTCCTCGCCTCACAGCAGTCGATGCGCGCCGTGCGTGCGGCCGAGGTCGAGTACGCGCGCCAGCAGGCCGCGCGCACCCGGAAGCTGTTCGAGGCAGGGGCGGCCAGCCAGCGCGACGCCGAGGAAGCGGACACCGTCCTTCGAACCAGCGAGGCCCAGCTCAAGGCATCGGAAGAGCAGGTCAGCCAGCAGCGGGCCGAACTCGGCTACTACCAGGTGACGGCCCCGGCCTCGGGTGTGGTGGGCGACATCCCGGTCCGGGTCGGCGACCGGGTCACCCCGTCGACCATGCTGACTACGGTGGACGAAAACGACGCCCTCGAGGTTTATGTGAGCGTGCCCGTAACCCAAGCCGGAGAACTGAAGGTCGGGCTGCCGGTGCGGATCATGGAGGACGGGAAGGTGATCGCGACCAACCGGATCGCCTTCGTCTCGCCCAACGTCGACGACGCCACCCAGACCATCCTGGCCAAGGCGGCGCTGGTCGAAGGCCGGGGCAAATTCCGCTCGGACCAATTCATCCGTGTGCGCATCGTGTGGAGTGCGGTGCCCGGCCTCACCCTTCCCGTGACCGCGGTCATGCGCGTGAACGGCCAGTACTTCGCGTTCGTGGCGGAGAAGACGGACCAGGGGCTGGTGGCGAAGCAGCGCGCGGTTCAACTCGGCGACATCATCGGCAACGACTACGTGGTGCGCGACGGCCTGAAAGCGGGCGAGCAGTTGATCGTGGGCGGCCTGCAGAAGATCGGCGATGGCGCGCCGGTGAGCCCGGCGGCGCCCGCCCCGGCCCCCGAACCCAAACCGACGAAGGGCAAGTAGGCCATGCTCGCTGACGTCTTCATCCGAAGGCCCGTCCTCTCGATCGTCTGCTCCCTGCTCATCATCCTGGCCGGCGCGGTGGCCATTCCCACCCTGCCCATCGCCCGCTACCCTGATCTCGCCCCGCCCTCCCTCACCGTCACCGCGATCTACACCGGCGCCAACGCGCAGTCGGTGGAGAGTGCGGTGACCACCCCCCTCGAGCAGGCCATCAACGGCGTCGAAGGGATGACCTACCTCACCTCCTCCACTAATTCTCTTCTGTTTTTCCACCAAATATAAGAAAACATCGTGTTGATCCCCCATCACATCCACCCATCCGGCCACACAAGCCTCCGTTTTTTGAGATGCCATTACCATATTCACG
>JANODX010000152.1:0-21207 GCA_031412915.1 Vicinamibacteria bacterium | reverse complement strand
GTTCGCGCCAGGCGAAGTGGTCCGATAGTAACGAGGCGGTCGGGCGGTCGCTGAGGGAGGTCCGTATTGAAGTACTCGGTGACGTTCGGGGGAAGTCGATCGCATCCGGTCCCTGAGCTCGTCGAAGGGACCGGCGTTGGGAGTGGCTTCGACAAGCTCAGCCACCGGCATCCACCGGGTCTTGCAGGATCGCCCCACAACTATGTCGCACACCCACTCGCCAGGGTCCTGCCGGACTCGAGTCGTCCGGGCTCTTTGGTAAACTGCTTTCGCCGCGCCTCGTTGTCCTTCGCAGGGCTTGACCGAGGTCCGAAGACCTAAGTCGCCCCCGCCACCATCCACGAAGCCAGGGAAACCAAAGGACCTCATGAAGATTGGAGTTGTCGGCACGGGCTACGTCGGTCTGGTGGCCGCGGCCTGCTTCGCGGAAAACGGGAACATCGTGATCGGCGTCGACATCGACGAAGCCAAGATCAAGGGCCTCCTGGCCGGCCAGATTCCGATCTACGAGCCCGGTCTCGCCGAGATCGTGGTCCAGAACGTGGCCGAAGGACGCCTCCGCTTCACCACCGACATCAGGATCGCGGTTCGCGAGAGCGATGTTCTTTTCATCGCGGTGGGGACGCCGCAGGACGAGGACGGCTCCGCGGACCTGCGATACGTACTGGCGGTGGCCGAGGAGATCGCGGACGCCATGAACGGGCCAAAGATCGTGGTCAACAAGTCCACGGTTCCGGTGGGCACGGCCATGAAAGTGAAGGCCGCGATCGAGGCGCGAACGAAGTTCCCGGTCAGTGTGGTCTCCAATCCCGAGTTTCTCAAGGAAGGAGCGGCGATCGACGACTTCCTGAAGCCCGACCGCGTGGTCATCGGCACGGACGACCCGCGCGCCGAAGCGGTGATGCGGGAACTCTACGAACCGTTCGTGCGCACGGGCAAGCCCATTCTGGCCATGGACAACACCTCGGCCGAGCTCACCAAGTACGCGGCCAACGCCATGCTCGCCTTGCGCATCTCGTTCATGAACGAGGTCGCGAACCTGTGCGACGCCACCGGCGCCGACGTGGAGATGGTCCGCCGAGGCATCGCCACCGACTCGCGCATCGGCCCGGCCTTTCTTTTCCCGGGCCTCGGTTACGGCGGTTCCTGCTTCCCCAAGGACGTGAAGGCCATCGAGCACACCAGTCGCGAGTACGGATCTCCGATGGAGATCGTGGCCGCGGTCGAGCGGGTGAACGCCCGGCAGAAGACGATCATGCTGAAGCACATGGAGCAGCTTCTGGGCGGCCTCGAAGGCCGGAAGATCGCGGTGTGGGGAATCGCTTTCAAGCCGCGCACCGACGATGTTCGGGAGGCGCCAGCGTTGTCCCTGATCGAAGGCCTGATCGCAAGAGGGGCGGCGGTGGCGGCTTACGATCCCAAGGCCATGGAGCATGCGAAAGGGCTCCTCCCCAAATCGGTGCGCTGGGCCAGGAACGGCTACGACGCCCTCGAGGGTGCAGACGCCCTCCTCCTCGCCACCGAGTGGAACGAGTTCCGCGAACCCGATTTCGGCCGGATGAAGTCGCTGATGCGACGCGCCCTGATCTTCGACGGCCGAAACATCTACAACCCGAAGACGGTCCGGGCGCTCGGTTTCGAATATGTCGGCGTGGGCCGTCGTTAGTTGAAAGTCGCAGTCACGGGCGGCGCCGGCTACATCGGTTCGCACGCGGTGGCCGAACTTCTGAGCCTCGGTCACCAGGTCACGGTGATCGACGACTTCTCGGCCGGGCACCGCTCCGCCGTTCCCGAACCCGCCGCCCGCCTGGTTCGGGGCGACATCGGCGACCTGGGTGCTATGACCGGAGCGCTCGCGGGCCACGATGCGGTCATTCATTTCGCCAGCCTTCTGTCCGTGAGCGGGTCGATGAAAGACCCCCGCTCCTACTTCGAGACCAATCTGGTGAAGGGCATGACCCTGCTCGATGCGGCCAAGGCCGCGGGCGTTCATCGCTTCATCTTCAGCTCGACCTGCGCCACCTACGGCGTGCCTCAGGGACCCCTCAACGAGGATCATCCCAAGGAGCCGGTGAATCCGTACGGCGCTTCGAAGCGCGCCTTCGAACAGGTGCTGGAGGCCTACGCTCGAATCGGCCAGATCCGAGCGATCGCCCTGCGGTACTTCAACGCGGCGGGGGCGAGGCGCGACGGTTCACTGGGCGAAGACCATGCGCCCGAAGAACACCTGATCCCGCTGGCCCTCGATGCGGCGGCCGGCCGACTTGGACCCCTGACCGTCTTTGGCGATGACTACGAGACGCCCGACGGCACCTGCCTGCGGGACTACATCCACGTGGACGACCTGGCCCGCGCCCATGTCCTGGCCCTCGACGCGCTCGATCGGGCCGAGACTCCGTTCACCGCCATGAATCTGGGAACCGGCCGCGGCACGTCCGTGCGCGAGGTCGTCCAGGCGGTCGAGCGCGTGACCGGGACGAAGGTGCCCCACACCGTCGGCCCGAGACGGGCGGGAGATCCTCCGGCCCTCGTCGCGGTCCCGACCCGGTCCCGCGCCGTCCTCGGCTTCGAGCCTTCAATCGTCGCCATCGACGAGATCGTGGAGACCGCGTGGAGATGGCGCAAGAGTCATCCGCAGGGATACAGTACCTAGGCGATGAGACGGCCGAACCCGATACCGGACCCGTTGCTGTCGGTCATCATTCCCGTCTTCAACGAAAAGAACACGGTCGAGGAGATCATCGACCGCGTCCTCGCCGTGCCGGGGATCCGGAAGGAAGTCATCGTCGTCGACGACGCTTCGACCGACGGGTCGGGCGGGATTCTCGATCGGCTGGCCGCCCCCCGGGGGCTGCGGCTCCTTCGCCAGGAGAGGAACCAGGGGAAGGGTGCGGCGGTTCGGCGCGGGATCAAGGAAGCCACGGGCGACGTGATCGTGGTGCAGGACGCCGACCTCGAGTACTCGCCCGAGGAATATCCCGACCTTCTGGACCTCATCATCAAGGGCAAGGCCGACGCGGTGTTCGGGTCGCGCTTCATCGGAAGGCATCGCTGCCATCTGTTCACCCACTACCTGGCCAATCTCTTCCTGAACCTGGTCACCAACGTCCTCTACAACACCACCATGACCGACATGGAGACGTGTTTCAAGGCGATCCGCGCGGACGTTCTGAAGCCGATGCCGCTCCACTCCAATCGCTTCGGAATCGAGCCGGAGATCACGGCCAAGCTGTTCAAGGCCGGGGCCCGGGTCTACGAAGTTCCCATCACCTACGACGGTCGCGACTACGCCGAGGGCAAGAAGATCACCTGGCGCGACGGCTTCCCCGCCCTGTGGACCCTCATCAAGTACCGGTTCACCGACTAATCGAAGAAGAGAAATGAAGAAAGCACTCATCACCGGCATCACCGGCCAGGACGGCAGCTATCTCGCCGAGCTCCTTCTGAAGAAGGGCTACGAGGTCCACGGCCTGGTCCGTCGCTCGAGCTCGTTCAACACCTGGCGCATCGATCAAGTGCGCGAGGATCTGCACCTGCACTACGGCGATCTGGTCGACACCTCGAGCCTGACCCGGGTGCTGGAACTCGTCCAGCCGGACGAGATCTACAACCTGGCCGCGCAGAGCCACGTCAAGGTGTCGTTCGACATGCCCGAGTACACCGGCAACACCACCGGCCTCGGCGTCCTGCGCCTCCTCGACGCGGTGTACGAGCTGCGGCTCAAATCGCGCATCTACCAAGCGGGAAGCTCGGAGATGTTCGGCAAGGTCGCGGAGACCCCGCAAAAGGAGACGACGCCCTTTCACCCGCGCTCACCCTACGGTGTCGCCAAGGTCTACGCGCACTGGATCGCGGTCAACTATCGCGAAGGCTACGGGATGCACGTCACCAACGGGATCCTCTTCAATCACGAGTCGCCGCGGCGCGGCGAGAACTTCGTGACCAGGAAGATCACGCTCGGAATCGCGGCCATCAAGAAGGGCACGCTGAAGCAGCTTCACCTGGGAAACCTCGACGCCAAGCGCGACTGGGGTTTTGCCGGGGACTACGTCGAGGCGATGTGGCGGATGGTTCAGCAGGACGAAGCCGATGATTACGTGGTGGCGACGGGCGAGACCTGGTCGGTGCGGGATTTCCTGTTGGAAGCCTTCTCCTACGCGGGCCTCGACTGGGAGAAGTACGTGGTGGTCGATCCGAAGTTCTACCGCCCCGCGGAGGTCGATCTGCTTCTGGGCGACCCGACCAAGGCGAAGACCAAACTCGGCTGGAAGCCCGCGGTCGACTTCAAGACCCTGGTCCGCATGATGGTCGACGCGGACATGGCCCGCTCGTAGTCATCGGGTGCCATCAGGCCTCTTTGTTGGGGCCCGCGGGGCCGGAGGCTGATGTGGGCTCGCCCCGTCGGGGACGGCTCGTTCGTCGCCACTCTGCTGACGACACTTCGGAATCGTGTGGCTCCTCTCTCGCCTCGCCACGCGCGAAGACTCCGAACGGACAGCGGCGACTCGCGCTTCACGCCCCGACGCGAGCGACCCACCTCAGCCCCCGTCCCCGCTCCATTCTCGCCAAATCACCGGTCGCGGGAATCGGCTGAAATCGGCGCTTCGTAATCCGTTTCCTCCTCGTCCACGCCATTCGTTCCGCGCCTTGCCCTACAATTCCTCCACAATCCAGGCGGTCGGTTGAGTATGGCCTCACCAGACGCGGGCGAGACCGCCGAATTCAGGAGACAAAGGATCATGAGACAAAGGATCTGGGCGGGCGCGCTCTTTGGTTTAGCGGTTCTCCAGGCGGACCGCGCGTTGGCTCAGGCGGTTGGAGGGGCGGAAGGGGCGCGGCCGGTCGAGGGCGACCCGGGAATCTCGTCGATGGTCGTCACGGAGACGCCCCAATTTCGCGTCCTGCGGGACTTCGCCGAACCCGGCGCGACGCGACGCATGCATAGTCACGCGGCTGCAACATGGCACGTCTTGACGCTGGTGACCGGAAAGCTGATGCTCACCGTCGAAGGTGCTTTGCCGGTAGAGGTCACCCAGGGACAGGTGCTTTCTCTGAAGGGTGGTGTGAACCACACGTTCAAGAACACCGGAACCGTGACGGCGACTATTGTCGAGGTCTTCGGCAAGGCGGCGCCGGAGGCTGTTCCCCGCTGAGGGGTACGAGTGACACCGCAATGCGTCGCGCGCAACCCGGCACGAGAACGCGCTTCGGGGCCGAGGGCGCTCCAGTTGGGCCTATCTCGCGGCTATCCCATCCAGCCACTCCGCCAGTCGCGCGAGAACGGCGGCATCGGTCTGTTTCGAAGTGGCAACAGCGCCTCGTGGCGTTTTGAAGGAGTGGTCGGCGTCCTCGAACAGCGCGAGTTGCGCGATTGGACCGAGGCGGGCGACCGTGGCCTTCAGCAGATCGAGCCGGGCGAAGATGTCGCGCGTGCCCTGGAGGAACAACATCGGCGCTCGTATCGCCCCGAGATGGGCGTCGCGGAGTTTCGTCTCCTGACCCGGGGGATGAAGCGGGTAGGCGAGGAACACGAGGCCGTCGCAGGCCAGGCCCTTCGCGGCAGCTTGCGAAGCCATGCGCCCACCCATCGATCGGCCGCCGAGGACGACCTTCGTGGCGCCCAGTTCCAAGCGAGCGTAGTCGGCCACGCGGCCCACCGTCTCTTCGAGAACCGGGGCCTGATCCGGGAACTTGCGCCGCGCTTCCTGGTACGGGAAGTTGAAGAGGAGTGTGGTGAAGCGCTTCGGATCGAGGAACCCCGCGACACTGAGGAGCTGCGGCGTCTGACGAGTGCCCCCCGCACCCGGACCGAGAACGACCGCGCACTTCCCTTCGCCGTGGATGCCGACACTGATCGGCCGCCCGGAGACGTCGAGGGGCAGGACCCGTTCTTCGTTCTCGCGGCTCGCGGCCTTCGAGCTCTTCGCACCCTTGGCCTTCACAGGACGATCCTCTCGGCGCCCATTCTTCTCGTCACCCGCTCACGATCGAGCCATTCGAGAAGCGGGATCACGTACTTCCGCGAGAGGCCGGTGAGCTCCTTCACCTCCGCCACGTCGAGCTTCGCTCCCGACTTGAAACGGGCGCGCGCCTCCGCACGGAACTTCTCGAGGACCGAGCGGGCGATCAGAAGTCCGGGGCCGAGTCGCTCCGCGGCCTTCTCCTGCACCAGGATTCTCACCGCGTTCTCGCAGGCCTTCTGATCCTGTCGAAGCTGCACATGAAGGTTCGGCAGCGGCACCCCCAGCAGCCCCGCCGAGGCCATGGCCTCTTCGATGGCCAGCCGGGCCGCACCTTCTGGACCGCTCAACTGCACTCGATGGGCCGACAGAGCCACCAGATCGGCGGTCTCGACGATCTGGCCCGCCTTCGAGAGCCGTAACACAGAGCGTTCGAAAACTCCCGGGTGCGCCTTACCGAAGATGCGGCGGCGCAACTCTTCCTTGGAAAGGCCCTTGGCGAGGGGATCCTTCTCATGAACCTGCCCCAGCCGAGCGAGGGCTGCCTGTTCCAGGCCGGAGAGAACCTGATCGTCGACGAAGTGATCGCCGACTCCGGCGAGAGCGATCGCCGAAGGAATCGCCGCGACTATTGAACGCGCGGACTCCATGGGCGTTCCCAGCCGAGCCGCCAGGCTCTTCAGATCCAGACCCAGGCCGCCGGCCTCGAGGAGGAAGCGCGCCACCGCTTTGCTTTCCGTCTCGGCGTCGATGACCTGAAGACCGGCGATTTCGGACCTCCTTCGCGGGCGCGGCGCGGGATCGAGAACCCGGGCGCCCCCGATGGTTTCCATGGGCGAGTAGCTTCGAAGCACGAGACGATCGCCGCGCCCCAGAACGACGGGGCTTTCGAATCGGATCTCGGCCACCGTCCTCCCGCCCTTCGCCAGCTCAACCTCGGTGAACCTGACCCTTCCCAGCACCTCGGCGCTCGCCGCGTGAACTCTCACCCGGGCCCCATGTTTGAGCGCACTGCCCTCGAGAAGCCGAAGGGCCACGTGGGCGAGGCGCGTGCTCTGCAGTGTTCCTTCCCGCACCAGCACGTCGCCGCGAACCAGATCCTCCACCAGGACACCCGCGAGGTTCATGGCCGTGCGTTCGCCCGACACCGCGCGAAGGACGCGGTCCCCGTGCACATGAAGGCCGCGCACCCGCGCTCTCTTCCCCGAAGGCAGGGCGATCAGCTCTTCCCCGACCTCGACCTTGCCTCCGCTGAGCGTTCCCGTGACCACGGTGCCGAAACCCTTGAGCGTGAACACCCGGTCGATGGGAAGCCGCAACAGGCCGGACTGGGCGCGCGCCTGGGTTTGGCCAGCCAGGGCCAGCAGAGCCGCCCTCAGCGCATCGAGCCCCTGACCGGTTCGGCCCGAGACCCGAACGATCGGCGCGTCTTCCAGGAACGAACCCCGCACGAGGTCCCGGGCGTCCGCCTCGGCAAGCTCGATGGTGGCGGCGTCGGCCACGTCGATCTTGGTCAGACCGATGAGACCCCGCTCGATCCCGAGCAGCCGGCAGATCTGAAAGTGCTCGCGAGTCTGGGGCATGACCCCTTCCGTCGCGGCCACGACCAGCAGGACGGCGTCGATCCCGCCCACTCCGGCCAGCATGTTGCGGACGAACTTCTCGTGACCGGGCACGTCGATGAAAGACGCGACCACGTCCTCCGACAGTGCGGCATGAGCGAAGCCGAGATCGATGGTGATTCCCCGCTCCTTCTCCTCCTTCAATCGGTCGGGGTCGGTACCCGTGAGGGCTTTAACCAGGGAACTCTTGCCGTGGTCGATGTGCCCCGCGGTTCCGACTATGAAACTGCGCATCACTTCACCTCCGCCCTAAAGGTGCTGGTCCATAGCGGCGCGACTCCCCGCGCGGGCCGCGCGAAATGTGAAGCAGCAAGGCGAGTCGGCATGCTCGCTTGGCGGAGGCGTCCTTGGGGTCCCGTCCGTCCGGCTATTCCGACGGTGCGCCGCCCGAAGGCGGACTTCCCGAACCACCGCTGGAACCGCCCTGGTCCGAACCGCCCCCGCCGCTTTCGTTCGAGCCGCCCTGGCCCCCTCCGCCACTTTGTCCGCCGCCCGGCCCGCCACTCTGGCCACCGCCCGGCCCGCGACCTCCGCGACGCCGACGACGACGGCGGTCGCGATCACGCCTGCTTTGTTCGCCGCCAGTCCCGCTCTCGCGCGGCTGACGGTCGCCCGAAGGCGGCGGCTCGCCACCGCCCGCGGGAGTCTCGCCTTGCGGCCGTGGCTGTCCCTGCGGTCTCGGGCCTCGATCGCGAGGTTCATTGCGGCCCTCGCGCTGTCCCTCGCGCGGCGGACCTTGCGGAGCGTTCGGATCTCCCGCCGGGCGCTCGCCCTCTCCGCTGCGGCCTCGTCCCCCGCGGCGGCGACGGTTACGACGACGTCCCTGGTTGGGCCGATTCGGATCGCGGGCCTGATCGGGCCCTCGGCTCTCGCCCCCGTTCTGCGGAGCCGACGACTCCGAAGGAGCTTCGCCTTCAGGCATCGGCCGCTCGTTCTCCCGACCACTCTGAGGAGGGCCGCCCGGACCGCCCTCCTGAGGAGGACGCGGCTCACGCGGGCGGTCGGGGCCTCTGCGTTGCTGCCGCTGATTGCTGTTCTTCTCGCGGTTCTGCTCGCGACCGCCGGACGGAGCCTGCCCCTGAGGTCTCGGGCCCGGCGGGGTCGCGCCCCCGCCCTGAGGCGCCGGACGCTTCTTGCGATCGTTTGGGCGACCGGAACGACGGCCGCCATTGTTGCCAAACCGACGTTCGCCTTCCCTGCGGGGACGGTGGGCATGAAGTTCCTTCTCCGAGCCCCAGGTGACTTCGCCGCCGCCGGAGTTGTCCTCCGGCATGAACGGAGCGGCTAGGTCCGAGGACGCGTCGCCCTTGTCTTCATCCTCCACATCCTCGCCGTCTTCGTCGCCTTCGCCGTCCTGGTCGTCTTCTTCGTCGTCTTCTTCTTCGTCGTCGCCCTCTTCGTCATCCTCGTTGTCCTCGTCGCCTTCGTCTTCGCCGTCTTCCTCATCTCCGTCATCGCGATCGTCATCATCGTCATCGCGGCCGTGGTCATCCGCCCCTTCCTCCTCGCCGCCGTCCTCGTCGTGGTCGTCTTCTTCGTCGACGCCCTCGTCGGGCGCCTCCGTGGCGCGCGCGGCGCGAGTTTCGTCATCCGGGCCGCCGCCGTCATCGGACTCAATCGCTTCGAGCGAAGCCTCCGCCACATTGGGCTCGGCCCCGTCGGAATCGAGGAGGGAGGATGGCACGCCGTCGGTTGCGACCGACGCAGCCGCCGGAGTCACTCCGCTCAAAGGGATCTCGGGCCTGGCCACGCGAACCGGCTCCGCAAGGACGCCGAGAGAAGCGATGGCCGCGGCCCGGCGCTTCGCCCCCGGGTCTTCTTCACGGTCTTCCGGAGGCGGACCGATCACCACCCGCTTCTTCGCGACCAGGGCGCGCGGAGGGATGGGGCGGGCCAGGGTGGGCACGGTGCCGCGCTGTCTCACCGCCTCGTAGAGGGCAATGCCCGCGGCCACCGATACGTTGAGCGAGGACACCTGACCGAAGACGGGAAGGGACACGATGTGGTCGCAGTGCTCCTTGACCAGACGCCTTATGCCCTTGCCCTCGCCTCCAAGAACCAGAACGACCGGACGCTTGTAGTCGATCGCGTCCCAGCGCTCCTTGCCCGAGCCATCGAACCCCACGATCCAGAACCCCTTGGCCTTGAGCGACTCCAGGGCTTGAACCACATTTCCGATGCGCGCGATCTTCACGCTCTCGAGGGCGCCCGCCGCGGTCCGGGACGCGGCATCCGAAAGAGAGGCGGTGTGCCGATCGGGAAGGATCAGACCGTCGGCGCCCGCCGCGTCGACACTGCGGATGATGGCTCCCAGGTTCCGAGGGTCCTCAACACCGTCGAGGAGCATGAAGAGTGCGGGAGGGCGAGCCGTCTTTTGCAATTCCTCGAGGCTCAGCAAACCCTTCTCGGCCACGATGGCCAGGACGCCCTGATGGCGCTCGCCATCCGCGGCCCGGTCGAGGGCCTCGCGCGGTTCGAAGCGCAGGGGAACGCCTCGCTCGCTGGCCTTGCGGATGACTTCCAGGATTCGCTTGTTGCGAACTCCCTTGGTCACCACCACGCGTTCGATGGTTCTCGAACCCAGGGACAGGGCTTCGAGAACGGGGTGAATTCCGCAGACTATGGGCATTCGAGAATCCTTGCTTTTGAGGCCTTCATATCGGGCCGTCTCATGAACGGGCCAACAAGGCCAGAACCTGGGCGGCGATTCCTTCGCCGCGACCGATGGCTCCGAGCCTGTCGGCGCTTTTGACCTTGACCGACACCTGGTCCGGCTCGACTCCGAGCAGGACGGCGATGTTTTTCTTCATCGCCAAAAGGTGGCGGGAAAGACGCGGGCGCTCGGCGATGAGCGTTGCGTCCACATTGACAATGGAAAGACGGGCCTGGGCCAGGCGGCGGAGCGTTTCCTGGACGAAGAGAGAAGACGACGCGCCGCGAAGCGTGCGGTCGCGGCTCGGGAAAAGCGCGCCGATTTCTCCCAGGGCCCCGGCTCCGAGAAGCGCATCGCACAGCGCGTGGAGCAGGACGTCGCCGTCGGAATGGCCTTCAAGCCCGAGGGCCGAGGCCACGTGCACTCCGCCCAGGCGGAGCTTCACTTTGGGGACCAGACGATGGACATCGAAACCGTAGCCGACACGGAGCCCGGGAGGCGAGGGATCGAACGCTCGCCGCGCCCGGACGAGATCGTCCCGGGTCGTGATCTTAAAGTTCCCGGGCGAACCCGCGACCGCGGCCACGGGCAGCGACGCGCGCTCCATCGCCATCGCTTCGTCGGTGAGCGGGACTCCGGCGCGGGCGGCGCGGGAATAAGCACCGAGCAACGCCGCGCGATTGAAGCCCTGGGGGGTCTGGGCCGCGCCCAGGGTTTCACGGTCGAGGGTCTCGCCGATCCGCCCGCCCTTGACCCGCTTGATGGTATCGACCACCCGGGCCACGGGAATCGCAGCGCCCTCCGCACTTACACCCTCGAGCACCCGAACCACGACATCGTGGTCGACAAACGGCCGCGCCGCGTCGTGAACCAGGACCACGAGGTCGCGCGGGGTGGTTCGCCGCAGTCCGGCCCGGACGGATTCCTGCCTCGTGACTCCTCCCGCGACCACCGCGCGCAGCTTTCCCGTGGGGGCCGTCTCGTCACGCGCGATCTTCTCGAACCCGGACGGCGCGACCACCACCAGGGCGCTCACCTCGGCGCACCCGGCCAGGGCTTCCGCACTTCTGCGCAGCAACGTTTTGCCCCCGAGATCGACGAAAGCCTTCGGGGTGTCTCCGCCCAGCCGCTCGCCCCGGCCCGCGGCCACGATGATCGCCACCACACCGGACCTTCGGCGAACGCGGGACGCAGACGACGCGGCCGGTCTTGAACGGGGCCTTTGCCGGACGGCCGGTCGGGAGATTCGACGCGGAGCCAACCCTGACCTACTGGATTCCCGCGGCGCGCTCCAGCACTTTTGCGACTCCGATGATGTCGTCCTGACCCAGGCCCTGATCCCGCGCCTGCTGGCACACGTCGCGAACGGCGACGAGGCCCGGCATGGAGGCGCCGAGCGAGGCCGCCTCCTGGAGCATCAGGTTCTGATCCTTGACGAGAAGATCGATCGAAAAGTGCTGGTCGAAGTCGCGCTTGAGCAGCGCGCCGCCTTTGAATGTGTAGTACGGGGAAGCGAAGCCCGAGGCCATCACCACTTCGAGAACGGTCTCGAGCGGGATTGAGGCCTTCTTCGCGAGAACCGAGGTCTCGGCGAGGGCTTCGAGCATGAACGAGATGTAGGTGTTCCCGAGGAGCTTGACGAAAGAGGCGGAGCCCATGGGACCGCAGTAGATCGCCTTCGAGCCGATCACCTGCAGAAGGGGCAGCAGCTCGTCGTGAATCTCACGGGAACCGCCGGTCATGAGAAGAAGAGAGGCATTCTGGGCGCCGTTCCTGGAGCCCGTCACCGGGGCTTCCAGCATGGAAGCGCCCTGGGCGCTTAAAGCCGCATCCACCTTGCGCGCGAGGTCGGGTGCGATGGTGGACGTTTCCACGTAACGGAAGCCGGGCCGCGCCCCGTGAATGAGACCGTCGGCGGCGAAGATCAGACGTTCGACCGCGGCCGGATCGGCGACGCAGGAGAAGACGACGTCGCTGGCCGCGGCGAGCGCCTTCGGGTCCGGGGCCACCGCCGCCCCGCGCTGCCGCAAGGCTTCGCACTTGCCGGGCGTGCGATTCCAGACGGTGAGGGCGTACCCTTTCTCGAGAAAATGCGGGGCCATGCGCTGGCCCATGAGGCCGAGGCCGGCGAAGCCGATGCGAGTTTTCTTTGGGGTGGTCAAGGCTTTGGGGAGATTACCTTCATTTGCCGTCGATTCGCTGAAGCACCAGGGCCAGAAGGCGGCCGATGACTTCGTCTTGCGAGAGGTCGGTGGTGTCCACGTAGACGGCATCGGCGCAGCGCACCAGGGGCGAGTTCTTGCGGGACATGTCCTGCTGGTCGCGAGTGCGTATGTCGTCGAGGACGGCCTCGAGGGAAGTTTCCTGCCCCGAAATCCGCAGTTCGTCGAAACGTCTTCGCGCCCGCTGCTCGGGGGCGGCGTCGAGGTAGAACTTCACCTCGGCAGTCGGGAAGACGACGCTTCCGATGTCCCGTCCGTCGAGGACCACCCCGCCCGCACGACCAAGATCCTGCTGCCGACGTACCAGCTCCCGGCGCACCGCCCCCGTCTTCGCCACTTCGGAGGCGGCTTTCGTAGCTTCCGGCGTTCGAATCTCGTCGGTCACATCGCGGCCATCGAGGAGGACCCGCTTCCCCGTCTCGTCGAAGGAGATCGTCGCGGTGGCGGCCAGATGGGCGAGGGCGGCCGAGTCGTCCCTGGGTATGTTCTGCTCCAGCGCGCGCAAGGCCAGGGCCCGGTACATGGCTCCCGTATCGAGATACGTGTAGGACAGGGCCTCCGCAAGGGCCCGACCGACGCTCGACTTGCCCGAGCCGGACGGGCCATCGATCGCGATCACAAGGCCCTTCTCGCGAGGTGGAGAGGCAGAAGAAGGCGTCGAAGTCACGCTAACCAATCACCGTAAACCCGCTGACGTGTCCCGGGTGTGGCGGTTCGCGAGCTCCCTAGCCCAACGGTCCCTCAGCTTGCCTGCGCTGAGCTCTGTCGAAGCGTCGAAGGGACCAAGAGTGCCCGAAGCCGTCTCGCAGGCATCTTCGTTGTGGCCCGCGGGACCAGGGAGCGAGGGGGTTGCCGCACCGGGTACGGCTCGCGCGTCAGACTGTGACGACAGAACTTCGGCATCGTGTCTTCCTTGCTCGCCTCGGCGACCCGCGAAGGCACAGACAGATTGCGGCGACTCGCTCTCGACGCCCCGGTGCGTGCAACCCCCTCGCTGCCTGGTCCCGCTCCATCTTTGCTCAGATCAGCGACCCGAGAGATCGTTTGAGCCCGCGATCCATTCCTGCCTTTGGTTGATGAGGACCCTCGAAAGATCGCAACTGATTTGGTTCCCCGGTTCAGAGGTTTGGGCGAAGATGGAGTGGATCCCGTGGGTGAGGCGGGCATGCCCATCTTGCGGGATTTTGGGCCCGAGTCGCCGGTTTCCCTTTGCGGAGTTCGGGCCCAATAAGCGACGAGCCGAGTAGCGATTCCCTCCTCCGACAAGGTCAGGGGCCGTTCAGCCCGAGGTGAGGAGCGCACCCGCAAGAGGGCATGTCCGCCTCGCCCTTGGGATCCACGGGCGACCATGAGAATGCCCGCGATGTCTTGTCTCGGATCTTTGGCCTTCGGGGTCAGGAGCATGCTGTGTTCACAGTTCCTACCGGGGGCGGCGCCGGCGAGCGACGGACTCGGGCCGACGCGAGACGCGTCCGGTCGCTCGCGCCGTGCCGGGCGCCGACGATGTTGGGGCCGACCCGGCAGTGGCAGGCGCCGAGGGCTCGGGGCGGGCTCCCTTGCGGGGTCGGAATGGAGGGGCGACGGGCCTCGCGAACTTGTCGGAGCGTGTGTTTCCCCTTCCGCGCAGGAACGAGGCCACCTCGCGGGGCGAGAGACTCCGAAACTCACCCACGTTGAGGCCGGTCGTGGTCAGCATCCCGAGGCCCACCCGCCTCAGCTTTTCGACCGGATGCCCAAGGGCTTGAAGGAGCCGGCGCACTTCGTGGTGTTTGCCTTCATGGAGCCGCACTTCGACCCAGGAGTTCTCGGCCGGTTCGATGACCCGCGCGCCATCTATGGCCAGGCGCTCGCCTTCGAAGACGATGCCGCGTTTCGCCTTGGCCAGGGTCTCCGGAGTGGGCGTGCCCTTCACTTTCGCGTGATAGCGACGCTCCACCTCGAAGCGCGGATGGGCCACGCGCTCCGCGAAGGCGCCGTCGTTGGTCAGAAGGATCAGGCCTTCGGTCGAGTAGTCGAGCCGGCCCACGGGATAAAGACCGGGGAACTTCGGAACCAGATCCATGACGGTGGTGCGGCCTTCGGGATCGGACCTCGTGGACACCACACCCTTGGGCTTGTTCAGAAGCAGGTAGACGCTTTCGACCGTGGGCTTGACCCGCCGGCCATCCACCCGGATGGCATCCGTCGAGGCATCCGCCTTGGCGCCCAACTCCTGCACGAGTTCTCCGTTCACGCTGACCCGCCCGTCCGTGATGAGTTGCTCGGCGGCGCGCCGCGAGGCGATCCCGGCGCGGGAAAGAATCTTCTGCAGGCGCTCCATCATGAGGTCGGGCCTTTGGCGTCCTCGGAAGCGAGGGGGTCGTCGCCCGGGGGCCCTTCGAACGCCAGATCGCCCTGCTGCGGGTCCTGGTCGGACTCGAAGAGCGGAATCTCAACCGGCTTGGGAGAATCGAGGGCGCGCTTCAAACCGACCACATCGACGTCGTCGCCCAGGATTTCGGCGAAGTCTTCGATCTTCGGAAGATCGTCGAGGTCCTTGAGACCGAACTGGAGAAGAAACTCCTTGGTGGTGCCGTAGAGCAGGGGCCGGCCCACCACTTCCTTGCGGCCCAGGATCTTGATGAGCCGGCGCTCCAACAGCGTCTTGACCACGCCGCCCGACTTGATCCCCCGCAATTCGATGATCTCGGGCAGAGTGGCCGGCTGCTTGTACGCGATCACGGCCAGGGTCTCGAGGGCCTGGGTCGAGAGCCGGGCCGGAGACTTGGGGTCGAGCAGTTCCCGCACCCATTCGTTGTGCTCGGGACGGGACGTGATCTGGTAGCCGCCCGCCACCTCGATGAACTGAAGGCCGCGATTGTCCGCGGCATACAGTTTCTGGAGCTCCAGGAGCTGGGCCTCGATCACCGCCTTGCCGATGCCCTTGAACACCCGCAGGAGTTCCTTCATGGTCACCGGTTCCTTGGCCACGAACGTCAGGGCTTCGAGAATGGCGAGGATCTCCTCGGGCCGGGGATGGAGTTCCTCGGGAACCGCCTCCCCGTCCGGAGTCTCTCCGCGGTCTTCTGGCTTGATTTCGTCTTCGGGCACTTCGGGCACTTCGGGCATGAGGGCTCTTGTCTTGTGAACTCGAATCAAAGAGTGCTGGTGAATTGGGGAGCGTCGTCTGCAGGTCCAACCGGTCGAAACAGGCGAATCGACTCGAAGTTGCCGCGCTGGTAGACCTTCACGCGTTTCAAGCGGATCAATTCCAGGAGCGCGATGAAGGTCAGGATCATCTCGGCCTTGGTCTCGAGGTTCTCGAAGACGGTCATGAATTCGAGCGATTCGCCCGCCTTGATCATCCCCATGAGGTCGGCGATCGCCTGGTCCAGGGTTCGGCCTTCGCCTTCGACGTCGAGCTGGACCAGCAGTTTCCTCCGGTCGAGCAGCTCCTTGAACGCGGACACCAGGTCGAAGAGGCCCGCCTCGAGCATCTCTTCTCCCGTGTCGTCCTTGAAGGTGGGCACCGCGGTGTCGGGCCTGATCCAGGTGGCCGTCCGGATCTCGTATTGCTGCCTCAAGACCCCGGCCGCCTGCTTGTACCGCTCGAACTCCAGCAGTTTCTGGATCAGGAGCTCGCGCGGATCCTCCCCCTCCTCCTCGACCTCGGCGGGCGACACCGGAACGAGCATCTTCGACTTGATGTGGATGAGGGTCGCGGCCATGACCATGAATTCGCCCGCGACCTCGAGGTTCAGGATCGTCATCAGCTTGATGTACTCGATGTACGCCTTGGTGATGGGGGCAATGGCGATGTTGCGAATGTCCATCTGGTTCCGGCGGATGAGATGGAGGAGAAGGTCGAGGGGTCCTTCGAAGTCCTGGATTTCGAATTTCACCTGGATCTTCGGGGCGTCGTCGGGAAACGTGGGCTCCCAGCCCGCGGGGGCGGTGAGTTTGCCGGCCTCGGCCGCTTCGACCCGCTCCGCGACCGGCGGGGCGAGGGGCGGTGGGTCGGCCGAGGAGGCCTCTGGCTCGCCGGACGCCACGGGCCTGGGCTCGTCTTCAGGCAGAGCGGGCATCAATAATCGATCTTCATGGCCCGGTGAACATCCTGCATGGTGGCCTGGGCCACGCCGCGCGCGCGACCGCTGCCTTCGCGAAGGATGTCCATCACGGTATCCGGGCGAAGGGAGAGATCCTGGCGCTTCTGGCGCATGGGCTCGACCCGCGCCGCCACATGGTCCGAAAGCTTCGACTTGCACTCGATGCAGCCGATCGAGGCGGTGGTGCAGCCGGCGGTGGCCCAGTCCTGGGTCGCCTGGGGGGAGAAGGCTTTGTGGAGGTCGAAGACCGGACACTTCGCGGGGTCGCCCTTGTCCGTCCTCCGCTGACGCGCCGGGTCGGTCACCATAGTCTTGAGCTTCGATCGAATCTCCGCCTCGGTGTCCTTGAGAAAGATCGAATTTGAGTAGCTCTTCGACATCTTCCGACCATCGGTTCCAGGAGTGCGCGGCGTCGGCGTCAGCAACGTCTTCGGCTCGGGGAAGACCGGCCCATAGAAATTGTTGAACCGGCGGACGATCTCGCGGGAGAGCTCGATGTGGGGGGCCTGGTCCTCGCCCACCGGAACCGCGTCGGCCTTGTAGATGATGATGTCGGCGGTCTGGAGGAGCGGGTAACCCAGGAAGCCGTAGGTCGCCAGATCCCGGCTTTCGAGATTCTGCTGAACTTCCTTGTACGTGGGCACGCGTTCCAGCCAGGAGAGGGGCGTCGTCATGGAGAGGAGGAGATGCAACTCCGCGTGCTCGGGAACCAGGCTTTGAATGAACACGCAGGACCGCGCGGGATCGATGCCCGCGGCCAGCCAGTCGAGCGTCACCTCGACGACGTTCTGACGAATCGACGACGGATCCGCGTAGTCGGTGGTGAGAGCGTGATAGTCGACGACGCAGTAGAAGCAGTCGTAGGTGTCCTGAAGGCGGACCCAGTTGTCGAGGGCGCCGGTGAGATGCCCCAGATGGAGGGCGCCCGTGGGGCGCATGCCGGAGAGAACGCGCGGCTTGGAGGGAGTGGCCATGTTGCCTTGCCGGAAGAGCGCCTACTGGATGAGTCTGAAGATGAACAAGGTCACGAAGCGCTGGATGGGCCCGATCAGCCAGCCGAGCAGACCGGTCAGGAAGAGAACCCAGAGGATCATGGTGCCGTAATTCTCCGCCAGGTGGTCGAACTTCTCGCCCAGCGAACGAGGCAGGCTCCAGGAGAGCATGTGCGAGCCGTCCAGGGGCGGAATGGGAAGCAGATTGAAGACCGCGAGGGCGACGTTCAGGCCGATGCCCACCTTCATCAGGTTGTAGAGCCCGACCCTGATCTCCTCGGGAATGTCGATCCGCAGGATGACCGCGAAGACCAGGGCAAAGACCAGGGCGAGCAGGAGGTTCGAGATGGGCCCCGCACCCGCCACCGAAATGTGCCCCTCGCGCATGGAAACCTCCGGTCGGAAGCGGCGGGGATCGTAGGGCGTCGGCTTGGCCCAGCCGATCACCGGGAGACCGCCAAAGATCTGCAGAAGAGGCATGAGGACGGTGCCGAAGGGATCGATGTGAGGAAGCGGATTGAGGGTGATCCGGCCGAGGCTCGCCGCGGTGTCGTCCCCCAGCCGGAGGGCCATCCAGGCATGAGCCGACTCGTGGAACGAGAGCGAGAAGAGCAAGACGAGATAGTTCGTCAGGCCGAGGGCTAGATTTTGTGCGTCGAAGTCAGGCATGGAGGTTTGGCGGCACCGGATTAAAAATGGGTCTTCCCTTGGGACCCGTCCTCTGAGCTCCGAGCCGGATCAGGCCGGCGTTTGGGCGGCCCGAGACTGCGCATGAACGCGCATGAAAGATCGAGGCCGAAGAGCCTGAAGAATGCTAGCACGCGGCCTTTCGATGTCTGAGATATGAAGACCCCGCGAAGGGATCCGCTCCTGGGCCCAGGGTGTTCGCGCCTACACCGACTCCACGGCTTCGATCCGTTGCCTCTCGGCCGCGACGAACTCGTCCAGGAACTGAGCCACTTCGGGATCGCCCACCAAATCCTTGAGAACCGCGGAGGCACCGAGCAGGGCTTCGCTGCGAGTGACAAAGTACTTGGCGGGAACCAGCCGTGTGCGCAGGTCGCCCACCGAATCGCGGAGGGCAAAGAGGTACCTGAAATCGGCCATGAAATCATCCCAGCTCTTCAGCTCCGCGACCATCGCCTCCGAGTCCGAAAGGCTCTGAATCAAGGCCCCCATGGACTGCGTCACCATGGGCACGCCGGGATGAGCGGCGAGGATGAAGCAGGCGCTGGTGATGGTTTGACCGACGAGCGTGCGCAGGACCTTCTTGGGAACCCCCGCCCCCAGGGTATCCCGGACGAACCTCACCGGATACTCGGTTACCGACGACTCTTCGATCGCGATCACCGCGGCCCGGCGCTTCGGGGCTACCCCGCCCTCGGCGAGCAGGGCGCTTTCGCCGATCACGCCACCCGGTCCAACCACGCCGATCAGCCCGTCTTCGGTCTTTATCCCGAGCCGGCCCTTGTCGACGAAGGCGATCGTGGTCGCGAACTCCCCATGCCACCACAGTACGTCACCTTTGTTGAGTTGCTTTACCTGCATGGCGATGTTGTCCTTCGTCTGAAGAATTGGAAGCGAGGCTGGAGGCAGTTTCGTGACCGGGCCGGGGCGGTCACGAAGACCGCGAAAGAAGGAATCTACGCGCTTTCGGGGCGGTCGCGCGTGGCCAGGTGCGTGGAAAGGCGCGCGGCCAGAACCGGCCCCACCACCGCGGCAAGCTCGGCCTCGGTCGCGGCCTTCACTCCCCTGAGCGAACCGAAGGCGCGCAGCAGCTTGGAGCGGCCCTTTGGACCCACTCCCCTGATTGCGTTGAGTTCGGAGGCGATGGTGCGATGGGCGCGCCGCAAGCGGTGGAACTTCACCGCGAAACGATGGGCTTCGTCGCGCACCGCCTGCATCAGTTGAAGGGCGGGGGCCGAGTGATCGAGGACCACCGGCTCTTCCCGGCCCCGGACGTGGAGGATCTCCTCGCGTTTGGCGAGGCTCGCGAGCGGCAGTTCGCCGAGCCCGAGCTCGTCAAGGGCCTCGGCTGCCGCCCCCAGTTGCCCGAGGCCGCCGTCGACCAGGACCAGGTCGGGCAGATCGGAGCCCTCTTCGAGAAGCCTTCGATAGCGCCGGCCCACCACTTCGCGCATGGAGGCGAAATCGTCGGGCGCTCCGACCACGGTCTTGACCTTGAAGGTCCGGTAGTCCGCTTTCCTGGGCAGGGCCATCTCGAAGACGACCATGGAGGCGACGATGTCGGACCCCTGGAGGTTCGAGATGTCGAAGCACTCGATGCGCCGGGGCTCGTCGGGAAGGCCGAGGGCGTCCATCAGCGAGACCAGAACCTCGCGCGAGCGCTTCCTTGGATGACGCCACTCGAGATCGTGCGCGAGTTTTGCATTGCCGATGACGAGTTCGAGGAGGCGGACCTTCTCGCCCCTCTGGGGCACCCGGAACCGGACCTGGGCTCCCCGGCGCGCGGTGAGCCAGGTGGTGAGCGCCTCCATTCCTTCGAAGGCTTCCGGCACGAGAACCTCGCGCGGAACGTAGCGATCGCCCTCGTAGAAGCGCGCGACCGACTCTTCGAGGATGCGGCTTTCGTCGCCCACCCGGTCGAGAAGGAAGCCCTCGCTCGAGGCCACCCGCCCCTCGCGGACGCAGAAGACCTGGAGCGAAGCGCGGCCTTCCTCGAGGTGAATGCCAAAGACATCGCGCTCGTCGGTTTCGGCGGTGGTGATCTTCTGGGGCAGGTCCATCCGCTCCAGCGCCTGGATGGAGTCGCGCACGGTGGCGGCGTGCTCGTAGCGTTCCTCCTCGGCGGCCTTGATCATGCTGGCGCGCAGATCCTTCAGAACCTCGTCGGTGCGGCCTTCGAGGAACTTGGCGGCCTCAGCGCACGACCTGCGGTAGTCCTCGACGGAGCAGATCGAGGCGACGCACGGGGCCAGGCAGCGATGGATCTGATACTGGAGGCAGGGACGGCCGCGCCGCCCGTCGAGCTTCTCGCGGCACGAACGGACGCCGAAGATTCGGTGGACGAGCGAAGCGGTCTTCCGGCCGAGATGTGCGGGAATGTACGGACCGCCGTAAGCACTCTTGTCTTCCGCGACCTTGCGAACGATGTGGAGGCGGGGATACGTCTCGCTGAGGGTCAGCTTCAGATAGGGATGATTCTTGTCGTCGCGCAGCAGGACGTTGTAGTGCGGCTGGTGGCGCTTGATGAGATTGTTCTCGAGGGCCAGAGCCTCGCCTTCGCTGTCCGTGACCAGGATGTCGAGATCGGCGATCTCGGCCACCATCGACGCCTTCTGAAACGCCCCTTCGTGCGAAGCGAGGAAGTACGAGCGCACGCGATTCCTGAGCACGCGCGCCTTGCCGACGTAGATGATCGCGCCAAGGGCGTTCTTGAACATGTAGACGCCGGACGACGTCGGAAGCTGTTCCAGCTTCGCGTCGAGCTTGCTCAGAGGCGCATCGGACATCGCGCCGGATCGTATCGCAGGCAAGGTTCGGGTGGCCCCTGAGCTTGTCGAAGGGCGTGGAGTAGGGCGCTGGCGCGGTATCTCGTAGGTCGGTCTTGCCAGTATCCGCCGTTTCCAGCTTCGTGCCACGTTGAGACCAGCCGTAGACCCGTTTCCAGCGCCCCCTCATCGAACCGGACTTGCAGATTTCCCGCATC